>DASQIF010000038.1:0-39653 GCA_035631715.1 Candidatus Acidiferrales bacterium
AGCCGCACCTTGAGCGCGGCGCGCGCGCGATGGAGGTGCGTCTTCACCGTTCCGAGCGGGATGCCGAGCGTATCGGCGACCTCTTGATAGGACAGCTGTTGCATGTGGCGGAGGGTGAGCGCGGCGCGGTAGTGCGCGGGAAGCTCGGCCATCGCGGCGAGCACCTCGTCGACCTCTTCGCGCCGCACCGCCGAGAGCTCGGGCCCGGCCTCGGCCGGCTCGGGTGAGTCCGGGAACTCCTCGACCGGCGTCTCGTGCGCGTGCCAGCGCTGGACGTAGTTGAGGCTGGCGTTCGTCGTGATCCGGAACAGCCAGGGTCCGAACGGGAGGCTGGGGTCGTACTGGTGGAGGGCGCGGTAGGCGCGTATGAAGGCTTCCTGAGCGCAGTCATTGGCGGCATCAGAATCATTCGTGATGCGCAGCGCGATGTTGTACACGCGTCCTCCGTATCGCTCGACCAAGGTCGAGAAAGCCTCCGCATCGCCGGCGAGACACCGCGCCACGGCCTCTTGATCGGTCCGCGTCACGGGCCCGCGACCTCGGCCGTGCCGAGGCCCTCCGCGAGCATTACCCCCCTTGGCAGATGGCGGTTTCGCGTATTCTGGTCGCTCCGATGGACATGACCTGGCTCGGCCACGCTTGCTTCCGCATGCGTGGCCGCGAGGGGATCGTCCTCACCGACCCTCCCGACCCGAAGTCCGGTCACGCCATCCCTCGCACCGAGGCCACGCTCGTGACCATGTCCCACGACGACCCCGCGCACGGCAGTCTCAAGTCGGTGGGCGGCGATCCCGTGGTCCTGCTCGGTCCCGGCGAGTATGAGGTCCACGAGGTCCTGGTGACCGGTATCGGTACGTTCCACGACGACGCCAAGGGCGCCGAGCGCGGCCGCAACACCATCTTCACCATCCGCCTCGACGACATGGTCATCTGCCATCTCGGCGACCTCGGCCACGCGCTTCCGGCCGCCGATCTCGAGCGCATCGGCGACGTCGACATCGCGCTCGTGCCGATCAGTGGCGCCGACACGAACCTGTCTGCGGCGCGGGCCGCCGAGGTCGTCCATCAGCTCGAGCCGAAGGTCGTGGTGCCGATGTCGTACGACCCTGACGACATGAAGAAGGACACGCCGTTCCAGCGCCTCCTCCACGAGCTCGGCGTGAAGGAGCTCACACCCGTGCCGAAGCTCTCCGTGACGCGATCCACGCTGCCGGAGAACCTGCAGGTCGTCGCGCTCGATTCCCGCGCGCGCTAGCGTTCAGCGCGTCTCACCGCTCGACGCGCCATGGAGATTTGCCTAGCCTCTCGCGCAGCATCGCGGAGGAGGGATCCATGCTCAGATCGGACGTCCGGTCTGCGTTCCAGTACGGCCTTGCGATCTTCACGCTCACGGCGCTACTCGGTCTCGCGAACGCCACGCAGCTCTTCGGACCGCTCAGTCACGACCAGCTGATCACGCACCTGCACTCGGGCACGCTCGGCTGGATCACGATGGGCGTGATCGGGCTCACCGTGTGGATGTTCAGTGGACGCGACCTCAACATGCAGATCCGTCTCAGCGCGCTCGCGACGGTGGCGTACGTCGCGGCGTTCTGGTCCGGCAACTTCCAGGCACGTGCGATCTTCGGCGCGATCGAGCTCGTCGTCATATACGCGTGGTGGTGGTTCGTCCTGTCGCGCGTCATGTCCGAGGGATTCGGTCACGCCGACATCCCGAAGCTGTGCGTCCTCTTCGGCCTCACGACCCTTGCGATCGGTTCGACGCTCGGCGCGACGATCCAGATCATCCTCGGGACCGGCGGGTCGCTCCCGACGTCGGCCGACCTCATCGGCGCGCACGCCTCGGCGCAGACCGGCGGCTACCTCGTGCTCGTCGCCGCCGGCGTCATCGAATGGCAGCTCACCGGCGGCGGCTCACGCAGCCGCGCTGGGATGGTGCAGATCGCGCTGCTCTTCATCGGTGGCCTGCTCGTCGCGATCAGCCTGCTGCTCGGCATCCAGCAGCTCGCCGGTCCTGCCACGCTGCTCACGCTGATCGGCATCCTCATCGTCATCTCCCGGCTGGGCCGGGCGGCCATGGGCGTCTCGTGGACGATGGGCGGCAAGCGCCATCTCGCGCTCGGCGTCCCCTTCGTCCTCCTGGCGGTCATCCTCGAGGTGCTGCTGGTGCAGCAGTTCATCGCCGCGAACGGCAATCCGGACAAGGTCTCGGTCGGGCTGCTGCATTCGCTCGACCACTCGTTCTTCGTCGGCCTCATGACCAACGTGCTCTTCGGATCGATCCTCGTCTTCAGCAAGGATCAGCCACGCGTTTGGCCGTGGGCCGACAACGTCATCTTCTGGGGCCTCAACATCGGCGTCGTGTCGTTCATCGTCGTCCTGCTCACGGTCGGCTCGGGTGAAGGCGCTCAGCCTTTCACGAGCCCCGTCGCGTTCACCGCGCCGATCATGGGTCTGTCGGCGCTCCTCGGCATCGTGACCCTGCTCATGCGCCTGCAGGGCGCGCCCGCGACCATGGGGGCACGAGCGCCGGCGCGCTCATAACAAAGGTGTGATGCCAGCGGAGGGGTGACCCTCCGCTGGTATACTTTTCATACGTCGCACGGGCGGTGCGGCGACTTTTTCTGTTCGGATGGTCTCGCTTTGTACGCAGTCGTCCGCAGCGGCGGTAAGCAGTACCGCGTCGAAGAGGGCACGGTCCTCACGGTGGACAAGCTCGCCGGCAAGCCTGGCGACAGCGTCACCCTGGGCGAGATCCTGTTCGTCGCGGACAGCGAAGCCTTCAAGGCCGGTCCGGCGGCGCTCAAGGGAGCCCGGATCACGGCAGAGATCGTCGGACACACACGTGGCCCGAAGATCGACGTCCTGCGGTACAAGAACAAGACCCGCCAGCGGAAGTCGCGCGGGCACCGGCAGGACGAGACGACCATCCGCATCATGAAGATCGAGGGGCTGCACTAATGGCACACAAGAAAGGCGCGGGTTCGACCCGCAACGGCCGCGATTCGGCCGGCCAGCGTCTGGGCGTAAAGGAGTTCGGCGGCTCGGTCGTCGAGGCCGGTACCGTCCTGGTGCGCCAGCGCGGCACCCGCGTCCTTCCCGGCGACAACGTCGGCGTCGGCAAGGACCACACCCTTTTCGCCCTCGTGGCAGGCGAGGTCCGCTACGGACCGGCCCGCAGCGACCGGCGGAAGGTTTCCGTCGTCCCGGCGGTTTAGAGAGCAGAGAGGCACGGCAATGAAAGACAAGATCCACCCCAAGTACGTCCAGGCGAAGGTCACCTGCGCCTGCGGCAACACGTTCACCACCGGCTCGACCAAGCCCGAATTGCATGTCGAGGTGTGCTCGAACTGCCATCCGTTCTTCACGGGCAAGCAGCACCTCATCGACATCCAGGGTCGCGTCGACCGCTACAACAAGCGCTACGCGAAGACGGAAGCGGCATCCGCGAGCGCGGAGGCCGCCAAGGCCCACTAGCTGAGCCCGATGTCGACCTCCGGTCACGCCGGGCTGGAGGTCATCGTCGGGAGCATGTTCAGCGGGAAGAGCGAAGAGCTCATCCGGCGCGTGAAGCGCGCGGTCATCGCCCGCCGGACCGTCCAAGTGTTCAAACCCCTCATCGACGACCGCTTCGGCGTCGAGGTCGTCCGCTCGCACGACGGCGACTCGTTCGTCGCGCGCCCGGTGCGGACGAGCGAGGAGATCATCTCGCTCCTCTCACCCGAGACGACGGTGGTCGGCATAGACGAGGTGCAGTTCTTCGACGGCGAGATCGTCACGGTCGCACGAGGTCTCGTCGCGAGCGGCCGGCGCGTCATCTGCGCCGGCCTCGACCTCGACTTCCGCGGCGAGCCGTTCGGCCCGGTGCCGACGCTGCTCGCGCTGGCCGAGCGCGTCGACAAGCTCGAGGCGATCTGCGTCGTCTGCGGCGAGCCCGCGACGCGCACGCAGCGCATCGTGAACGGCATCCCCGCCTTCTACGACGAGCCGATCATCGTGATCGGCGCGAAAGAGGCGTACGAGGCGCGCTGCCGCAGCTGCCACGAGGTGCCGCGACGCGCGAGCACGCCGGCGTGAGCGCGCCACCGACGAATTACGGCGGCCAGGCGGTGATCGAGGGTGTGATGATCCGCGGCCGCCGCACCATCGCCCTCGCGTGCCGGCAGCCCGACGGCGGCATCTACCGCTACCGCGAGCCGCTCGACTCGATGCTGGTCCGCTCGCGCGTCGCGCGCGCGCCGTTCATCCGCGGCCTGTTCGTGCTCTGGGAGTCGGCGTCGTACGGGATGCGGATGCTCATGCGCTCCGCCGACGTCCAGCAGCCGGCCGAAGAAGGAGAGCGCGCGAGCGGCGGCAACACCGTCGCGCTGGGGCTGGCTCTTGTCTTCGCGCTCGGCGTGTTCATCGGCATCCCGTACCTCGCGACGCAAGCGCTGCGCGCGTCGGTCGAGTCCACGCTCGCGCTCAACATCGGCGAGGGGATCCTCCGCCTCGTGCTCTTTCTCGGCTACATCGGGGTCATCTCGTTCCTGCCCGATATCCGGCGCGTGTTCGCCTATCACGGCGCCGAGCACATGACCATCCACGCGTTCGAGCACGGCGATCCGTTGACGCCCGAGCGCATCGAGCCGTACCCGACGGCGCACCCGCGCTGCGGCACCGCGTTCCTTCTGTTCGTGGCCGTCGTGGCGATCGTGCTCTTCGCGTTCGTGCCGCGCGTGAACTTCGTCGTCGACCTCGTCGCGCGCCTCGTGCTCGTCGTGCCGGTGGCGTCGATCTCGTACGAGACGCTGCGTCTCGGCGCGCGGTACGAACGCAACCCCATCGTTGCGCTCCTGGTGTGGCCGGGTCTGATGCTGCAGCGCATCACGACGCGCCGCCCTGACCGCGGGATGATCGAGGTCGCGGTCGCGTCGCTCCAGGAAGCGATCGCCGGTGACGCGGCGTGAGCGAGCTCCTCACGGCCGGGCTGCGCCGCCGTCTCTCGCAGATCGAGGAGCGCTACGACGAGCTCGGCCGTCTCATGTCCGATCCCGCCACGACCTCGGACCCCAACCGCATCCGCGAAGTAGGTCAGGAGCTCGCGAGCCTTGAGGATGTCGTGGATACGGTCCGGCAGATGCGCGCGGCCGAGGGTCGTGTGAAGGAAGCGCAGGAGCTCGTCGAGTCCGACGACGAGGACCTCCGCGATCTCGCGCGCGAGGAGCTGGGTCAGGCCGCGGCCGACCTCGAGGCGCACACCGCGCGTCTGCGGTCGCTGCTCGTGCCGCGCGACCCGAACGACGAGAAGAACGTCATCGTGGAGATCCGCGCCGGCGAGGGCGGGGAAGAGGCCGCGCTCTTCGCGGCAGACCTCTACCGGCTGTACACGCGCTACGCCGAGCGGCACCGCTGGAAGACCGAGATCCTCTCGCAGAGCGACTCCGACAAGGGCGGCTTCAAAGAGGTCATCTTCCGCATCATCGGGAAGGGCGCGTACAGCAGGCTGAAGTTCGAATCGGGCGTCCACCGCGTGCAGCGCGTTCCGACGACCGAGGCGCAGGGCCGCATCCACACCTCGACCGCCACGGTCGCCGTGCTGCCCGAGGCCGAGGACATCGACATCCAGATCGACGAGACCGACCTCAAGATCGACGTCTACCGCGCCGGCGGGCACGGCGGGCAGGGCGTGAACACGACCGACTCCGCGGTGCGCATTACGCACCTACCGACAGGCACCGTCGTCGCCATCCAGGACGAGCGCTCTCAACTGAAGAACCGGAACAAGGCGATGGCCGTCCTGCGCGCGCGGCTCCTCGCGCGCGCCGAGGAGGAGCGCGAGACAGAGCAGGGAGACGCGCGGCGCGCGCAGATCGGGCGCGGCGAGCGCGCCGAGAAGATGCGCACCTACAACTTCCCGCAGGACCGGATCAGCGACAAGCGGCTCGCGCACAACGTCTCGAACATCGCGCGGCGCATGGACGGCGATATCGACGACATGATCGCGGAGCTTTCGGCGCAGGACGAGGCGGATCGGCTTGCTCGCCTCGAGGAGGGCGCCTAATGATCCGGGCGCTGAGCCTGCGACGACGGACGCGCCCGACCTAGCCATCCGCGGCGGCACGGTCGTCACCACCGCCGGCAGCGCGCGCGCCGACGTCGGCGTGACGTCTGGACGCATCACGCACGTCGGCGACGTGCCGAAGGCCGACCGCGACGTGGACGCGAGGGGTCTCCTCGTGCTGCCGGGATGCGTCGACCTGCACACGCATCTCGCGTCGACGCCGAGCTGGACGCCGCTCGACGACTTCGAGCACGGCACGCGCGCCGCGATCGCCGGTGGGGTCACGACGGTCGTCTCGATGGTCTATCAGGAGGACGGCTCGCTCCGGCGCGGCATCGAACGCGGTCTGCGGGACGCGGAGCGCTCGCATTCCGACTTCGCGTTCCACGCGGTCGTGACCGACCCGAGCGCGTCGGCGCGCGGCGAGCTCCGTGCGCTAGTGCACGAAGGTCACGCGGGCATCAAGGTGTTCATGGTCGCGCGGCCATACGTGGAGCGGACCGAGGACTACCGCGCGCTGTACCGCGACGCGGCGGCGCTCGGCGTCGTCGCCGCGGTGCATGCCGAGGATCACGCGCTCATCGCGCGCGCGACGGCCGCGCTGCACGCCGCCGGGAAGACGAGCGTGTCGTACTTCCCCGCGAGCCGCCCGGTCGAGGCCGAGGTCGCCGCGATCCGCATGGCGGTCGGCGATGCCCGCGACACCGGCGTCGCGATGTATCTCGTGCACCTGTCGTCCGCCGCGGCGCTGGATGAGGTGCGGCAAGCGACGGGCGGCCGCGCGCGGACCTTCGGCGAGATGCGTCCGCTCTATCTGTATCTCACGCGCGAGCGCTTCGACCGGGCCGACGGAGCGCTCTGGGTCGGGCAGCCGCCGCTGCGCGAGCGGGCCGACGTCGACGCAGCCTGGCGCGCGCTGGCTGATCGCACGATCGACGCGGTCGGGACCGACCACATCCCAAGACTGCGGGCCGACAAGCTCGCCCCCGGGCTCTCGTTCGACAAGATCCCGCCCGGTGTCGCGAACCTCGAGACGCTCCTGCCGATGCTGTATTCGGAGGGCGTCGCGAAGAGGCGCATCACCGTCGAGCGGATGGTCGATCTCCTCGCGACCACGCCAGCGCGGATCGCCGGCCTGCGCACGAAAGGCGAGGTCGCCGTCGGCAAGGACGCCGACCTCGTGCTGTTCGACCCCCACGTGACGCGGACCATCCGCGCGAGCGAGATGCACTCGGCCTGCGACTACGACCCCTACGAGGGCTGGTCGGTCACCGGGTGGCCGCGCGAGGTGTACCTGCACGGCGCGCTCGCGTACGACGGTGAGATCCGCGCCCGTCCCGGGTCCGGCCGCTTCGCCCGGCGCTCGCCGCTGGCCTGAACGGGAACCGCGCGACCGCGGAGTTGTACAGGAGGCGAACCCAGCCCGGAGGTGCGCCACGTTCGCCAAGGCCCTCGTCTTCTCGAGCGCGTTCGCGCTGACGCTCGTGCTCGGCTCCAGCGTCGCCGCCGGCGGCGGTTGTCATCCGCCGAGCGACGCGGCGACGCAGCGCAGCGGAACGAGCGTCGACATCAAGGGCTGCACCTTCGGGCCGACGGTGCTCCACACGCCGGTCGGCGCCACCGTCACCTGGCTGAACAGCGATGTGGTGCCGCACGCGATCGCCGGATCCGGTTGGGTCGCGGCGCAGGACCCGATCACGCAAGGCGCGAGCGCATCGCACACCTTCGACAGGGCCGGGGTCTACACGTACATGTGCTACGTCCACCCGGGTATGGCGGGCGTGATCGTCGTCGGCGATGAGCCGTTCGCCGGCGCGTCGCTGCCGGCGACGCCGACATCCGTCGCGAACACCGCGGTCGCGAGCACGGCGGGCGACAGCCCGACGCAGCTGCCGCTCGCGATCGGCCTGGTCGTCGGCGCGGCGATCGGTGCCGCGGGGTACCGTGTCGCTGATGGAGCGCTTGCGATACGACGACGACACGGCGTTCTCGCTCGCTGACGACGCGGCAACGCTCGCGCGGATCGTCCGCACCGCGACCGTCGCGGAGCTGCGCGCGAAGAAGTTCGCGGAGTGGACGGCGCTCGAGGTGATGGGCCACGTCGCCGACATGGCCGACGTCTTCGCGGAGCGTGTGCGGCGTATCGCGCGCGAAGACCGACCGCGCCTCGCCGCCGTCGATCAGGACAAGGTGGCCGCCGAGCGGCGCAACAACGAGCGCGACCCGATGGAGTTTTCGAAGCGGGTCCTCGCCGCGCACGGCGAGATCGTGCGCATCCTCCAGACCGTCGCGAACCGCTCGCGGACCGGCCTCCACGACGAGATGGGCGAGGTCGACGCCGCGCACATCGCGGGCTATCACGCGCGTCACTCGCACGAGCATCTCGGCGAGCTCGCGTCCGCCTTCCCGCCCGCGCGCTAGCGACCGAGCGCTCGTCCGCGCGCCCGACCAACTCGTAGGCATGGCCTAATACATCCGTGGACACCACGCGGCAGGTGGCCCTCGCGCCGCTGTCGCGCGTCGACGCGGAGCGTCTCCTGCCCGAGCTCTCCGCGACCGCCCGTCCGACGCTCGACAAGCGTGTGCTGCGCGCGCGGCTGCTCAAGTACATCGAGTCGTTCGACCTGGCCTGGGCCGAGCTGAACGCGGTGCTGGCGCTGGTCAAGGATCCGCTCCTGCACGCGCGCATCGCGATCGACCTGCTGCACCTCTCCTACTACCTGGTGCGGCGCGACGACGCGATGCGTTTCAAGGCGATGGCCCAGAAGGCCGCGGCCGAGGATCCGCTCATGCTCGCGGAGCTGCACCTCGGCTCGTCGATCGTGAACACCGCGGCGAACGAGGTGCGCGAGGCGCTGCGCGACGCGCGTTTCGCGGAGGACGCGCTCGCGGCCGCGCGTCGTGGCCGGGGCCGCGATCTGGTCTCGACGCGCGTACAGCGGCAGCTCGCGCACCTGCTCTCGCACTCTGGCGACTACATCGCCGCGCGTGTCGCGGCCGACGCGACCGTTCGTAACGCCGCCCGCGTGAACGACGCGGCCGAGGCGGCGTGGGCGATATACACCGTCGGTTTCGCGGACTGGTTCGCCGGACGCGCCGACGCCGCGGTCGATCAGTTCACGAAGGCCGAGGCCGGTCTCCGCCAGTACGGCTCCTCGGTCTGGCGGCACACGCTGCTCTGCCTCGCGCGCGCCAAGCTCGAACGTGGCGAGCTGACCGAGGGCGAGCGTCTCGCGCGTCAGAGCGGCACGGGCGCGCCGGAGGATCACGCGCACGTCGCGCTGCTGCGCGGCGAGACCGAGGTCGCCGATCTCATCCTCACGCGCGCGCCGGAGGGTATGCCCGAGGACGAACAGTTCCGCGACTTCGTGCGCGCGATCGTCGCCGGACAGAAGGGCGATCCGCGCAAGGCGGTCCGCATGCTCGAGGGCGCGATGCGAGAGTTCGAGGCGCGCGGCATGGATCACTGGGCGATCGGCGCGGCGGTCCACGCCGCGTTCTGGCGTGAGTCGATCGTCCGCGGCGGCGGCACGTCGCGCGCCGCGGCACTGGTGCGCGACATCGGGACGCGCGGCGGCGAGGGCTTCGCGTATTACCTCCCCGACGTCGCGGCGTGGCTCGGCCGTGCCGTGGAGCGCGACGCGCAGGCGCGTCCGCTCGGCCACACCATGCGCGCGCGCGCCGACGCGGCGGACCGGCGCGCGCAGGCGGACGCCGGCGAGGGAGCGGGTGCCTCTGCGCTCGATGAAGCGACGTTCGGCCTGCGGGCGATCGGGCTCACCTGGCGCGAGATCGGGATCCTGCGGGAGATGGAGCAGCTCTCGCGCGAGGGCAAGCGTCTCGATCGCGATCAGCTTGCAAAGCGTCTGTCGGTCTCGCCCAACACGCTGCGCGTCCATCTCACGCGCATACGTGCGAAGCTCGACGTGGTGGACAGGCGCGGCGACGAGGTGCTGCTCGAGGCCGCGCTGTCGCGCCGACCGGGGATCGTCTCCGCCTGATCCGCGCGCGACGGCTTTCTAGTTCTCCGTCGGCAGATGCACGTACGCGGACTGGATGCCGACGCGGCCGGGCCCGGTGAAGCGGTTGAAGACGAGATTGCCGCTGCCGCCGAGGATGCCGGTGCGCAGCCCGTACATCTGCTGCTGCATCGGGACCTCACCGTCGCGATAGATCCAGCCGCCGGCCTCGACATCGATCGACTCGCCCGGCTCGAGCATCTTCTCGAACACGTTGCCGTAGCCGTGCAGCCACACGACGCCCTCGCCGCCCTTGGCCTCGAAGCGATCGACGAAGAAGCCGGTGCCGCCGAAGAGCATGTTTGCGACGCCCTTCACGCGATTGAACGTGTAGTCGATGTTCGCGGTGGCCGCGAGGAACTGGTGCTCGCGCACCAGGAGCGCCTGTCCCGGCGCCAGATGCAGCGGAAGGACGTGCCCCGGATCGTCGCGGGAGAACGCGACCTCGCCCGGGCTCTGCGTCTCCGTCATGAACACCGGCATGCCGGCGATCACGCGCTTGAACGCGCCGGCCATCTTGTGGATGCCGATGGCCATTGCGGGATCCTTCCAGAGGATGACGTGGTGCTCGAAGTAGATCGGCGTCGACCCGTCGGTGCGCACGTGCAGGACGGGGACGAGCTCACCGTCGATGCGATATGTGAGGCCGGGACCGCGTCCCTCTTCGACCTTCGTCGGCAAGAGCGTCGGTGAGGTCGGCACGTTCTCCCCTCCCTACGCGAGTTGGACCGTCTCGCGCCATGTTGGCACGTGCGTCGTGAACCCCAAAGCGCGCACGCGCGGTTCGAGCGCGGCCTCGGCGTCCGGATCGCCGTGGACGATGAACACCGTGCGCGGGAAGCCTGGGTCCCCGGACTTCTTGCCCTTCGCGAAGGTCGCGATCCACGCCTCGAGCTCGCCCTCGTCCGCATGTGCCGAGAAGCCGCTGATCGAGCGAACGCGGCAGCGCACCGGCATGGTCTGCCCGTCGATCTTCACCTCGGTCGCGCCGGCCTGCAGATGCGCGCCCATCGTGCCCTCACCCTGGTAGCCCACGAACAGCAGCGTCGCCGCCGGGTCATCGACGAGATTACGCAGATGGTGCAGGACGCGGCCGCCGGTGAGCATGCCGTTCGACGCCACGATCATGTACGGCCGCGGCGCGCCCTTGATCTTCTTCGAGTCCTCGGCGTCATTCGTCACCTGCGCGCCTGGATAGTCGAGCGGGTCGTCCTTTTGCGCGAGCAGCGCGCGCGTCTCGTCGTCGAAGTACTCAGCGTGCCGCCGATAGACATCGGTGGCCTTCGAGGCCATCGGCGAGTCGAGGTACAGCGGAAGGCGCGGGATCTTGCCCTCAGATAGGAGCCGGTCGAGCTCGAACACGACCTCCTGCGTTCGCCCGATCGCGAATGACGGCACGAGCAGCACGCCCTTGTGCTCCGCGACCAGCTGAACTGTCTTCGCGAGGTAGTCGACGGACTGCTGCTGTGGATCGTGCTCGCGACCGCCGTACGTCGATTCCATGAGCACGTAGTCGGCATCGGTGAACGTGCTCGGATCGCGGATGATCGGCGTCCCGGGACGACCGATGTCGCCTGAGAACACGATCACGCGCTCGACGCCGCCGTCGCTCGCGACGACGCGGATCATCGCGGAGCCGAGGATGTGGCCGGCGTCGTAGTAGGTCGCGCGCACGCCGCTCGCGATCTCGAGCTCTTTGCCGTAGTCGATCGGTCGGAACGACTGCAGCGACGCCTGTGCGTCGGCGATGGTGTACAGCGGCGCCGCGATGGTCGTGGTCGCGTGCGGCGGCTGCGCGAGGACCGCGCGCTCGGGGTCGCGCACCTCCCCGCCGTCGTGCTGCGCGGCCGCGGCCTCCTCGTCGTCCGCCGCGGCGCGCTGTGCTCGACGCTGGCCGCGCTGCGCGAACTCCTCCTGCAGCTTCGCCGAGTCGAGCAGCACGAGCGTCGCGAGCTCTACGGTGCCGGCCGTCGCGAAGATCGGCGCGCGCATGCCGCGCGCGTAGACGAGCGGGATGAGGCCGCAGTGGTCGAGGTGCGCGTGGGTCAGTAGCAGCGCGTCGATCGCCGCGGGGTCGTACGCGAGCGGCGCGCCGTTGTGCTCGACCTCGTGCGGGTTCCCCTGGAACATCCCGCAGTCGACGAGCACCTTCGCGCGATCCGTCTCGAGGAGGTACTGCGAGCCCGTGACCGTGCTCGCCGCGCCGAGGAACGTGAGCCGCATTCGAGGCTATTCTGCTCACCCCATGTTCGGTCCGTATTTGCGCGGTGCACACGTGACGCTGCGACCGGCGGACGACGGCGACCCGCCGCGGTTCGTGCCGTGGTTCGCCGACATGGATGTCACCAAGTACCTCGGCCGCCCGTCGGCCGTCGGGCTCTACCACGAGATCGATTTCTTCAAGCGCATCGGTGAATCGAAGAACGACGTGTTCTGGATGGTCGAGTCGGACGGCGAGGCGGTCGGCGCGACAGGCATCCATGCCATCGACTGGCGCAACGCGTTCGGGACGACCGGCATCGTCATCGGCGACAAGACGAAATGGGGGCAGGGGATCGCGAGCGAGGCCATGCGTCTGCGCACGCGCTACGCGTTCCGCGAGCTCAACCTGCGCAAGCTCATCACCGAGGTCTTCGTGGAGAACGCCGCGAGCCGTCGTGCGCTCGAGAAAGCGGGCTACCGGACCGTCGGGATACATCGCGCGCACTTTTTCACGCGCGGCCGCCATCACGATGTGTGGCTCGGCGAGGTCCTGCGCGAAGATTGGGAAAAGACGCAGACACAGACGACCACCTGACACCGGAGTGCGACTCGGTCAACGGTCGCCTCTCTGCTAGCCTTGCCGACGGGCGGGAATGAAGGTTTCAGGGCGCCTCATCGCGATCCTCGTCGTCCTCCTCATCATTGTCGGAGGCGGCGCCTACCTCTATCTCCCGCGTGGTGAGAGCCTTTCCGCGACCGTCGCGGCCACGATCTCCATCCTGAACACCGACATCACCGCGCAGCGCGGCGGGAGCGGCGCGTTCGCGACCGCGCTCGATGGCGATCTCTATCGCAGCGGCGACGTCGTCGCCGCGAACGTCGAGGGCCGCGCCGTACTGACGTTCTTCGATGGGTCGACGCTCACCGTCGACCCCGGCTCGCAGGTAAGGGTCGCGACGCTGAACCGCCTCGAAAACGGCGGAATCCAACTCGTGATCGAGCAGACGCTCGGCCGCACCTGGGCGTCCGTCGCGAAGCTCAAGACGCCCGATTCGAAGTTCGAAGTGAAAACGCCGACCTCGACCGCCGCCGTGCGCGGCACCGCGTTCGAGACCACGGTGGTCCGCCGCGCCGATGGCACGCTCGCCGTCACCTACACCGCGGACGACGGTCAGCTCCTCGTGACCGCGGACGCCGGCGGTTCGTCGACGGTGACCCCGAACACGCGGCTCGAGGTCGATCAGGGCCAGCCCGCGCCGGCGAACCCGACGCCGCTTCCGCCGCAGCCGACCTTGCGCGTGACCGGGTCCAACGGTCTCGGCTTCGCGCTCACCGGTCCGGCCGGATCGACCTGCGGCTCCGCAGGCAACGCCGCGTCGATGTTCGGATGCCTGCAGACGCAGAACGGGCTCACCATCCGCCAGCCGGCGGCCGGCAGCTACAGCGTGCTCATGACGGCCGCGGCGGCGCTCCCGAACGCGACGCTCACGGTCGACGCGCTCCTCGGGACGAACATCGTCTCGACGCGCACGTTGACCCGCAGCTTCATCGTCGGCGACCTGGTCCGGTCCGGTTTCGCGTACACCGCGAGTCCGCAGACGGTCGGGCCGTTCGATCAGCCCGAGCTCCTGACGAGCATCTGCGGCGCGGCCGGACGCGGCCGCATCTTCTGGGGTGGCTCGCTCCAGGAGCGGATCGACACGCTCAACGCATACGCGCAGCAGAATCACAACGCCGACGTCACGCTGGTGGCGACGCAGACCGAGCTCAACGGCGAGATCGCGCGGCAGCTCGCGACGCAGCCGGGCGCGCCGGTGAGCGGAGCGAACGTGACCGTCGATCCGTCGGGGCTGCACTTCACCGGCAACGTCTCGACGCCGCTCGGCGCGTTCACCGCGAGCGGCGACGCGAGCATGGGTCCGGTGCGCGGCAAAGTGGGTATCCATCTGCGCAGCCTGTCCGCCGGTCCGGTGCCCTCCGCCATCCTCGAGCAGGTGCGGCAGGCCATCGAGCAGAACGCGCTCTCCGTCTCCGACGGCCTGCCGTTCTTCGTGAAGCAGGTCTCGCTGAAGCCGGGATGCTTCGCGATCATGGGGACGACCCGCTAGACGCGCTCTAGCATTCGCTTCGCGTGAACAGCCGCCTCGACGATCTCATCCGTGATGCCATGTCCCGCTACCACGTGCCCGGCGTCGCGATCGGCATCTATCACGACGGCGAGACCGACTACGACGGCTGGGGCGTCACGAGCGTCGATCATCCCCTCGCGGTCGACGGTGACACGCTCTTTCAGATCGCGTCGGTCACGAAGACCATCACCGCGACCGTCATCATGCGGCTGGTCGAGCAGGGGAAGATCCGTCTCGACGCGCCGATCCGCACCTACATCCCGTCGTTCAAGCTGAAGGACGAGGACGCCGCGCAGCGCGCGACGGTCAAGCACCTCGTGACGCACACCGGCGGATGGCTCGGCGACTGCTTCGCGGACTTCGGCAACGGCGACGACGCGCTCGAGCGCTACGTCGCCGCGATGGTCGAGCTCGAGCAGCTCACGCCGCTCGGCGAGATCTGGCACTACTCGAACTCGTCGTTCACCGTGCTTGGCCGGATCATCGAGGTCGTCACCGGCAAGACCTATGAGGTAGCGACGCGCGACCTGCTGTTCGCGCCTCTTGGGATGGACCACTCGGTGTTCTCGGCGGGCGAGGCGATCGTGCATCGCACCGCGGTCGGCCACCAGATCACCGACGAGAAGCCGCGCGTCGTGCGGCCGTGGGCCTTTCCGCGCGCGACCACGCCGGTCGGCGGCGTCGTCTCGACCGTGCGCGACCTCATGCGCTACGCGGCGTTCCATCTCGGCGACGGCACGGCGCCGGACGGCAAGCGGCTGCTCTCGCGGACCACCCTCGACCTCATGCGCACGCCGCAGGCCGACGCGGATCTGGATCGCAAGGTGGGCATCGCGTGGTTCATCCGCGACGTGCAGGGCACGCGCCTGCAGTACCACGGCGGCGTCGCGATCGGGCAGCAGGGCGTGCTCATGCTCGCGCCCGAGCGCGGCTCGGCCATCGCGGTCGAGACGAACTCCGTGCGCGGCGGCCTCCTGCACGGCGAGGTCACGAAGTGGTGGCAGAGGGAATACCTGGGCATCGAGCAGCAGGCCCCCGTGTACATCGAGCTCGCGCGTGACCGGTATGCGCGGCTCGCCGGCCAGTACATGGCGGAGCTGTCCGATGCGCGTCTCGAGCTCTCCGACACCGGCCTGCTCTATCACTCGCACTCGCACAACAAGCTGAAGAACGACCCGCCGCCGCAGGACCCGCCGCCCTCGCGTGTGGCGTTCACTTCCGAGGATCAGTTCACTCTTGTGGACGGGCCGCTGAAGGACACGCGGGGCGAGTTCCTGCGGGACGACGGCGACGTGAAGTGGATGCGCGTCGGTGGTCGGGTGTACCGCCGAGCGAAGTCGTGAAGCAGTACCTCGCGGTCCTGCGCAAGGCGCTGGACGAGGGCGTCGTTCGCGACGATCGCACCGGCACGGGCACGCGCGCGATCTTCGGCGAGGTCATGCGCTTCAAGATGTCGGACGGCTTCCCCGCGGTCACGACGAAACGTCTCGCGTTCCGCTCGGTGCTCGGCGAGCTCCTCTGGTTCCTCGCGGGCTCATCCGACGTGAACGAGCTCCACGCGCTCGGCATCCGCATCTGGGATGGCAACGCCTACGCCCCGTACTGGACGCCGAAGGCGCGATTCGAGGGCGACGCCGGCCGCAACTACGGGCAGCAATGGCGCGACTGGATCGCGCCCGATGGCCATCACGTCGATCAATTGCGCGACGTCATCCGCAACATCGGTGAGCGGCCGGAGAGCCGCCGCCACGTCGTCACGGCCTGGAATCCGGCGGAGCTCGAGGAGACGAGCCTGCCGCCGTGCCACGCGCTCTTCCAGTTCTTCGTCGCGGATGGGCGACTCTCGCTGATGATGTACCAGCGCAGCTGCGATCTGTTCCTCGGCGTGCCGTTCAACATGGCCGAATACGCGGTCCTGCTGCATCTTGTCGCGCGCTTCACCAACCTCGTGCCCGACGAGTTCATCCACGTGCTCGCCGACGCGCACATCTACCTGGACCACGAAAGTGCGGTGCGCGAGCAGCTCGCGCGCGAGCCGTACCCGTCGCCGCGGCTCGCGCTCGATCCCGCGCTGCGCACGCTGGACGACGTCGTGGCGCACTACCACGACATCGTGTCGCGCGCGCGTGCCGGCGAGAAGCCCGGGCCGCTGCTCGATCAGCTGGCGCGGCTCGAGCAGTACCAGTTCCATCCGCCGATCGAAGCCAAAATGGCGGTATGAGTCGGATCGCTTTCGTGGTGGCGATCGATCGGAACAACGTGATCGGCAAGGACGGCGCACTTCCCTGGCGGCTCCCGGATGACCTGAAGCACGTGCGCGAGCTCACCATCGGCAAGCCGCTCATCATGGGCCGCCGCACGTACGACTCGATCGGCCGGCCGCTGCCACAGCGCACGAACATCGTGCTCACGCGCGATCCGGCCTTCCACGCCGACGGCGTGCGGATCGCGCGTTCGAAGGAGGAGGCGCTGGCGCTGGCCGGTGACGTCCCCGAGGTGATCGTCTTCGGCGGTGCCGAGATCTATCGGATGTTCCTCCCGGACGCCGACCGTCTCTACGTCACCGAGGTCGACACTGCCGTCGACGGCGACGCGCGTTTCGACTTCGACCGCGACGGCTGGAGCGTCGTCGAGAGCGCGACGCATGCCGCCGACGAGCGCCACCCGCACGCGTTCCGCTGGCTCACGCTCGACCGCAGACAGTGAGCGCCACCGGCGCGGGCTTCGTCTGGGACGAGCGCGTCGCGAGGCACGTCTACCGCGAGGGTCACCCGCTGAAGCCGGTCCGGCTCGTCGCGGTGCGCGACACGCTGGAGCGCCTCGGTGCCTTCGCGATGCCCGGCGCGCATGTGATCACGCCGCGCGCCGCGACCCGCGACGAGATCGAGCGCATCCACGATCCGGCGTACGTCGATGCGGTCATGCGGGCGTCGGATGATCCGGACCTCGACTACTCGGAGTACGGCCTGGAGGCGTGGGGCGACACGCCGGCGTTCGCGGGCATGCACGCGGTGAGCCTCCTCACGACCGGGGGTTCGCTATCCGCGATGGAGGACGTGCTCGCGTCACGCGCCCGCGTGTCGGCGAACTACTCCGGCGGGCTCCATCACGCGATGCGCCGTCGCGCGAAGGGCTTCTGCATCTACAACGACCCGGCCATCGTCTGCGCGCAGCTTGCCGACCGCGGCATGAAGGTCGCGTACGTCGACATCGACGCGCACCACGGCGACGGCGTGCAGGCCGCGTTCTTCGACACGGACCGGGTACTCACGATCAGCCTGCACGAGAGCGGGCGCACGCTCTTCCCCGGTACGGGCTTCGCGGACGAGCGCGGGCGCGGCGCCGGCGTCGGCTACAGCATCAACGTCGCGCTGCCGGCCTTCACCGACGACGACGCCTACGTCCGCGCGTTCGAGGCCGTCGTTCCCGAGCTGGTGACGCGTTACCGCCCCGACGTGCTCGTGACCCAGCAGGGGATCGATCCGCACTTCACCGATCCGCTCACACATCTCCAGGTCTCGACGCACGCACGGGAGCGCATGGTCCGATGGTTCCGCGCGACGCCCTATCCGTGGATCGCGATGGGTGGCGGCGGTTACTCGCTCGACGCGGTGCGGCGCACCTGGTCGCTCGAGTACCTCGTCATGCTCGGCGCCGTCATTCCCGACGAGCTGCACGATCCCGACCCTCCGCGCTGGAGCGGCCCGCAGCGCGACGCCATCGACCGGGCCACCGACGCGGCGGTGCACGACGCGCTCGCGGCAGCCTGGTGATACTCGCCGTCCCCGCACGGCGGAACCCGCTCGTGGCGTTGGTCGTCATGGCGATCGCGACGCTGACGTCGACGCTCGTCGCCGCGCAGGTGGGCGTGCAGACGGACGTGAACGATCTCTTCTTCGCCGGGACGCGCGCGCCGTTCGTCCAGGCGATGATCGACGCGCTCGGGCCGCAGCGCACCGCCGTGGTGCTGTACCTCGTGCAGCGCTCCTTCGACGCGATCGTGATCGCGACGGCGTTCTCCCCGCTCTTCTACTGGCTCCTCGGATCGACCGCGGTCCATGCATCGGCGCGCCTCGCCGGCCTCAGCCGTCCGTTCATACCGGTCTTCTATCTCTTCGCCTACGCGACCGCGCTCACGAACGTTCCGGCGAACGTGGCGGCGCTGGTGCTCGGCGTGGGGAAGGGCGTCGGCCCGAGCATCGCCACGCTCATCTCGTACCTGTGCCTGGCGTGGCTGCTCCTCATCGCGCACCGCGGCATCCAGATGCTGTACGGCGTGACCGGCGAACGCGCGGTGCGCATCCTCATCGTCGCCGTCGTCGTCTTCTATCTCGTGCCGCTCGTTCTCATCGTCGGCGCGGCGGTCGCCATTATCGTGGCCGCCGTCGTCCTGCAGTACTTCTGATGCGCCGCCTCGGAGCGATCCTGCGGCTGCGTTGCCCGCGCTGCGAACGCGGCGGGGTGTGGCGCTCGTTGCTCTCGATGCACGAGCGCTGTCCGGTGTGCGGCCTCGTCTTCGAGCGTGAGCCTGGGTACTTCACCGGCGCGATGGTCGTGTCGTACGTGATCGCCGTCCCGACGTTCGGCCTGATCGTCATCGCCCTGCTCGTCGCGGGGCTCGAGACCGGCGTCGCCCTGCTCCTCGGCGCGGCGCTGTACCTCGGCCTCGCGCCGTTCATCTTCCGGTACTCGCGGGTTGTGTGGCTGCACTTCGATTGGGTCCTCGACCCGGTGGACACGGACGACGCGCCGTTAGGATGATGCGGGGAAGCATGAAGGACGGCGGGCCGCTCGAGCGCGCGCGAAACGCGTTCGAGCGTCATGCGTGGAACGAGGCATACGGGCTCTTTCACGAAGCCCTGGCTCAGGCCGCCCTCGAGCCGCGCGACATGGAGGCGCACGCCGACGCGGCCTTCTGGAGCGGCCGTCCGGATGAGTGCCTGAGCATCCGCGAGCGCGCGTACGCGCTGTACGTGGAGCGTGGTGACCGGCAGAGCGCCGCGCGCCTCGCACTCGAGCTCGGGCGCGATAACGCGCTGAAGGGCGTGCTCACCGTGGCGATGGGTTGGTTCACCCGCGCCGAGCGCGCGCTCGAGGGCGAGCCGCGCTGGCCGGAGCACGCGCAGCTCGAGATCGCACGCGTGATGATGCAGGGCTCCGACACGCCGGTGGCACGCGCACACGCCGATCGCGCGCTCGAGCTCGCGACGCGGTTCCACGATCGCGACGCGCTCGCCCAGGCGGTGATGCTCCAGGGCATGTCACTCATCAATGACGGCAAGCTCAAAGAGGGTCTCGCGCTCGTCGACGAAGCGACGATGGCTGCGGTGAGCGGCGAGGTCGAGCTCTTCACCACCGGCTGGATCTACTGCAACACCATCAGCACGTGCCGCGATCTCGGAGATCTGCGCCGCGCGGGCGAGTGGACCGAGGCCGCGCATCGCTGGTGCGAGCGGTCGTCGGTCGGTGGCTTCCCCGGCGTCTGCCGGGTGCATCGGGCCGAGATCATCGCGCTGCAGGGTTCGCTCGCTCGCGCGGAGCAGGAAGCGCGGCAGGCGACGGTCGAGCTCGGGAAATACAACTTCAAGGGGAACGTCGCCGACGGCTGGTACGAGATCGGCGCGATCCGGCTGCGCATGGGCGACCTGCCCGCGGCCGAGGATGCCTTCCATCAGGCGCACGAGCTTGGTCGCGCGCCCGAGCCCGGCCTGTCACTGCTGCGTCTCGCCGAAGGAAAGCCCGCGATCGCAGCTGCGGCGCTGCAGCGCCAGCTCGCCGAAACGCACGGCAGACCCGCGCGATCCCGGCTGCTCCCCGCGCTGGTGTAGTCCGCTATCGCCGCGGACGATCTCGCGACCGCGCGGACCGCTGCGGAGGAGCTCACCGCGATCGCCGACGCCCTCGAGGGTCCGACGCTGCGCGCGGCGAGCCTGACCGCGCGCGGACACGTTCTCCTGGCGGAGGGAAGGAACGACGACGCGCTGCGCGAGCTGCGCCGCGCGCTTCAGATGTGGCAGCAGCTCGAGATGCCGTACGAGGCGTCCACGGTGCGTCTCCTGCTCGCGTCGGCGCTCATGAAGGCCGGCGACACCGATGCCGCGCGCCTCGAGCTGCAGAGCGCGCGCGCGACATACGAGCGCATCGGCGCGGTGCGCGACGCGCGCGCCGTCGCGATCATGCTCGGCGATGCGTCCATGCCGATCGGATCGCCGCGCGTGCGAAAGACGTTCATGTTCTCGGACATCGTGAACTCCACCAGCCTCGTCGCGGCCATCGGCGACGAGGCGTGGCAGGACCTGATCCGCTGGCACGACGACACGCTGCGCGCGATCGTCGCCGCCCATGGCGGCGAGGAGATCCGCCATCAGGGCGACGGCCTGGTCATCTCCTTCGACGACGAGGGTCGCGCGATCGATTGCGCCATCGCGATCCAGCGCCGTCTCGCGGAGCAGCGCCGCACGCATGGCTTCGCCCCGAACGTGCGCATCGGCATCCACACCACCGACGCGACCAAGCGTGGACTCGATTACGCCGGCATCGGCGTGCACGAGGCCGCGCGTATCGGCAGCCTCGCCGGCGCGGGCGAGATCGTCGCGTCGAGCGAGACGCTATCGGCGCGCTCGCGCGAGCTCGCGCTCGGTGATGCGCGCGCGGTCGAGCTGAAGGGCATCCCGGAACCGGTCGAGGTGCGCGCGGTCATCTGGCGCTAGCGCGCGTCAGCTAGCCCGCGCGGCAGTACGCGAGCAGCGCGTCGCAGATCGCGAAACCGACGCGTAGACGCTCGGCGTCGTCCTCGAGAGCGTCGCGGATGCCGTCGAAGATCGCGCGAACGCCCGCGGTCTCGGGAAGCTCGTCGTCGCGCTCGTCGAGGTCGACCGAACGGACGATGGCCGCCATGCGTGCGAGGCCGGGCATGGCGAGTCGCTCGCGAGCGATCAGCACCTCGAAGGTGATGCGCCCGTCGCGATGACTGAGGTCAGCGCCACGCATGTCGAAAGCGATCCCGTCGAGCTCGTGCGGGTCGCGCTCGCGGGCGACGAAGGCGAACACCGCTTCGGGGTCGACGAATCGCTTCAGCGCCCACGCGGTCGCGATCCGATCGATATGCACACGCTCGCGTGTGATGTAGCGACTCATCGCGCTCGGGCCGCCACGATGACCTCCGCCGCCTGGCGCTTGCCGGCCGCGTGGAAGTGGTCGCGTGCCTCGACGCGCACGAGGCCGCGCTCCAGCGCCGAGAGCGCGCGCTCGCGCCGGACATGGGCGAGACCCTCGCGCGCCCGCGACGCTGAGGGGAGCTTCCGCGCCTGACGCGCGAGCGTGTCGTACTCGTCCTCCCGCGCGCGCCGCTGACGGTCGCGGATCTCGGCCTCCTCGCGATCGGAGAGGTGCTGCACAGGCAGGACCCAGGCTTCGCCGCCGGCCTCCTCGATCGATTGGGCGAGCCAGTCGAGCTTCTCGAGCAGGTCCTCCGAGTACGGAACGATCGCCGCGCCGGGCGTGAGCAGCACCGCGCCCACGCGGCGCAGCGTGCGCCAGGTGGCGACGCGCGGTGTGCTCGAATCGGAGGGAAGACGCCAGGTGAGCGTGAGCCAGCGCGGACCTTCCATGACTGGTAACGAATGTTACAGTCCACGGCGTGCGCTGGCTAGTGGCGCGGGCGAGCCTCTGGGACCCCGGCCTCCCACGGACGGTCTGGATCCAGCAGGTCGGCGTGTTCGTCAATTTCTTCGGGAACGGGCTGGTCTTCCCATTCCTCGTCCTCTACCTGCACTACGTGCGCGGCCTCGAGGTCGGCGTGGCTGCCGCCACCGTGGCGAGCGGCGGTCTCGTCGCCATCGTCTCCGGCTTCGCCGCCGGCTGGCTCGCCGATCGGATCGGGCCGAAGCGCGTCCTCGTCTTCGCCATGCTCAGCAACGCCGTCGCGTACACGCTGTACCTGTTCGTCAGCGAGGCATGGCAAGCCCTGGCGGTGGCCTGGCTCGTCGGGATCGGCACGGGCTCGTACGGTCCGAGCTCGCAGAGCCTCCTTTCCGCGATGGTCCCGCCCGACCGGCGCCACCGCGTGTTCGCGCAGAACCGGCTGACGTCGCTCGTGGGCCTCGGCCTCGGTGGACTCGTCGGCGGTCTCATCGCGGCCGGCGGCAGCGCCATGGATTACGACTTCCTCCTCATCCTCGATGTCGTGACGTTCACGGCGTTCGCCTTCGTGATCGCGGCGCTCGATGCACCCGCGCACGGTCAGGTGGCCGGGACCTCGCACGGCGGCTACCGCGACGTCCTGCGCGATCGCACGTTGCGCTGGATCGTCCTGATCAATGTGGCGCTCGTCGCGGGAGGCATCGCGCCGATCAGCCGTCTCGCACCGATCTTTCTGAAGACGCACGCCGCGACGTCCGAGTCGGCGATCGGCGCCATCTACGCGCTGAACACCATCACCGTGCTGCTTGCGCAGGTCCCACTCGCCGGCATGGTCGAGGGCCGGCGGCGCATGCCCGTCCTCGGCGTCGGCGCGCTCCTGTGGTGCGGGGCGTGGCTGCTCTTCTTCGCGGCCGCGGCATCGGGTGACGCGGTCGTGAGCGCGCTCGTCGCCGCGCCGGCGATCGTCCTCTACTCGCTCGGCGAGAATCTCTACGCGCTTATCGTGACCCCGACGGTCGCGTCGGTGGCGCCCGATGCGCTGCGCGGCCGCTACCTTGCGGTGCTTGGGCTTTCGTGGCAGGGCGGCTTCGTGCTCGGCCCGTCCATCGGCGGACAGCTGGTCGTGCTCGATCCATGGGTCCTGCCTGCCTTCGGGATCTGCGGCACGGCTGTGGCGCTCGTGCTTGCGCTGCGCCTCGATCGCGCGCTGCCGGCGGCGCATCGTGAGACTCCCCGCACGGACCGGCGCGCCGCCTGACACGCTAGCGTTTGCGGCGTGCCCGCCTGGACCCCGACCGATGGCTATCTGAATCGCAGCCGCCTGCGTGCGTTCGCGAAGGCGCGCGGCATCGACGATTACGCGTCGCTGTTGCGCTGGTCGCAGACCGATCTCGACGGGTTCTGGCGCGCCGTGGATCGCGACCTCGACCTGGTCTGGACCAGGAAGTTCGATGCGGTCCTCGATGACTCAAAGAGCATCCCGTGGACGACCTGGTGGACGGGCGGCCGCATGAATTACGTGAACACCGCGCTGCGGCGCCGCCGTGGCCCGGATCAGGTCGCGGTCATCGCCGAGGGCGAGGAGGGCAACGTCCGCCGCGTCTCCTACGGCCAACTGTCGGCCGACGTCGTCTCGTTAGCGCGCGGGCTGCGCCGCCTCGGCCTGAAGCAGGGCGACCGCATCGGGATCTTCATGCCGATGACCTACGACTGCGTGGTCGCGGTGCTCGCCGTCGGCTACCTGGGCGGCGTCTACATCCCGATCTTCTCCGGCTACGCCGCGGACGCGATCGCCGGACGCCTGCGCGACTGCGACGCCGTCGCGCTCATCACCTCCGACGGTTTCTACCGCCGCGGGCAGATCGTGCCGATGAAGGACACCGCCGACGCCGCCGTGAAGGACGTGGCGAGCATCACCAGGGTCATCGTCGCCGAGCGCGTCGGACGCGCGTACCAGAAGCAGGACCGCGACGTCGCCTGGCGCGATGTCGTCGGCGCGTCGTCCGGGACGGGGGATTGGGATCCGGCGGACACGTCGGCCGAGGACCCGTTCATGGTCATTTACACCTCCGGCACGACGGGCAAGCCGAAGGGCGCGGTGCACGTGCACGGTGGTTTTCCGGTGAAAGCGGCGCAGGACCTCGCGCACTGCTTCGACCTGCAGGAGAGCGACGTGATCCTCTGGATGACCGACATCGGCTGGATGATGGGCCCCTGGCTCATCGCCGGCGGGCTCATGCTCGGCGCGACCATCGTCGTGTATGACGGGACGCCGGATTTCCCGGACGCGTCGCGCGTCTGGTCGATGGTGGAGCGTCACAAGATCACCCATCTCGGCATCTCGCCGACCGCGATCCGCGGGCTGATGCGCGCGGGCGAGGACCCGGTGCGGAAGCACGATCGCTCGTCGCTGTTCGTGCTGGGATCGACCGGCGAGCCGTGGAATCCCGACCCGTGGTGGTGGTACTTCAAGAACGTCGGTGAGGCGCGCTGCCCGATCATCAATTACTCGGGCGGCACCGAGGTGTCGGGCGGCATCGTCGGGTGCACGACCTGGACCCCCATACAACCGGGATCGTTCATCGGCCCGTGCCCGGGTATGGACGCCGACGTGGTCGACGAGCAGGGGCGCTCACTTCGGGGCGCGGTGGGCGAGCTCGTTATTCGAAAGCCGTGGCCCGGGATGACGCGCGGGTTCTGGAAGGACGGACGCGGCGATGACAGCCGCTACATCCAGACGTACTGGTCACGCCTCCCGAATATCTGGGTCCATGGTGACTGGGCGCGCATCGACGACGAGGGCTACTGGTACATCGAGGGCCGCAGCGACGACACACTCAAGGTCGCGGGCAAGCGCGTCGGGCCGGCCGAGGTCGAGTCCGCCGCCGTCGCGCACCCCGCGGTGAGCGAGGCCGCCGCGGTCGGGGTGCCGCACGAGATCAAGGGCGAGGCCATCGTGGTGTTCTGCGTGCTCCGCCCCGGTCGCGACCCGAGCGACGCGCTCGCGAACGAGGTGAAGGACAAGGTGGCGGAGCTGCTCGGGAAGCCGCTGCGGCCTGAGGCGGTCCGATTCGTGGCGCAGCTGCCGAAGACGCGGAACGCGAAGATCCTGCGGCGCGTCATCCGCGGCGCGTATCTCGGCAAGCAAGACCTGGGTGATCTCTCTTCGCTCGAAAATCCGAGCGCGGTCGACGAGATCCGCGCGTCATCGCGCTAGGGAGTCGTCTTCTCGAGCGGTACGTTGCGCAAGCGGATGCGCGAGCGCGCGACCGGTTTGCCGTCGGCACGTGAGATCGTGACCTCCCAGAGCTGCTCGGTCTTCCCCTGGATGACCGGCCTCGCGACGAGCGCGAGCTCCTCGCCGGTCGAGGGCCGCAGGAAATCGGTGAGGTTGTCGACGCCGACGGCGAACTCGCCGCGCTCGCGGACCGCGGCCGACGCGCCGACGCTCGCCGCGCTCTCGGCGACCATCGCGTACAGGCCGCCGTGCACGACGCCCCAGGGCGTGAGATGCGCCGCGCCCGCGACGACCGACGCCGTGACGCGTGACCCGCTCACGTCGCGCCAGGTGATCCCCGAGCCGTTCACCCACGCGCCGCCCGCGTGCGGGTCGACCCCGAGGATCCGGGCGATGTCCTGGTCGCCCAGCGGCTAGGCCTTTGCCAAGAGCGCGTCCTTGAAACGGTCGCGCAGCGCCATCTTGTAGAACTTTCCCGTCGCGGTGCGCGGGATCGCGTCGACGAACTCGACCGCGTCGGGGAGCCACCACTTCGGGAACTGCGTCGCGAGAAAGGCGATGAGCTCCTCAGCGGTCGCGGTCTTGTCCTTCTTCAGCGTGACGATCGCGAGCGGTCGCTCCTGCCACTTCGGGTGGTTCGCCGCGATGACCGCGGCCTCCGCGACGGCCGGATGACCCATGAGCGCGTTCTCCAGCGCGACCGTGCTGATCCACTCGCCACCGGACTTCACCAGGTCCTTCGTCCGGTCCTTTATCTCGATGTATCCATGCCGATCGATCGACACGATGTCGCCGGTCTTGAACCAACCGTCTCCGGTGAAGCGATCGTCGGAGCCGGGCGCGTTGTAGTAGGACGCGGCGACCCATGGCCCGCGGACCTCCAGCTCGCCCATCGCCGTGTCGTCCCAGGGGATGAGGCCGCTCTCACCACGGGCGCGGATCTCGAACAGCGCGGAGGGAATGCCCTGTTTGGCGCGCGTCGCGTAGCGAGCGTCGTCGGAGGCGTTCGCCAGCCCGCTCACGAGGTTGGAGACGGACCCGAGTGGCGTCGTCTCGGTCATGCCCCAGGCGTGGATGATCCGCATGCCGTGCCGATCGAATCCCTTGATCATCGAGAGCGGCGCGGCCGATCCGCCGACGACCATGCGGAGCCCGGCCTGCGTCTTCCAGCGATCCGGTTCCTTCTCGAGCGCGGTGAGGATCCCGAGCCACACCGTGGGAACGCCCGCGGCGAGGGTGACCCGCTCCTTCTCGAAGAGCTCGAGCACGCTCTCAGCGTCCAAATGCGGGCCGGGGAAGACGAGCGTCGCTCCGACGAGCGCGCAGGTGTACGGGAGCCCCCAGGCGTTTACGTGGAACATCGGCACCACCGGGAGGAGGACATCGCGCTCGGAGACGCCGAGCGTGTCGACCATCGCCTCACCGATCGAATGGAGCACCAGCGCGCGGTGTGAGTACAGGACGCCCTTCGGACGTCCCGTCGTCCCCGACGAGTAGCACATCGCCGCGGCGTCGTTCTCGTCGACGCTTCGCTCGCGATAGGACCTCGGGTCCGTGTCCGCCAGCAGGCGCTCGTAGCTCTTCAGGCCCGCGGGCGCTTCGGTCTTCTGCGACATGACGATGACGTGTTCGAGCCGCACGCGGTCCTTGAACTTCTCGTAGACCGGCAGCAGCGTCTCGTCGACGAGCAGCACGGAGTCGCCGGCGTTGGACACGATGTACGCGAGGTCGTCACCGGAGAGTCGCGGGTTGAGGGTGTGGAGGATCGCGCCGGAGAGCGGGATGCCGAAGTACGCCTCGAGGTGCTGGTAGCCGTTCCACGCCAGGGTGGCCACCCGGTCGCCGGGCGCGACGCCGAGCGAGCCGAGCGCGACCGCGAGCCGCCGCGCGCGTTCGGCCATCTCGCCGTAGGTGTATCGATGGATGCTCTTGTCGGGGAGCCGGCTGATGACGGGCTTATCCGCGAAGAGCGTCTCCGCGCGCCGCAGCACCACCGGCAGCGTCAGCTGGAACTCCATCATCAGACCCTTCACGACGCACCTCCCCTAACGCGACGGACGGCCGCATCCTATCGCGCGGTCCACCCCACATCGATCAGCTGCGCCGACCCGGTGATGCCCGACGCCTCGTCGCTGCAGAGGTACGCGACGTAGGTGGCGACCTCGCTCGGCTCGAGGAGCCGTTTGATCGCGGCGGGCGCGAGCATGATCTTCTCGACCACGTCCTCCTCGGCCATGCTGTTCACGCGCGCCTGATCCGCGATCTGCTTCTCGACGAGCGGCGTGCGCACGTAGGACGGGCAGATCGCGTTCACGGTGACACCCTTGTCGGCCGCCTCGAGCGCGACGGTCTTCGTCAGGCCCATGAGGCCGTGCTTCGCCGAGACGTACGCGGACTTGTATGGCGACGCGACGAGGCCGTGGAGCGACGAGATGTTCACGACGCGGCCCCAGCGCTTGCGATACATGTCGACGATCGCGTACTTCGTGAGCAGGAACGCGCCGACGAGCATCACGCGGACGATGTATTCCCACCGCTCGTCCGGGAACTCCTCGATGGGCGCGACGTGTTGCAGGCCGGCGTTGTTCACGAGGATGTCGATCCCGCCCCACTCCCGGCGGGCGCGCTCGACGAGCGCGCGGCACTCGTCACGCGATGAGATGTCGGCGCGCTGCCAGGCCGCGCCTCTCAGTTGACCCGCGATCTGCTCGACACCCGGATCGACGTCGGCGAGAAGGACGCGCGCGCCGCGACCGGAGAGATCCTCGGCGATGGCGCGCCCGATGCCGCTCGCCGCGCCGGTGACGAGCGCGGACTTGCCCGAGAGATCGACGGTGACGGAGCCCACGCGCGAACGATAGCCACGCCCGCGATGTGGGAGGGCCGTGGAGCGGCCGCCGCTTCGGGAGGATCGCGCTACGGAGTGGAGGAGGCGGAGGGCGACGGGCGTGCGCTGCCCGAGGGCGACACGGTCGGGACCGTGGATCCGGATGGCGTCGGACGCACCGTGCTGCTCGGGGCGACGCCGCTGCCGTTGATGTGGAAGCCGACGGTCACGATGTTCGAGACCGCCTTCAGCTGACCGACGTCGACCACCGTATCCGGCGCGTCGCCGTCGACGACGAGCGCGCTGAGCTCGACGTCGACATTCGTGCCCCATAGCGACTGCAGGACGAACCACGTCGCCTCGGCCGTCTCGTTCTCGGTCGCCGTCCTGGTCCGCGCGGCCGGGCTCGCGCCGCCGCTCGCCGCGGGGCTCGACGTCGCGCTCGTGCTGATCGACGAGATCCCGGCGGCGCCACCGAGCGTGTTCGGCAGGCCGACGATCTGGAAGAGGCCCGCGAGATTCGGGAGCCCGCTCGGCGCGGGCGAGCCCGACGCATTCGTCGGGCTCGATGCCCCGACGGGTCTCACGACCACGACGAGGCCGGGGAACGCGCTGTTCTTGCCGCTGATCGTGGTCATGCGGAACGCGGGCTTGATGCGGTCCATCGCCGGGCCCTCGCCCTTCGCGATGATGTCGACGGTCCAGCCGTTCCCCTCGACGCCGGCGCGCGCGCCCTCCTCGGGGACGACGACCTCCAGCGCGATCTGCTTGCTCGAAGGGCTGGCCGACGTGCCCGCCGTGGCCGAAGCCGCAGCCGATGCGCGGGCGGACGCGGAGGCAGCTGCGGACGGTGAAGGGCTCTGGCTGCTCGACGACGGCGTGCATGCGAACAGAAGGAGGAGCGCCGCCGCAGGGACGAGCAGGGTCCGTGTCACGGATGCGATCGCAAAGCAGAGGACGTGCCGCCCCGGAGCGGGGAACGCGCTTGCGCGCCCCTCGCCCCGTGTTGTTATCGAGCCGTCATGCGCGCCGCGGCGCCATGATCGCCCGCACCAGCGCGACGATGAGCGCGCCGATGAGGAAGAGGAACACGATCGCCAGAAGCGCCGGTATGTCGAGCGCGAGCGGCGCCTGTGGCTCAGGGAAGATGCCCTGGAACGGCCGCGTCAGTGGCTCGGTGAGGCGATAAAGACCTGCCACCAGTGCCTGATTCGCGTTCGCGCCCGCGAGCTTGAAGATGAAGCGCAGGAGGAGCAGAACCTCGAGCACCGTGAAGATGAGCGTCACGACGCTGGTCACGGACCAGACGGGCGTCACCGTCGATCCCCCGGTCGTGGACGCGTTCACGTTCGTGGACGCGTTCGCCGGCGCGTACGCGGGACGTTCGTGCACATGCTCGACTCGTTCGACTCGCTCTACGACTTCGGTCGGGTGGTCATCGTGTTGTATAGCCATGTCCGGAGATCGAGCAGGGACCGTGCCAAGCCGGTAACCTGCCGAGCATGAAGGCGTCGGTCGCACCCGCGCCGTTCCCATTCGCATTCCGTCAGCGTGTGCGCTTCGGGGAGACGGACACCCAGCAGGTCGTCTACTACGCGAACTACCTGCTGTACGCGGAGGTCGGACGCCACGCGTACCTGCGGCAGCTCGGCATCGAGTACCAGCGCGATCTCATCGCGCAGGGCGTCGACTTCACGATCGGCGAGGCGCACCTGCGCTACCACGCGCCGCTGCGATTCGACGATGAGTTCGACATAAAGGTCCGCGTCGGCGAGATCCGCCATTCGTCGTGGGCCTTTGAGTACGCGGTGGACCGCGCCGACGGGCTTCACTGCGCCGACGTCAGCACGGTGCAGGTCGTCATCGGCAAGACCATGCGCGCGCAGCGCATGCCCGACCATCTAAAGCTCGTCCTCGAGAGGGCGAAGGGGGCGTAAGCGTGGATCTCGAGCTACCCGAGGAGCTGCAGCTGCTGCAGCGCACCGTCCGCAAGTTCGTCGAGGAGAAGCTCCAACCGTTCGAGAAGTCGATCGAGGCGAAGGACGAGATCCCGAAACAGCTCATCACCGCGATGGGCGAGGCGGGCCTCTTCGGGATCGGACACGACGAGCGCTGGGGCGGCCAGGGCTTCGGCAAGCTCGGATACGCCGTCGCCGTGGAGCAGGCCGGGCGCGCGAACGCGTCGCTCTGGAACGTCGTCGGCGGTTCGGCCGGCCTCTGCGGCACCGCGATCGAGATCGGGGGACCGGACGCGCTGCGCCAGCGCTACCTGCCGGACATCTTCACCGGCAAGAAGATCGGCGCGTACGGCCTGTCCGAACCTGGCGCGGGAAGCGACGCCGGCTCGCTCAAGACGCAGGCGCGCCGCGACGGCGACGCGTACGTCATCAACGGCGCCAAGACCTTCATCACCAATGCCCCCATCGCCGACCTCTTCGTGGTGTTCACGAACGCCGCGCCGGAGAAGGGCAACAAGGGGATCACCGCGTTCGTGGTCGAGCGCGGCACGCCGGGTCTCGAGATCGGGCCGAACGACGAGAAGATGGGGTTACACGGCTCGACGACCGCGCAGCTCTATTTCCACGACCTGAAGGTGCCGGCCACGCAGCGTGTCGGCGACGAAGGGCAGGGCTTCAAGATCGCGCTCGGCACGCTCGACATGGGCCGCCTCGGTCTCGCGGCGCATTCGGTCGGCATCGCGCAGCGCCTGCTCGAGGCGAGCGCGCAGTACGCGAAGTCGCGCGTGCAGTTCGGCAAGCCCATCGCGGTGAATCAGGCCATCCAATGGATGCTCGCGGACGCGGCCACCGAGATCCATGCGGCGCGACTCATGGTCTACGATGCCGCGGCGCGCGCCGACGCCGGCGAGCGCATCACGCAGCGCGCGGCCATGGCAAAGCTCTTCGCGACCGAGATGCTCGGTCGCGTGGCCGACGCGGCGGTGCAGGTCCACGGCGGGATGGGCTACATGCGCGAGCTCTGGATCGAGCGTGCCTATCGCGACGCGCGCATCACGCGCATCTACGAGGGCACTAGTGAGGTCCAGCGAATGGTCATCGCCGGTGCGCTGTTAGAGAACAGCTAGGCGGTCGGGGCCGAGCCATCGTGTGGATAAGCGTCGGCCGCCGGTGGATAACCGCCCTTTGCGTGCGTAGCGCGCCCGGCTGACGGTGGAAAACCTCGGCGTACTCGGAGCGGTCATCGCCGCGGTATTACTCGCCGTCATCGTCGTCGCGTTCGTCCGCTACCAGATCGGCCTCGCGCGCGTGACCGAGGCCATGGTCGACGCGGAGGAGGCGCTCGACGCGGGCGACGTCGAGCGCGCGCGCACGCTCATGGCGCCGCTGCTCACGCGATTCCCGAAGCTCGCGGTCGTGCAGGAGGTATCCGCCGACGTCCTCTACGCCGCTGGCGATCCGCTGTCGGCCGCGTCGCTGTGGGAGCAGGCCATGAAGAAGCTCGGCGCGCCGCGGGTCGCGCCACGCCTCACCGCCGCCTACACCGCGCTCAACCGCCCGGGAGACGCGCGGCGCGTGGCGGCGCTCGTGCCCGACGACACCCTCGCGCGCGTGACGATCGCGTGGTGCGAGCTGGCCGCGATCGGCGGCGATCGCGACAAGGGCCGCGCCCTCGCCGATGAGATCGCGCGCGACGACGTGGTGCGCGCGACCGCGTCCGGCGATGCGATGGCCAGCGCGCTCTGCGCGATCGTGCAGGGCCGCGCGGGAGAGGCGAGCGCGATGCGAGAGTCCATCGCGAATGCCCGCCGGCGGATGGATGAGCTCGCGCCGCATGACCGCGCGTTCATCGGCTATCTCGTCGGCGTCGCGCAGCGCGAGGGCGGTGCGATCGATGACGCTCGTACGACCTGGACGACGGCGATGGACGCCGCTCCACAGTCGATCGGTGCCGCGCTCGCGCGGCGCGAACGCAGCCACCTGGCGGCGGGCTAGCCCCGTGCGGTCGTCAGCGTCTCGAGGAACGCGGCCACCGGACCGATCGGCTCGCCGGCGTCCTTGCGGCGCAGCGCCACGATCGGCCGCCGCACGACGCCAGCGCCGGTGATCTTCACCGGGCGGAGCGAGCGTGACCGGAGCTCCTGCGCCAGCGCCATGCGCGGCAGGAGCGCGACGCCGAGGCCCTGCTGGACCATCTTCTTCGCGGCCTCGACGTTGTCGAGCTCGAGCGTCGACGCCGGCACCACGCCGGCCTGACGGAACAGCGAGCTCGTGAGCTCGTGGTACGACGAGGTGCGGTCGAAGAGCACGAGGCGCTCGCCCGCGAGCTCGGCCATCGACACCCTGCCCCGGGCGGCAAATGGATGTCGCGCCGCGACGACGAGCAGCATCTCGTCTTCGAAGAGCGGGATGAGCTCGACGTCGGGGTGGCGGACCGGGCGGCCGATGCCGACGTGTGCCTCGGCCCGCAGCACCATCTCGAGGACCTCCTCGGTGTGACCGGTGCGCACGCCGAGACGTACGTGCGGATGCGTGGTGCGGAACGCGCGCAGGATCGCCGGCAGCACGTAGGTCGAGACCGCGGGCGCCGCGGCGACGACCAGCGAGCCGGTCGTGCCCTCGCGCAGGTTCGTCATGACCGTGCGCCCCTCCTCGATGGTCCCGATGGCCCGCTCCGCGTACGGCAGGAACGTCCGGCCGGCGTCGCTCAGCTTCATGCCGCGATGCGACCGGACGAAGAGCTCGACGCCGAGCTCGCGCTCGAGTGATTTCAGCCGCGCGGTGATGGCCGGCTGGGTGAGGAAGAGCGCCTCCGCGGCGCGGCTCACGTTGCCGTGGCGCGCCACCTCGACGAAGCTTTCGAGCTGAGCGAAGAGCATCGGCTCCTGCGGCATATCACTCCCATTTATATGACGTATCAGAACAAACGATTTGCCTGATAGCCGTCGTGGCACACAGAGTGCCACATATGCCCCCATGGATAAGCAGACGGCCATTCAGGAGGTCGACATGACCGAGATCGAGGAGCGCATCGAGGAGCAGAAGACGCGCGGCCAGATGCTCCAGAAGCAGCTGGACTGCGAATGCCCGTCCACCGATTGCCAGGTCGAGCACGAGTCATGAAGCTCGTCCCGACGCCGCTGCTGCCTGAGGGCTTCACCGTCCCGGCGTCGCGCTGGACAGACTCGGCGACGCGGCTGCGCGTGCTGCTCGACAGCGAGCCGTTCGTGTTCGGCCCCGGCGTGTATGACCCGCACGGGGCCGAGCTGTGCATGTACTACGGCTTCAAGGCGGTGTACTTCAGCGGCTACTCCTTCGCCATCGGGCATCTCGGGACCACGGACATGGACCTGTACACCGGCCCCGAGATCGCGGACGGCGCACGCCGCACCGTGTCGGCGCTGCGCAAGTTCCAGCTCACCATGGCGCTCGGCGACCCGGAGAAGGGCGTCGCGTCGAAGCACCTCGAGATCCCACCGGTCGTCGTCGACATGGACGGCGGCTACGGCAACCTCTTCAACGTCCAGCGCACCGCGGACCTCTACGTGAACGCGGGCGTCGCGGCGGCGCACCTCGAGGACCAGGTCCTCCCCAAGCGCTGCGGCCACATCGCCGGCAAGGCGCTGATCAGCGCCGACGAGATGATCGGCAAGCTGCGCATGCTGCGCGCGGTGGCCGACGACCTTGGCCGTAAGGACTTCGTCGTGATCGCGCGCACCGATGCGGTCTCGGCCGTCGACGCGCCGGAGAAGGCGCGCGGCATCGAGCTCGCGATCGATCGCGCGCTGCGCTACCTGGACTCGGGCGTGCCCGATCTGGTGTGGTGCGAGTTCCCGACGAGCGACCGCGGCCCGACCGAGCAGTTCGCCACCGAGGTGCGCCGCCGGTTCCCGAAGGCCCGGTTCGCCTTCAACTGGTCGTCGTCGTTCAAGTGGTTCAACGACGCCGACCCGATCACCTTCGCCGAGCTGGGCGAGCTCGGCTACAAGTTCCTGTTCATCACGCTCGCCGCGCAGCACGCCGCGGGCTACGGCTTCGCGAAGCTGCTGCAGGGTCTGCGCGACGAGGAGCAGCAGGCGTACATCGAGCTCCAGAAGCGCGAGTGGCAGGTCGGCGACGACATCCCGACCCGCAGCCATCACCTGTTCACCGGCGTCCCCTACCACCAGACGATGGGTTCGGTCATGGGCGCGTCACGACTTGGCAAGGAGTTTGATGAGAAGCTCGGGGAGAAGGCGGTCTAGATGGAAACGGATGACGAGACCACACCGGAGTCCGAATCGGTCGCCGAGAACGATTGGCTCGCGGAGCAGGTGCTGCTGATCACGCTCGAGGACGGCTTCGACAGCTAACTAGCCGCCCTCGCTGTCGGCCTCGTCATCATCGTCCCAGCCCTCGGCGTCCTCGAGATCCTGGGCGTATCGCTCGGGCTCGAGCCCGAGGTCTTCGATGACCGCCACGAGGCCGTTGCGCTGCTCGGGCGGCGTCGTGCGGATCCATCCACGCATGACGTCGTCGGCCTCGATCTCCTCCGCGCCGCGATCCTGCGCGATGGCCGCCGCCTCTTCGCGCGCCGACGCGGCCGCGAGCTCGCGCACCGTCTCCGGGACCATGCGCGCCAAGGTCGCGAGCAGGTTGTCCGCGGCCACAGACCACTCCATCAGCCGATCGCGTCGATGCCTGTGGTGAAGCGCCCGATGATCAGCTTCTGGATCTGCGTCGTCCCCTCGTAGAGGCGGTTCACGCGCGCGTCGCGCCAGAATCGCTCGACCGGGAACTCATCGCTGAAGCCATACCCGCCGTGGATCTGGATCGCGTTATCCGTCGCGCGCTGCGCGATCTCCCCGGCGAACAGCTTCGCGATGCTCGTCTCGCGCGTCGACGGCCGTCCCTTGTTCTTCAGATCGCCGGCGCGCCACAACAGCAGCCGTGCCGCCTCCGTCTCGACGACCATGTCCGCGAGCATCTCCTGCACGAGCTGATGCGAGGCGATGGGCTTGCCGAAGGTCTTGCGCTGGAGCGCGTACGCGACCGATGCGTCGATCGCGGCCTGCGCCTGGCCGACCGCGCCGGCCGCGACGGAGTAGCGGCCCGAGTCGAGCGCGGTCATGGCGATCTTGAAGCCCTCGCCGACCTCGCCCAGACGCGCGCTGTCGGGCACACGCACGTGGTCGAAGATGAGCTCGCTCGAGTCCGATGACCGGAGCCCGAGCTTGCCGTGCAGACCCTGGCTCCCGTAGGGGCTCGCGTCGCGGTCGACGAGGAACGCGGTGATGCCCTTGTGCCCCTTCGCCGGGTCGGCGTTCACGAAGACGAGCGCGAGCTTCGACACCGAGCCGTTGGAAATCCACATCTTTCGTCCGTCGAGCACCCACCCATCGCCGTCGCGCTTCGCGGTGGCCTGCAGCTTCGTCGCGTCGCTCCCGACCGCCGGCTCGGTCAGCCCGAAGCACGCGATGACCTCGCCCTTGCAAAGACGCGGGAGCCAGGTGCGCTTTTGCTCCTCGGTGCCGAACTTCAGGATGGTCAGCTCCACGAGCGAGATCTGCACGGAGAGCGTCGTGCGCACCGACGAATCCGCCCGTCCGATCTCTTCGGTGATGATGGCGTGACTGATGTAGTCGACGCCCATCCCGCCGTACTGCTCCGGCACCGGTCCGCCGAGGAAACCGATGGGCGCCATCTTCTTCAGGACATCGTGCGGGAAACGCTCGGCGCGATCGCGCTCGCGCGCGCCCGGTGCGATCTCCCGGTCGGCGAAATCGTGCGCGAGCTTGCGGATCTCCTGTTGCTCGGCGGTGAGGTCGAAATCCATGCGTCGAGCCTATCCGGAACTCAGGAGGCCGGGCGGAGACGCGTCAGGTCTGCCATGACTTTTCGTCCAGCGCGCGCTGAAGCGAATCGGCGGTCGCGTTGCCGCCGCTCACCCAGCAGACGACGGTCTTGCCCGTGAGGCGCTCGCGCAGCGCGCGCGCGGCGGCGACCGACGCCGCGCCCGCGCCCTCGGCGACGACATGCCCTTCCACCAGCAGCAGGCGCATCGCCGCGTAGAGATCGGCGTCGGACACGAGCACGAAGTCGTCGAGCAGCTCGCGCAGGATCGCCTGCGGGAGATCGAATGCGGTTCGCGGCGCGAGGCCGTCGGCGAAGGTGTTGATCCGATTGGTCGCGCGCGGGGCGCGCGCCTTCCAGGACAGATATGCGGCCGGCGCGCCGTCCGTCTGCACTGCGATCACCTGGATGCGCGGGTTGACCGCCTTCGCGACGATGCACGCGGCGGATGCGCCGCTCCCGCCGCCGAGCGGCACGATGAGCACGTCCGCGCTCGGCAGCTCGGTCAGCACCTCGAGCGTGGCGGTTCCCACGCCGGCGATGAGGTACGGCTCGTTGCCCGAATGCACGTAGCGCACGCCATCGGTCTTCGCGCGTCGCTCGCATTCGATGCGCGCCGCATCGAAGTCCGCGCCGTGCTCGACCAGCCGCGCCCCGCTCGCGCGCATCGCCGCGAGCTTCAGCGGATTGGCGTTAACCGGGACGAAGATCGTCACCGGGACGCCGAATGTCTTCCCGGCGTACGCGAGCGACTGACCGTGATTGCCGGTCGACGCGCTGTACACGCCGGCGTGCGCCGTCGGGTCGCGGCCGATGAGGTTCAACCCGCCGCGCACCTTGAACGCGCCGGTGGGGAGCAGGTTCTCGCACTTGAGCCACAGGTCCACGCCGATCGCCGACGCCACGGCCGGCCGCTGGATGAGCGGTGTGGGCCGCAGGTACGGCTCGAGAAAGCGACGTGCCGCGAGGACGTCGGCGAGAGTCGGACCAGGGAGGCTCATCTTCCGCAGACTATCGCCGTGACCATCCGCCGCGCCTCAGCCGCCGACGTCGAGCAGGTCGCCGATGTGCTGCGGTGTGCGTTCGCTGAGTACGAGCGCCTCTACACGCGCGCGGGCTACGCCGCGACGACGCCGGACGCGGCGCAGCTGCGCGCGCGTTGGGACGAAGGCCCGGTGTGGGTCGCAGGCGATGGTGGCATCGTCGCGACCGTGGCGGCGGTGCCGCGCGAGAGCGGCGTTTATGTCCGCAGCATGGCCGTGCGGCCCGAGGCGCGCGGCAGTGGCGCGGGTCGCGCGCTCATGCGCGAGCTCGAGCGCTACGCCATCGGCGAACGTGCGCCGCGCATGTACCTGTCATCGACCCCGTTCCTGTACGACGCGATCCGCCTCTACGAGGCCCTCGGGTTCCGGCGCACCGGCGAGCCACCGCACGACCTCGGTGGCACGCCGCTCATCACGCTGGAGAAACGACTCGACCATCGAGCATGATGAGCGCCGGATGCGCGAGCTCGTCGGGATCGCGCGGATCGTCGCGGAAGGCGACGAGATCCGCGGGCGCGCCCTCCTCGATCCCCGGGTAGCCGAAGTAGCGTCGCGCATCCCACGATCCGGCGGCGAGCACCGCTTCGGCGGGCAGGCCGGCCTCGAGCAGCAGCCGCATCTCCTCGCGGACCATGCCGTGCGGGCCCATGCCCGCGTCGGTCCCGGCCAGGATCCGAACGCCTGCCTCGTGCGCCTCGCGCACTCGCGAGGGTTGTGCGTCGAGCGCGCTGCCGAGACTCGCCATGGACTCATCCGTCAGCATCCCGTCGAGCGCGCCGGTGATCAGCGGGATGATGTCGAGCGTCGGCGTCCACGCGAGCCGCTTGCGCTTCATCTCGCGGATACCGTCGGCGGTCATCGCGTTCCCATGCTCGATCGTGTCGACGCCCGCTTCGATCGCGAGCTCGATCGCCGCCGCGCCGACACAATGCATCGCGAATCGCGCGCCGATCGCATGCACTGCGCGGACGGCATCGCTCAGTACCGCGAGCGTCCAGTTCGGCGCAAGCGCGCCATCCTCGTCCGGGAAGTCGCCGATGGCCTTCGCCCATCGGCTGCCACTGGCCTTCGCCTCTTCGACCGCGGCCTGCGGCAGCTCCTCCATTGGGATCTCCCGCGGGAGGCCCGGAAAGTACCGACCCGGAGGCGCGAGGAACCGTCCGGCGGTCTGGACGCGCGGCAGGCCCCGCGCCGGACCGATCTCACTCGACGCGCGATCCGGACCGCCAGGTTCGCGCACCACTAGGACACCGGCATGCAGGTGCGCGGCGGCGCTCGCCTCCGAACGTTGGCGCGGCGTCGCGTTCCGCGGGGCCGGACTGGCCATACCGAGATGGGCGTGCGCGTCGACGAGACCCGGAATGAGATACGCGTCCGTGATCAGCGTGCGCGCGTCGGGTTGCGGCGCGAAGGTAAAGCGCCCGTCGACGACGAAGACATCGCCCACCCTACCGCCGGGCAGGACGCGACCGCGGACGTGCAGCGTGGGCATCGGCGCACGATATGCGAACGTCGGGCCCCGCGATACTTCGCAGGATCGATGATCGAGGTCTTCCTCGTCGCGCTGCGCCTCGGCCTCACCTCTTTCGGCGGGCCGATCGCGCACCTCGGCTACTTCCGCCGCGAGTACGTCGAGCGGCGCGGCTGGGTCGATGAGCAGACATACGCCGATCTCGTCGGGTTGTGCCAATCCGTACCCGGCCCGACGAGCAGCGAGGTCGGGATCTCGATCGGCCTATTGCGCGCCGGTCCGCTCGGTGCGTTCCTCGCGTGGCTCGGCTTCACGCTGCCGTCGGCGCTCCTCATGGTGGCGTTCGCGTACGTCGGGCGCGTTCCGGCCGAGCTCGGTTGGCTGTTCCCGCTCCTGAAGTTCGTCGCGTTCGGCGTCGTCGCGTACGCGGTGTGGGGCATGGCGCACGCCCTCGCGTGGGACGTGCGCCGCGGAACGATGGCTCTCGTGTCGGCGGCGATCGTGCTCGCGTTCCCCGCGCCGGCGGTGCAGATCGGGGTCATCGCCGCCGCCGCGTTCGTGGGGCTTCTGCTGCTGCACGCGCCGGTGATCGAGGCGCGGGCGCCTGTCGCGGTCCCCTTCGGCCAGCGCACCGCCATCGCCGCGCTGGCTATCTATCTGGGCCTGCTCTTCGTTCTACCAGTGGTGCGCACGCAGAGCGACTCGCTCGACCTCGCGGTGTTCGATTCCTTCTATCGCGCCAGCGCGCTCGTCTTCGGCGGCGGCCACGTGGTGCTCCCGCTCCTCCAGGCGGAGGTCGTGCCGCGCGGATGGACGAGCCTCGATCAGTTCGTCGCCGGTTACGGCGCGGCGCAGCTGGTGCCGGGTCCGCTCAACACCTTCGCGTCGTACCTCGGCGTCGTCATCGACGGACCGCGCGGCGCGATCGTGGCCACCGTCGCGATCTTCCTGCCGGCGTTCCTGCTCGTTGCAGCAGCGCTGCCGTCGTGGGGCGTGCTGCGGACGCGACCATCGGCGCAGCGCGCGCTCCGCGGTGTCAACGCGGCCGTCGTCGGGCTGCTGCTGTCCGCGCTCGTGACGATCGGACGCGCCATAGCATCGGGCCTCATATGACCATCCCCCTCGAGCTCTTCCCCGACACCACGCGCGTCACGCTCGACAACCACCTTGCGATCGGTGGCGTGGATCTGGTGGACCTCGCGGCGCAGCACGGCACGCCGCTCTACGTGTACGACAGCGCGACCGTGGTC
>DASQIF010000039.1:0-3058 GCA_035631715.1 Candidatus Acidiferrales bacterium
ACCTCCGAGTCGGACGGCGGCAGCGCGACGCTCTTCCTCTCCGCGCTCGACGACATCGTCATCCCCTCGGACGGCGGCCGGATCGCTGTCCGCGGTACGCGCAATGTCGGTGGAGCGACGATCAGCGCGCAGGGCACCGCGAGCGCGACGACGAAGAAATAGCGCGAGCCCGGTCTAGCCGACCTCGACGCCCATGCTGCGGGCGGTTCCCTCGACCATGCGCATCGCGGCCTCGATGCTCGTGGCGTTCAGGTCGTTCATCTTCGTCTCGGCGATCTTCTTGACCTGCGCCCTGGAGATCTTCCCGACCTTGTCCTTGTTCGGCTTGCCCGAGCCCTTCTCGATGCCGGCCTCCTTGCGGATGAGGTCGGCAGCCGGCGGCGACTTCGTCACGAACGTGAACGAGCGGTCCTCGAAGATCGTCACGACCGCCGGGACGATGGTGCCGGCGAGCGACGCGGTGCGCTCGTTGTAGTCCTTGATGAACTGGCCCATGTTGATGCCGTGCGGGCCGAGCGCGGTGCCGACCGGCGGCGCCGCGGTCGCCTTCCCCGCCGCGATCTGGACCTTGACGACGGCCTTGACCTTCTTCGCCATCTACTTCACCAACTTCTCGATCTGCAGGAAGTCGAGCTCGACCGGGGTCTCGCGACCGAAGATCGAGACGAGCACCTTCACCTTGTTGCGCTCGGGGTTCACCTCGTCGACGACGCCGTGGAGGTCGGTGAACGGGCCATCGGTGACGCGCACCGCCTCGCCCTTCGTGAACGCGACCTTGTACTTCGGCGCATCGAGCTTGATCTGGCGCAGGATCTGGCGGACCTCCTGGTCCGACAGCTCGGTGGGCTTGTTGCCGCTGCCGACGAAACTCGTCACGCCCGGCGTGTTGCGCACGACGTACCACGAGTCGTCGCTCATCACCATCTCCACCAGGACGTAGCCCGGGAAGATCTTGCGCTCGACCGGGTGGCGCTTGCCGTTCTTGATCTCGATCTCTTCCTCGGTCGGGACGAGCACCTGGAAGATCTTGTCGCCCATGTCCATGGACTGGATGCGGTGCTCGAGGTTCGTCTTCACCTTGTTCTCGTATCCGGAGTAGGTGTGGATCACGAACCAGCGACGACCCTCGACCTCCGGAGCCGACGGCGCAGCGGGCTTCTCGGGCTCGGGCTCCGGCGCGACCTCGGCGGCGGGCGCCTCCTCCGGCTCGACCTCGGCGACGGCGCCGGCGCGGCGCAGGAGGCTCTTCGCCTCGTCGACCGAGACCTCTTCCTCCGGCTCCGCGGTGCCGAGGAACGCGCGCGCGGCGGCGGTGGCCTCCTCGTCGGAGAGCTTCGCGGCGTCGCGCTCCTCCACCGGAGCGGCCTCGCTGGCGGCCGGCTCCCCGGTCGTGTCCTTGTTCTCGTCGTCGCGCTCTTGCTCGTCCATGTCTCTCCTAGGGCGTCGGCGCCGGCGTCGCTGTCGGCGCGCCGACGATCTGCTGCGTGACCAGGAAGGTGAAGGCGTTGTCGAACAGGAAGATGTACGCCGCGATGAGCACCGAGATGATGATCACGATCGCGGTGAGCCGGACGATGGTCTCGCGGCTCGGCCAGGTGACCTTCTGCAGCTCGCTCCAGCACTCCTGCGCGAAGGACACGACGCCGCCACCACGCGGCAGCGCGGGTGCGTTGGCCATCTAGCGACCCCTCTCAGCACGGCGGGAGAGACTCGAACTCTCAACCACTGGTTTTGGAGACCAGGGCTCTGCCAATTGAGCTACCGCCGTATGACAGCGAAGCTGCGCCCACATAGTTAACGAGTCTCCCGATGGGGCGTGTGCTTGCGGCACCGCGGGCAGAACTTCGACATCTCGAGACGGTCCGGGTCGTTCTTCCGGTTCTTCGTCGTCGAGTACGTGCGCGACCGGCAGGTCGTGCACGCGAGCGTGATGATCGGGCGGTTGTCCTTTGGCATCTTCCCTACTCCAGGATCTTCGTCACGACGCCGGCGCCGACGGTGTGGCCGCCCTCGCGGATGGCGAAGCGCAGCCCTTCCTCGAGCGCGATCGGCGTGATGAGCGTGATCGTGAGGTTCGCGTTGTCGCCGGGCATGACCATCTCGGTGCCCGCGGGCAGCTCGGCTGACCCGGTCACGTCGGTCGTGCGGATGTAGAACTGCGGGCGATAGCCGTTGAAGAACGGCGTGTGCCGTCCGCCCTCCTCCTTGGAAAGCACGTAGATCTCGGCGGTGAACTTGGTGTGCGGCTTCACCGAGCCCGGCTTGGCGATGACCTGGCCGCGCTCGATGTCGTCGCGCTCCAGACCGCGGAGCAGGAGGCCGATGTTGTCGCCGGCCTCGCCCTGGTCGAGGAGCTTACGGAACATCTCGACCCCGGTGACGACGCTCTTGCGTGCCTCGCGCACACCGACGATCTCGATCTCCTCGCCGACCTTCACGATGCCGCGCTCGACGCGACCGGTCGCGACCGTGCCGCGGCCCTTGATCGCGAACACGTCCTCGATCGGCATGAGGAACGGCTTGTCCTTCGCGCGCAGCGGGGTCGGGATGTACGAGTCGACCGCGTTCATGAGCTCGAGGATCGGCTTGTACTCCGGGGCGTTGATGTCGGTCGAACCCGACTGGAGCGCCTTCACCGCGGACCCGCGGATGATCGGCGTCTCGTCGCCCTTGAAGTTGTACTTGCTCAGCAGCTCGCGGACTTCCAGCTCGACGAGCTCGAGGAGCTCCTCGTCGTCCACCAGGTCGACCTTGTTGAGGAAGACCACGATCTGCGGCACCTCGACCTGACGGGCGAGCAGGATGTGCTCGCGCGTCTGGGGCATCGGGCCGTCAGCCGCGGACACCACCAAGATCGCGCCGTCCATCTGGGCGGCGCCGGTGATCATGTTCTTGATGTAGTCGGCGTGTCCCGGGCAGTCGACGTGCGCGTAGTGGCGCTTGTCGGTCTCGTACTCGACGTGCGCGATGGAGATGGTGATGCCGCGCTCCTTTTCCTCAGGAGCGTTGTCGATCGAGTCGAAGGGCCGGAACTCCGCCTCACCCTTGAGCGCGAGCG
>DASQIF010000040.1:0-25314 GCA_035631715.1 Candidatus Acidiferrales bacterium
TTCCAGTCGCTCACCCCAGCGTTCTGGGGACGCTGCGACGGCGTGGCCGACGATTGGGAGCTGCACGGCTTCCTCTCGTGCGCGAAGGGCGAGCCGCTCCAGCTCATGCGCGTGGGACACGGCGCGGCGCACGCCCGCTTCCGTGATGTGCCGATCGAGGTGCGCGACTAGGCGCGACTAGACGAGGTAGGTGTCGATCTCAGTGGCCTTGAAGGAGGCCCAGAGCTCGACGCCCTCGACGAGGCCGAGCGCCGCGACCGCGGCGGGGGTCACCTCGGCGACGAGCGGCACCGCGGCGCGCAGTCGCACGCGGCAGCGCTCGGCGCCGCACTCGATCGCGGACACCGCTCCCCGGAAGACATTCCGCGGACTGCCCTCAGGCCGCTCGCGGTAGAGCGCGATGGCGCTCGGCCGGATCGTCGCGAACATCTCGCCCGTGTCATGCGCGGTGATCGCGATCGCGCTGCCGCCCGCGACATCGAGAACGCCGTCGTGCGCGCGGCCGCGCAACAGGTTGATCCCGAGGAGGTCGGCGACGAAGTCAGACCGCGGGCGCTGCGCCACCTCGGCCACCGCACCCTGCTGCACCACGGTCCCGCGCTCGAGCACCACGACGCTGTCGGCGAGCGTCAGCGCGTCGACCGGATCGTGCGTGACGAGCACGCGCACGCCGCCGAACACGGCAAGCTGCGACCGCAGCTCACGCCGCACGAGCGAACGCGTCGCCACATCCAGCGCGGCCAGCGGCTCGTCGAGCAGAAGCAGGCGGGGTTCGATCGCGAGCGCGCGCGCGAGCGCGACCCGCTGGGCCTCCCCGCCCGATAGCGTCGCGGGCCTCGCCGTCGCGAGGTGCGCGATCCCGAGGCGCTCAAGCCAACCCTGCGCGATGACCTGCGCGTGGCCCGCGCCGCGCGCGCGTGGTCCGTACGCGACGTTGTCCAGCACGGTCAGGTGAGGGAAGAGGAGGTATTGCTGGAACACGACCCCGACCGGCCGCCGCTCCGTCGGCACCGAGATGCCTCTATCGCTGTCCTCGAGCGCGACGCCGTCCAGGACGACGCGACCCGAAGCCGGTACGAGCCCGGCGATGGCGCGGATGAGCGTGGTCTTCCCGGCACCGTTCGGCCCGAGGATGGCGACCGTCTGGCCGGCGACCGCCGCGAACGTGGCGTCGACCGCGAAGGCCCCGGCCGAAGCGCGGATCGCGACCTCGAGGCTCACGCGAGGGAGAGGAACCGATCGCGGAGCGCGATGAGGACGACGAGCGAGACCGCGAGGAGCGCGAGGCCGAGCAGGACGGCGGTGTCGATGTTGGTCTCCAGCGCGAGATACGCCGCGAGAGGCATCGTCTGCGTCGTGCCCGGAAAGTTTCCGGCGAACGTGATCGTGGCGCCGAACTCGCCGAGCGCGCGCGCCCACGCGAGCACGAGCCCCGCGCCGAGCGCCGGCGCGACGAGCGGCAGCGTCACGGTGCGCAGCACGTGCCCGCGGCTGGCGCCGAGCGTGCGCGCCGCGTCCTCGTAGCGGCGGTCCATCGAGCGGAACGCGGCTTCGACGCTGATGACGAGGAACGGCATGGCGACGAACGTCTCGGCGACGATGACCGCGGCGGTCGTGAAGGGGAGGCGCACGCCGACCGCGTCGAGCGCCTCGCCGAACACGCCTCGCCGGCCGAACGCGACGAGGAGCGCGATGCCGCCGACGACCGGCGGGAGCACCATCGGGAGCGTCGTCAGCGCACGGACCACGGTCTTCCCGGGAAACGGCACCCGCGCGTACACCCAGGCCAGCGGGACGCCGAGAAGCGCCGAGAGAGCCGCCGCAGCGATGGAGCACACGAGCGAGAGCCGCAGCGCGCCCGCGACGCCGGGCGCGCTGAGCTCGCCGATCGCGGTCGACCACGGCGCGCGGACGATCAGCGCGAAGAGGGGCAGGACGAAGAACGCGGCGCCCCCGATCGCCAGCGTCACGAGGACGGCCGTCGCGGCGTCGGGACGCGCGCGCCTCACGGCAGGATGAAGCCGAACGAGCTCAGGATCTCTCGGCCGCGCGCCGAGACCACGAAGTCGATGAATGCCTTCGCGGCCATTTCGTTCTTCGTCCCCTTGACCAACGCGATCGGGTACTTCGCGATCACGTTGAGCGGATCGGGGATGTCCACGCCCTGGATCTTCGCGCCGCCGGCCTTCACGTCCGTGCTGTACACGATCCCGGCGTCGGCTTCACCGAGCGCGACCTTCGCGACGACCTGCTTCACGTCCGTCTCGAGGCTCTTTGGCGTGACCTTGATGCCGGCCTTGTCGAAGGCCTGCTGCGCATATGTCCCGATCGGGACCGAAGGCGCGCCGATGACGACGATCACGTCGCTTCGCGCGAGATCCGCGAGCTGCGTGATCTTCTTCGGGTTGCCGGCCTGCACCGCGATCTGCAGCCGGTTGTTCGCGAAGACCTTCGGGTCGCTGCCGTTCAGCTTCGCGTCGACGAGCTTCTGCATGTTCGCCTCGTCGGCGGAGGCGAAGATGTCGGCGTCGGCGCCGCTCACGATCTGCGTCACCAGCGCGCCGGATCCCGCGTAGTTCGGGGTGACGGTCAGGCCGGGGTTCTGCTTCGTGAACTCGGCCGAGAGCGCGTTGAACGAGTCGGTCAGCGAGGCGGCGAGGAACAGCGTGAGCTTGCCGCTGACCGTCGTACCGCCGCACGCCGCGGCGACGAGACTTGCGATGAGGACGACCGCGGATATCCGCATTGCTACCCCCGCGTGGCATGATACCTAGGTATTCATGGCAGCAACAGCCAAGAGACCTAAGAACGAGCTGGTCCGGGTGGGCCAGGCCGCGGAACTGCTCGGCGTCTCGTCCGACACGCTGCGGCGCTGGGGCGCCTCGGGGAAGATCCGCACGCGCCGTTCAAGCGGCGGGCAGCGGCTCATCGCGCTCGCCGATGTCATGCGCCTCTCCGTGCAGCGGCGAGCGAAGAGCCGGCCGCCCGCCGTCGCACAGTCGGCACGGAATCGCTTCTCCGGGATCGTCACGCGCGTGGAGAAGGACCGCATCTCCGCCGTCGTCGAGGTGCAGGCCGGCCCGCACCGCCTGGTGTCCCTCATCACGGCTGAGGCCGCGAACGAGCTGAAGCTGCGCCCCGGGCTCGCGGTCGTGTGCGTGGTGAAGGCGACGAACGTCGTCGTCGAGGTGCCGCGCGGAGCGTCGTCGTCCATCTAGCGAGACAATCAGCGCGATGACCACGCGCGGCCGGGATGCGATGCTCACACCGCTGCAAGCCGCTCTCAAAGAAGCGAAGGCCGACGAGGCAGAGCTGTGGGCGCACCGCCGACGGTCCGCGATCACGCGGTACGCGAAGAACGAATCGCACCAGAACGCGCTCGCCGACGAGACGTACGTGCAGGCGCGCGTCGTCGTGAAGAACGCCGTCGGGATCGCGAGCGGGAACTCGCTCGAGCCGAATGACCTCCGGCGCCTCGTCGCCGACGCCCGCGCCGCGGCCGAGCTCAGCGTGCCCAACACGGACTGGCCGGGCTTCTCACCGCCGGCGAAGATCGCCGACGCGAAGGCCTTCGACGCGCGCACCGCCGACGCGCTCGCGGCGCGGCAGACCGACGAGATCAGGGTCGTCACGTCGCTCGTGCGCGAACGCGGGATGCGCGCAGCGGGGACGCATCAGATCGAGCTCAGCGAGGACGCGGTCGCGAACACGAACGGCGCGGCCGCGTACGCGCCGGCGACGATGGCGTACCTGCGCGCTCTCGTCCTCACCGACGCCGGTGGATCCGGCTGGGCCGAGGACCTCGCCTGGAGCCTCGCCGGCGTCGACGCCAGAGGCGTCGCCGAGCGCGCGATGGCGAAGGCCGCGCTCGACCGCGACCGCGCGCAGCTCCCCGCGGGCGACTACGAAGCCGTCTTCGAGGAGCTGGGCGTGGCGGAGGTCCTGCGCTTCGTGTCGCTCACCGGGCTCACCGGGCAGACGCTCCGCGACGGACGTTCGTTCATGGCCGATCGCATCGGTCAGACGGTGACCGGGCCGCGCTTCTCGCTATGGGAGGACGCGCTCGATCCGCGCACGCTCGCGATCCCCTTCGACGTCGAGGGCACGCCGAAGCAGCGCGTGACGCTCGTGGAGAACGGCGTCGCCCGCGGCGTGGTGCACGATCGGCAGTCGGCGAAGTGGTTCGGGACGAAGAGCACCGGTCATGCCGCCGACGCACGTCGCTACTCGGGCGGCGGTCACGCCGGGAATCTCACGATGGCCGGCGGCGACGCCGCGCGCGAGCAGCTCCTCGGGTCGGTGAAGAAGGGCGTGCTCATCACGCGCTTCCATTACACGAACACGCCGGACCCCAAGCGCGCGACGATGACGGGCACAACACGCGACGGGACCTTCCTCATCGAGAACGGCGAGGTCACGCGCGCGCTCGCGAACGTTCGTTACCGGATGTCGGCCATGGACCTCTTCGCCGGGATCGACCTCATGGGGCCGCAGCGCCTGGTGCGCGACTGGTGGTCGTCGAACGGGATGGGCTCGATCGTCTGTCTCTGCCCGCCGATCAAGGTCGCGCGCGCGACCTTCACCGGCTCAAGTCCGCTTTAGCGCGGCTCCTCGGGAGCGTCCTCACCACGGGACTCGCGGCGGATGACCGCCTTCGCCAGCCCGAGCCAGCGCCTGATCAGCGGCGCGGATTCTTCGTCGACGTCGAGCGTCGCGAGCTCGTCGTCCGGCTCAACTTGCATGGCGGCGAAAGCGTATCCGACGGCATACAAGCGAGCGCCTCGCTCGGTAGCGCTACTGGTCGATCCGCTTGCTCGCGAGCGCCTCGAGGTAGCGGATGACCTGCCACCGCTCGGTCTCGCTCAGCTGATCCTTCCACGCCGGCATGGCGGTGCCCGCGACGCCGTTGCTGATCCAGTAGAAGATCTCGCCCTCGAAGTGCAGCGGCACATGCACCTGGAGATTGAACGGCCGCGGCTGGAGCGTGAACGCCGCCGGCCCATCGCCGAGCGCGCGCGACCCGTGACAGATGGCGCAGTGCGCCTGGAAGGTCTGGCGACCCGCGTCGACGTTCGCCGTCGTGTCCGCCACCGGGTCCGACTGGAAGCGCGCGAGGAAGGGGACCGGCGGCGTCGGGATGTTCGGCGCGACGGTGAACGCGAGCGCGTACGACACGATTGTCAGCCCGGCGAGCACGCCCATGCTCACGAACATGCGCCGCGGATCGCCGCCGCGGCGCCGCGCGACGAACGCGAGCACGCCGAAGATGACGATCCCCGCGATGAGGTACTCGGCGATGTCCTGCAGGCCCTGGCGGCTTATGGGGAACTGCGTGAAGTTGAACGGCACCTACTTCTTGTCGTCCTTCGGCTTCGGCTTGCGGTTCGACCATATGTAAAGGACGACGAGCACGACCAGAGGGATACCGATCTCGACGATCTCATCGAGCCACGTTCCCGTGGCGCCGTGGGCGAGGAACGTGGCGAATCTCATCGTGCGACTTCGAGCGTATACACACCGCTGCCCTCGTTCCCGACGGCGAGCGTGATCTTCCACGTGCCACCCGCGGGCAGCGCGGGCACGCCGACCTTGTAGCGCCCCGGTCCGGTGTTCGCGGGGTCCTCGGTCGCGGCGATCGGCGCCTGCGTCCCCGGACCGTCGAAGGTCGCGTTCACCTTCTTGCCCTGAACCGGATCGCCCTTCGCGTCGACGAGCACGACGTTGATGGTGACCGGCGCGTTCGCTTGCGGCTGCGCGGGATCCGAGAACACGATCATGTTGTAGAGGGCCGCCGCGGGAGGCGCCGGGATCGGCAGGACCTGCGCGATCTGGCCGCTGTTGTTCGCGATGGGCACGGTGAAGAGCGCGCTGATGTCAAGACGCCCGGGGAGCCGCACGATCGTCTGGACCTTCCACGTGCCGAACATCGCGGTCGGGCTTCCCTCGGCGACGTACTCGCCCGGCGCGCGTTCCGTCGCGATGAGGTCCTGGACGCCCATGTCGTGCTCGACCATGGTGAAGCGGAAGGACACCTGCTCGGCGTTCGTGACGGGCTGTAGCCCTTGCGTCACGCGGACCACGTAGCGATTGCGGCCGGGGTTGGTCGTCGGTACAAGCAGCTCCATGCGGATCCCATCGACGCGCTGGGTCTGGTCGTACGCGACGCCGTTGTTCTGCGCCGGGTACGGGAGCGCGGTGAGGAACGCCGCCGCGCCGAGCACGCACGCGAAGAGGACGGTCTCGATCGCGACGCCGCGCAGGAGCCCGCCGCGCGCCGCTATCCCGTCCCGCAGCCGCGGACCCCACACGAGCAGGTTGAGGGAGCCGAGCGAGACGAGCGCGAGCAACATCACGATCTTCGCGAGCAGCGCGATGCCGTACGGCGTCTCATAGAGATCCTCCCAGAGCACGAGCCGCCCCAGCGCCTGGAGCGTGCCGGTGGTGACGATCACCGCGACGCACACCAGCGCGGTCACCGAGAAACGCCAGACGGTCGCGCCTAGGACGCGCGGCTCGCGCTGCGCCGGGATCGCGAGGACCAGGAGCGCGAGCACGCCGCCGCTCCAGATGGAGACCGCGACGACGTGGATGAAGTCGGCGGCGATGCCGAGCGGCTCGCCGATCGCCGCGGCGTGCGAGACGAGCGTGACCCAGAGGCCCGCGGCGAGGCCAGCGAAGGCGATGACCTCGCGGCGCGCGTCCGCCGGCACGCGCGCATCGGGCAGCCACGCCGCGCCGATCGCGACGACGCCGGCCGCGGCGCGCAGCAGCAGGAAGAGCAGGAGGCGCGGCGGCGCGCTGAGCCCGTAGGCCGCGAGCAGCACGAGCGTGCCGAGGATGAGGAGCCCGCCGCCGGCGGTGATGAGCCAGCGCTCCCGGCGGCGCTCGCCGCCGCCCCAGATGAACAGGACGAAGAACGCGGCGCCGAGCGTGATCGCAACGCCGGCGAACGCGAGCATGCGGCCGGCGAGCTCGAGCGGGGCCGGCGGTGGAGAGGACGGGCCGATGTCGGGTATCGAGGGCAGCGGCCCCGTGCCGATGACGAACGCGAACGCGCCCTGCGTCTCGTGGCCGTCGACGGCGGAGCGCGCCTTCCACGAGACGACGTAGCCGCCGTCGGGCAGGTTCGGGACCGCTGTGCGCAGCGTGTTCGGCTCGTCCGTGACCGATGCGACGGTCGTGCCGTTCTTGCGCGTGCCCTGCGTATCGAGGACCGCGATGTCGGAACCGGCGGGGTCAGGCGTCTCGCTGAAGCTGATCCGCACCTCGGACGGGGCCTTCGCGAGGCGCGCATCCGATGCGGGATTCGACTTCACGTAATTGGCGTGACCGAGCGCGACACCGCTCGCCAGCACCAGGAACGCGACGGCGCAGGCGGCGACGGCAACAGCGCGGAGCGGCGCGCGGGTCATGGCCGCTGCGGCAACGCCACCACCACGAACCGTGGATCGCCGACGCGCGGCCCCGTCGAGGTCTGCAGCGTGAGCCGTTCGTCGTCCGTCGGGAGCAAGTAAGTCAGGTCGGTCACCGGAACGCGCGGTGCGATCTCGGTCACGACGTAGCGCAGCATCGTTCCGTTCGGGGCGAGGAGACGCACCTCGTCACCGGCGCGGGCCGACCACAGGCTGAGGAACATCCCGACGCGCGCGTGCGCATACACGTACAGGTTGCCACTGGTGCCCGGATATGCACTCCCGGGCAGGCGGAACGCCGCGTTCACCGGTGTCGACTGGTCCACGACATCGCGCGCGAGATCGCCGTCGCGGAGCGGCAGATCGATGCCGAGGCGCGGCACCTCGACGCGCCAACCATCAGCGAGCGTCGCCTGGGTCGGAGACGGCGTCGCGGTCGGTGCGAGCGTGGGCGCCGCGGATGCAGCCGGCGCGACGGACGGCTGCGGGGAGAAGGTCGCGGGCACCGCGGACGTCGCGTTCGCCGCGACCTGCCCGGGCGAGGCGACCGACGCGATGATCCCGAGGACGACCGCGGCCGCGCCGCACAGCGCGAACACGAAGCTGGTGGCGCGCCTCATCGGCGCCGCATCGCGAATGCGGCGATGCCTCCGATGATGATGATCGCGACCGCGGCGGCGGCGAGGAGGCCGCTCGTATCGGTCGCGGCGGCGGGGGCGCTCGTGGCGGCGGTCGTGGCGCTGGTCGTCGCGACCGGGGACGGCGTGGCGGCGACGGCCGCGGGCACGGTCACATCGAACGGGAAGGACAGATCCTGAAGGATGTCCTTCCGCCGGACCTCGACCGTGACGCGATAGGGCCCGGCGAACGAGAGCGACATGTCGGTCCCGCCGAATCCGCCGGATGACGCCGCGAGCTCGGTGAAGGCGACGCCGATATCGCGGTCGGGTCGCTCGATCCGCAGGCGCACCCGGGTCACGTTCGCGACCGGACCGTTCGCGTCGCTCACCGTCGCGCGGTAGTCGTTCGCGCCGACGCGAGCCGGCATGATGGTGAGCGCGACGTGGATGCCGGACTGGTCGCCGGCCCGCTGCACGGTCGTCGTCGCGGGCTTGTCCGCGCCGATCATGAAGGCGAAGAAGCCTTTCGCCGCGTCGCCGTCGACGGCGGACACGGTGTGCCAAAGCACGGTGTACGGACCGTCGCCGAGCGGCGGCACGGAGAGCGCGAGCTCGTCGACGGTCTGCGGCGTTCCCCCGGCCACGACCGAATGGCCGTCCGACGCCACGAGCTCGAGGCCGCTCTGCTTCGGGTCGTAGGCCTCGCTGAATTTCACCGTGATCTTCGCGGGAGACGCGCTGAGTCGCTCGTTCGCCTTCGGCGACGAGTCCATGTAGTTCGCGTGCGCGACGGCCGCGCTCCCCAGCAGGCCCGTCACGAGGACGAGTCCGCTGAGGAGCGCGACCAGACGAACGGTCAGATGCGCGCCTTTCGCGGCGCGAGCAGGAACGCGGAGATCGCGAGCATCACGAGGCCCGCGGCGAGAAGCGGGATGAGCGGAGCGCTCGCTGGCGCGGTGGTCGTGCTCGGCGCGGCCACGCCGACGCCGAAGAAGAACGTCCCGTCGATGACGCCCTTGTCATCGTCGGCGACGCTGTGCCACGACACCTTGTAGATGCCGTTCGGGAGCGACGGCTTGAGGGCGACCGTCATCTTCACGCGCGTGTTGGCGTCGATGGTGACCCCGGTGCTGACGGTGGCGCCCGATGCGTCGGTCACCTTCGCGGTGCTCGCGTCGGTGTCGAGCTCTTCATCGAAGTTGAGGAGCACCGCTGCGGGCGAGGTGGCCAGGGTCTGTCCCGCCGACGGACTGCTGCTCGTGAGGTGGGAATGGGCGAAAGCCGTCGTCGCCAGAGCGAGCGACAGCGCGAGGACGGTGAGGGTCGTGAGCGTGTTCTTCATCGTGTTACTCCTCTGCGATTCATGAGAACGGATGCGCCGAGAGCGGCGACGCCAACGACAAGCGCGGCGATCGCGAAGAGGCGGGTCTGGTCGACGCCGGACTGGATCGCGTCGAGCTTCTTGCCGAGGTCATCGCCTACCGGGACCTTGGCGGGGTATTGGAGCGCGGCGGTGTTCTCGATGTCGCCGAACGTGTTCGGCCCGGATTGGAATTTCTCGTCGACCTTCTGCGTGTCGATGTTCCCCGTGATGTGGAACGTGTACTGGCCGACGACGGTGGGCATGACCCAGCCGTTGTACGCGCCGGCCGTCCCGAAGCGCGCGGACACCGCGAGCGGGAACGGTGCGAGGCCGCCCGCGGCGAGGTCGGCCTGGAACGTCTTCTCGAGCCCGCTGACGGGTTGGTTGTTGCGGGTGTCGGTCACGCGTAAGTCGAGCGAGTTCAGCTGTCCGACGTACGCAGGCTCGTTCAGCCACCCGACGACGAACTGGTACGGCCCGACCATGCGCCGCTCGTGCGCGTAGGCCGTGCCCGACGTAAGCAGCAGGCTCGCGATGACGATCGTGACGACCGACATCGCGGATAGCACGCGATACATGGATCCCTCCACGCGTTCGTACCCCGTGACGTGCGGGGCCGTGCCGGTTACGTGTGGAGGGCGGGGCGGGGAGGTCCGAGGATCAGTGGCGCGCGCCAGAGCGCGCGACGGATCCGCGCCGGTGAGAGCTCGGCGACGGCGGTCAGGGTCGGGCGGGGGAGCCGCGGCCACAGCAGCGCGAGCAGCGCGAACACGAATGTCGCGGCCTCGAACAGGTTGTCGGCCGACGACATCAGCCCCTGGCGCGGGTCGAAGCGCGCGCGCAGCACACCCAGGAACAGCGGCAGCCGGTACGCGGCGAGCACGTGCGTGTGGAAGAGCGGCGTTCCCGGCGGATCGATGTGCGGCGCCACGACCACGCCCGCGCCGGCGGCCGTGGCAGTTCCGGCGGCCACGGCGAAGACCAGGACGGCGAGGACCCTACGCATCTATAGAGAGGATACGGACGCGCATGTACGGCAGACGCCCACCACGGCCGAGTGCGCCAGATCGGCCTCGAAACCGTGCTCGGATTTCAGGCGACGAGCCAGAGGGTCCAGCAGGCTCATCGGGACCTCGAGCTCAGCGCCGCAGGAGCGGCAGATGAGGTGTCCGTGCCGGTGCTCGCGCGCGAGATGCCAGCGCGTGACGCGATCCTCGAAGTGCGTGTGCGTCACGTACCCGAGCTGCTCGAGCGCCTCGAGGTTCCGGTAGACGGTCGAGGGATCGATCTGCGGATGCTGACGCCGGATGCGCGCGGCGATGTCCTCCGCCGTGGTGTGATGACGCGCCCGCTGCAGGGCTTCGAGTACCAGACGCCGCTGCACCGTCATCCGCTTGCCGCTCGCGCGAACGCGCTCCGCGATGTCCATGACGCAACTGTCTCGCGATAGCGACCGATGTGCAAGATGTCGCTATTGCGTGTGGTTGCGATAAGGCCGCTCGCTCGGTAGCCTCGAGGCGTGGACCTCTCGATGCTCGGCCTGCTCCTGGGCATGGCCGCGCTCGGCTTCCGGCATGGCTTCGACTGGGATCACATCGCCGCGATCACGGACATCACCAGCACGACGACCGCCGGGCACACCGAGGTCGACGTCCCGGCCGGATCGCCGGTCACCCCGCACGGGCATACCGTCGATGAACAGCGCGGCCACGCGCACGCGCACGCCGCAGCGCCGAGCGCGGCGCACTCCTTCGGCGAGTCGCGGTTCGCGCACGAGCAGCGGCATGCCATCGGCCTCGCGTCCCTCTACGCGTTCGGTCACGCGTTCGTCGTCACGATCCTCGGTATCTCGGCGCTGCTGCTCGGCGCGATCCTGCCGGCCTGGGTCGACCCGATCCTTGAGAAGGTCGTCGGCGTCACGCTGGTGCTCCTCGGCGCGTGGGTCATCTATTCGGTGGTCCAGTACATGCGCGGCAAGGGCGAGTTCCGCATGCGCAGCCGCTGGATGCTCGTCTTCGATCTCGCGCGCAACGCGTGGGGTCGCCTGCAGGCCCGCATCCACGGGCACGAGCACACGCCGTCGGCGCACTCGACGCAATACGGACCCAAGACGGCGTTCGGCGTTGGGATGATCCACGGCGTCGGCGCCGAGACTGGGTCGCAGGCGTTGCTCCTCGCCGGGATCGCGGGCGTGACCGGCGCAACGGGGATCGTCGTGCTCGCGGCGTTCGTCGTGGGGCTGCTCGCGTCGAACACGCTCGTCGCGGTGGTGAGCGCGTCCGGCTTCATCGGCGCGCAGCGGATGCGGACGCTCTATGTGATCGTCGGCGCGTTCGCGGGAACGGCGAGCCTCGTCATCGGGCTCATCTTCATCGGCGGTCTCGGCACGGGGCTGCCGGATCTGCAGGAGCTGCTCTTCGGGAAGAGCTAGGCCCCCGTCTCGCGCCGGCAGCTCGCGCAGAGACCGTAGAAATCGAGGCGCTCGTGCTCTACGGCGAATCCATGGCGGTCCGTGATGCCACGAAGGACCGGCTTCAGGATCGTCTCGTCGAGATCCTCGACCTTCTGACAGCGCGTGCACACCAGATGGTGGTGATGTGCCGGCTCGCATGCGATGTACGCCGATACGTGTCCATGCCGCTCGAGCCGCCGCGCCATCCCGCTCTCGACCTGCGCCTCGAGCGCCCGGTACACGGTCGCGAGAGCGAGCCGCGGGTGCCGAGGCCGCAGCCGCTCGTAGAGCTCTTGCGCCGACACGGCCTCCCGACCGGTCGCGAGCGACTCAGCCACGACGAGGCGCTGGTCGGTGAGACGGCGGCCCCGCGAGGTGATGCGTTTGGCGAGCCGTTCGTGGCGTTTGGTCGGCATGCGACCAGTCTAATGGACGACGGCGGACTTATCGAGTATGGTTCTCAGTAACGTTCTGAGAGTCATTCTCAGTTATGGGGAGAAAGAAGACGATGCGCATCCTCCGATACCTAGGGACGCTGGCCGTCGGCGCCGTCGTCGCCTGCGCCGCGCCGGCGGCGCCGAGCACGACCGCTACCGGCGCCCCGGCGGCGCAGAACACGACCGCTCCCGGCGCCCCGGCGGCGCCGACCGCGACGGGTCCCGTCATCAACGTCCTGGGCACCGAGAACTTCTACGCCGATCTGCTCAGCCAGATCGGCGGCTCGCAGGTGAAGGCAACGAGCATCCTGAACGACCCCAATGCCGACCCGCACGAGTACGAGGCGAGCCCGGCCGCGGCGAAGGCCGTCGCGGACGCGAGCCTCGTGGTCGTCAACGACGTCGGCTATGACGACTTCATGCAGAAGCTCCTCAGCGGAGCGGACAAGCCCGACCGCATCGTCATCAACGTGCAACAGACCCTCCGCCTGGCCGACGACGTGAACCCGCACGTGTGGTACGACCCTGGGACCATGCCGAAGGTCGCCGACGCCGTGGTCGCGGGGCTCACGAAGCTCGAACCGCAGAACGCGGCCTACTTCAAGGCGAACGAGCAGAAGTACCTCACCGCGATCAAGGCCATCGACGACAAGATCGCGGCCTTGAAGGCGAAATATTCCGGCGTGCCGATCGCTTTCACCGAGGACGTGGCGGGGTACATGACCGACGCCATCGGGCTGAAGGTGCTCACGCCTGAGGGTTTCATGCACGCCATCGAGCAGGGCACGGACCCTGCGCCGGCGGATGTGGCCGCCGAGCGCGATCTCATCACCGGGCACAAGGTGAAGGTGCTGGTCTACAACAGCCAGGTCACCTCGCCGGTGACGCAGGGCATCCACGACCTCGCCCAGCAGAACAACGTGCCCATCGTCGGCGTCGCCGAGACGATCCCGACCGAGTTCAAGACGTTCCAGGAGTGGCAGCTCGCGCAGCTGGACGCGTTGGAGAAGGCGCTGGCGAAGGGCTGAGAGCGCACGCACCGACACAGGTAGGCTCGGCCGCGATGGCGGCGATCCGATTCGACGACGTGACGCTCGGTTACGCCGGGCGGGTCATCTGGAGCGGGCTCACCCTCGACATCGCGCCGGGAACCTTCACGGCGATCATCGGCCCCAACGGCTCGGGCAAGACGTCGCTGCTGCGCGCTGTGCTCGGCCTGGTGCGGCCGAGCCGTGGGCGCATCGAGGTGCAGGGCCGGGCGCCGCGACGCGGCGACCCGGCCATCGGGTATGTCCCCCAGCACAGCTTCTTCGACCCGGACCTCCCGCTGCGCGGACGCGACCTCGTTCGCCTCGGGATCGACGGGCATCGCTGGGGGATCGGCCTCCCGAACGCCGCCGCCGACGCCCGCGTCAGCGCGGCGATCGGCTCGGTGAGCGCGGGCGCGTACGCGAACGCGCCGATCGGCCGGCTCTCGGGCGGCGAGCAGCAGCGGCTGCGCATCGCACAGGCGCTGGTCGGCGACCCGAGCATCCTGCTCTGCGACGAGCCGCTCGCGAACCTCGATCTCCGGCACCAGCAGGGGATCACCGACCTCATCGCGGGCTGGCGCGGCACGACCGGCGGCGCGGTCCTCTTCGTGACGCACGACATCAATCCGGTCCTCGGTCTCGTCGACCGCGTGCTATTCGTCGTGAACGGACGCTGGGCGATCGGCGCCCCCGACGAGGTCCTCACCTCCGAGCGCCTCACGGAGCTGTACGGCTCGCACATCGACGTCGTCCGCGTCCATGACCGCGTGCTCGTCGTCGGCGAGACGACGGGCGCCCTCGAGCCGGAGGCGCCGCACCATCTTCCCGACCAGCTCGCCGAGCACGAGGCGGGACGCTGATGGACCAGCTCGCGAACCTCCTCGGCTATGAGTTCGTGCGGAACGCGTTCGTCGCGGGCTTCATCGTCGCCATCGTGTCAGGCGTCATCAGCCGGTTCGTCGTGGCCCGCGACATGTCCTTCGGCGTGCACGCGCTCTCCGAGCTCGGGTTTACGGGTGCCGCCGGGTTCGTGCTCCTCGGGTTGTCGCCGGTGCTCGGCCTCCTCACCGGGGCCGCTGTGACGGCGATGTTCATCGGCGCGCTCGGCGTGCGCGTGCGCGGGCGCGACACGGTCGTCGGCGTGACGATGGCCTTCGGCCTCGGCCTCGGCGTGCTCTTCATCACGCTCTATCCGCGGTACGCCTCGGAGGCGTTCGCGATCCTTTTCGGCACGATCACCGGCGTCAGCCGCGGCGACATCGCGCTGATGCTCGGCATCGCGGCGGTGACGCTCGTCTCGCTCGTCATCGTCTATCGCCCGCTGACGTTCGCGACGGTCGATCCCGACGTGGCCGAGGCACGCGGCGTCCCCGTGGGGGCGCTGGGGGTCGTCTTTCTGCTCATCATGGCCGCGGGCGTCGCCGAGGCCGTCCAAGTGGTCGGTGTCCTGCTGATCCTCACGCTCATGATCACGCCCGGTGCCGCCGCCGAGCGGCTCACCCCTCGGCCGGGGCTCGCGATCCTCTGGAGCGTTGGCATCGCGATCTTTTGCACGCTCGGCGGGATCACGCTCGCGCTCGTCACGAATTGGCCGGTGAGCGTGTTCGTCACGAGCCTGAGCTTCCTGTGGTACCTCGTCGCGCGGTTCGCGCTCGGTCCGGCTCTGCAGCGCCGCGCGGCTCGGGGGAGCGAGCTCGTCGCGTCGTGACGCTCCGTATCGCGGTCCTCGTCGGCAGCGTGCTCCTCGCGGCCTGCGGTCCTTTCGTGGAGAGCGACCGCCCGGACATCGTGACTGCGCACGTCACCGAGGTCATCCAGAACGGGAACCACGCGCCCGCGGGCGGCGGTGGCATGGCGCAGCCGTTCCAGCGCCTGCGCGTGCAGCTCGACGACAGCCTCTACCGCGGGGAGATCGAGGAGCTCGAGTGGGGCGGGCAGCGCGCGCTCGACGAGAACGGCTTCCTCCGGCCGGGCGACCGCGTTCTGCTCAGCGTGACGCGTGACGGGAACAACCGCACCTATGCCATCCTCGAGGTGGTCCGGCTGCCCGCGCTCATCCCGGTGGCCGCGGTCCTCGTCGTCGCTCTCCTCATCGTCGCGCGCCTCAAGGGTCTCGCCGCGCTCGCCGGACTCGCGACGAGCGTCGCGGTGTTCCTGCTCGCGATCGTCCCGGCCTTGCAACGCGGTGACGATCCGCTCCTCGCGACAATCCTCGGTTCTCTCGGGGTGATCGTCGTCTCGGTGTTCGTGGTCCACGGGTTCAACCGCAAGAGCCTCGCGGCGCTGTGCGGCACCATGGCCGGCCTCGGCGTCGTCACAGCCCTCGGCGCCTTCGCGCTCGCGACCGCGCGCATGACCGGCCTCGGGACGGAGAGCCAGGTGTTCCTCGCGGTCGGCACCGCCGGTCGCATCGACATGCCGCGGCTCGCGCTCGCGGGCGTGATGGTCGGCTCGCTCGGCGCGATCGTCGACATGAGCGTGGGGCAGGCGTCTGCGACCGCGGAGCTCGCGAAGGTCGACGAGACGCTGCGTGGACGGCGCCTGTACGCGTCGGCGCTGAGCGTCGGCCAGGACCACGTCGGTTCGCTTGTGAACACGCTCGCGCTCGCGTACTTCGGCGGCGCGCTGCCGCTCATCCTGCTGGCGTCCCTTGGCTACCAGCCCCTCGCGATCTCCGTGAACAGTGAGGAGATCGTGGAGTCGCTCATCGCGATCATGGCGGCGTCGCTCGGCCTCGTGCTGTGCGTACCTCTCACGACCGCGATCGCGGTCATGTTCGCGGGGCGCCCTCGCGCGATGGAGTGAGGGCGGCGCGTTCGCCGGCGACGAGCGGGGCGGCGAGGCTGACCCGCGTCCCGAGGCCGGCCGCGCGCTGGACGACCCAGAGGCGTCCGCCGTTCGCCGCCATGAGGAGGTTCGCGAGCTCGAACTCTTGCTCTTTCACCAGGGCGCCGCGCCGCGTGATCTCGACGACGCCGTCTCCCTCCGATCGGCGCGCGAACACCTCGACCGTCTCGTGGGGCGTTTCGAGGAGACGCCCGATGACGGCCGAGATGGCGTGACGCAGCGCGTCCGGATCGGCATACACGACGATGTCGTCCGGCGCGGTCTGCACGACGAGCCGGTTCCGGTCGATCGTCTCCTCGGCCGCCTCCGCGGCGACCTGCTTCAGGTCGACCGACACCGGCGTGAACACGAGCTCGCCACTGCGCACGCGTCCGATGCGCACGAGATCGTTCGCGAGGAAATTCACCTCTTGGATGTGGTGCCGCAGTATCTCGAATTGCTGTCGCAAGGTCTGCGACAGCTTGACCTCGCGGACGACGGCTTCCTCGAACGTGCGCGCGAACCAATCGATCGCATGGAGTGGCCGAGGGATCTCCTGTTCGAGCAGATGGAGGAGGCGCGAGCGCTCGTCATTCACCTTCTGCCAGCGCTCCCGCTCCTGATAGACGCGATCGGTCACGACCGCCACGACCGTCAGCGCGACGAAGTCCGAGAGGGCGTTCCACGCGACCGTGAGAACGGGTGGCCAGTCCGGAACACTGCGCAGCCAGGGCGAGTCGACGACGACCTCGGTCCCCGTCGCGAAGAGGGCGAAGAGGACGCCGGTCCGCCAGCCGAACACCCACGCCGTCAGGACCACGGGCACCAGGTAGAACTCGTGGAAGTCGACGTCCGCGGGCGTGAGGAGATCGAGCAGCGCGACCAGCGCGAGCACGGCGAACGCGACCGGTATCGCCAGAGAACTCCCCCGCCTCACCGTCGGCAGGGTATCGCGCGTGACCGGGCGCGCGGTGTCTATGCGGGTGCTACGTGGGCGATTCGGGTGTGGCGTCGAGGGCGGCGTCGGCCAGCTCGTCGTCGGCGATGAACGCGAACAGCGGCGCCGCTGCGAAGTAATTCGCGAGCGATCGCCAGGCGAGGTACAGCGGGAGGAACGGCCACACCAGAGGCGCGCCGGCGAGGTCGCGCGGCCGGCGCCACAGCAGCACGAGGAGGCCCACCAGCGCCGCCACCGACAGGAACGTGTACACGAGGCGGTCCGGCTGCGGGAAGTACCCCGCGGCGCCGTAGCGCATGAGGCCGACGCCGTCGGAGACGAGCGGCGCGAGGAGCGGCGCGAGAATGCCACCGATCGCCCGCGCCGGCGCGCCGATGATGAACGGGATGCTGATCGCGAGGGCGGCGCCGAACGCGATGGCCGCGCGCCGCAGGGCTTCACGACCCGAGGTCTGCTCCGCGATCGCCAGCAGGAAGAACGGCGTGACGAACCACGCCGGCTGGCGATCGGCGATCGCGAGCCCGAAGAGGATCGACGATGTCCACCGCCTCCGCCGCAGCAGCCACGCCGCGAGCACGAAGAGCGCCCACGAGGGATCGATGCCGGCGAGGATCCATTGGCGCGTGACGATCTCACTCCCGATGAGCGCCGCGAGCGCGAACGCGCGCCAGGTCGGCCGGAGCTGGCGGATCGCGAGGATCGCGATGATGAGCACCTCGCCGAGGTAGATCCAGCGGATGTCGTCGATGCCCAGCCAGACGAACGGAGCGACGATGAGGAACGCGACCGGCGGATAGTTGAACGTGTGGACGACGTCGCCGTTCAGCAGATGCGTGGCGAGCTCCGGGTCGAGGTTGAAACGCGCGAGCGCCTGCGGCAGGTCGAACGTCGCGTACGGATCCTGCCCGGCGAGGAGAAGCTCGGCGGCGTGGTGCACCGCTGCGACGACGTCGACGTGATACGGCTTGCCGACGATGAGCGCGAGCCCGACGAAGGCGAACGTCGTGAGCGCCACCGCGGTGGCGAGCAGCTCGCGCGTCTCCGTGCGCATGCGGCTGAACGAGAGCACCGGGAGCACGACGGCGCTGACGAGCGCGAGCGCCTCACCTGGCGCGAGGTTCGAGCTCGAGACGACGAGACTGCGGTTGATGCTCGCCGAGACGACCGCGATCGCGAGCACCCCGTATCCGGTGTGACGCAGGCGATCCGAGGGATGCGTGCGGCGCGGATCGGCGATCGCGATCACCGTGAAGGCGAGCGCGGCGACGGCCGCGACGCGTAGCGCTCCCGGGAGTTCGTCGAGAGCGTCGGTCGGACCGAAGGCCCAGAGGGCCGGGGTCCACAGCGCGAACGCCGCGACCATCAGCGGGCGGAGGTACGGCGCTGTCACGAGCACGGCGCCGAGGGCGAACAACAGGTACGACACCATGCCGATGACGCTCGACGCGAGCTCCGCCGCGGCAAGCATGTACACGAGCGACATCGCCCCGAGCGCGAGCCACACCGCGCCCGGCGTGGGTCGCTGCAGCGTCGCCATGAGCAGCAGCGCGACGAACAGACCAAAGCCGACCGCGAGCGGCACATCGTTCGGCGTGCCGGCGAGCGCGCGGCGGTCGATGGCCGCGCTGACGATCCCGGTGGCGGTGAGGGTGAGCCCGACGCGAACGGCGATGCCCCGCCGCGGATCCGTCCTGCGTTCGGCGGCTCGTTCGCTCAACTGCGCGGACTGTACCGAATCGCGCCCGTACACTTGGAAGAGTCCCGGCCTCGGAAGGGAGCCCGCTCTGGCCATCCAGATCACCCCAGACATGACCGTCGCCTCGGTCGTCGAACGCTGGCCCGACGCTGCGCGCTTGTTCGCCCGCTACGGCCTCTCCTGCGCGTCCTGCGCGATCAGCAAGAGCGAGACGATCGCGCAGGCTGCGGCCGGGCACGGCGCGGGGCGCGTGAAGATGGACGAGCTCATGGGCGACCTGAACCGCTACGCCGACACGGGCAAGCTGCCGGAAGGGTTGCCGCCGGCCTCGGCCGCGCCGTCGCTGGCGGCGAAGGGCGTGCCGCGCGGCATGGCCGAGCAGAAGGGCATCAAGCACGTCATCGCGGTGATGTCCGGCAAGGGCGGCGTGGGAAAGTCGCTGGTCGCCGGCCTTCTCGCCGTCGGGCTCAAGCGCCGCGGCTTCACTGTCGGCGTGCTCGACGGCGACATCACCGGCCCATCCATCCCGCGCATGTTCGGCGTGAAGGAGAAGCCACTCTCCGCCGATGGCAAGACGCTCCAGCCGCCGAAGTCGCGCGGCGGCATCCCGATCATGTCGATGAACCTCATCCTCCCGAGCGAGGAGGAGGCGGTGATCTGGCGCGGCCCGATGGTCTCGGGCGCGATCCGCCAGTTCTTCACCGACGTGCAGTGGGGCGAGCTCGACTATTTGGTCGTCGATCTGCCGCCGGGCACCAGCGACGCACCGCTCACGGTGATGCAGGCGCTCCCCGTCGACGGCGTCATCCTCGTGACCACCCCGCAGGCGCTCGCGACGATGGTCGTGACGAAGGCGGTCAAACTCGTGAAGCAGCTGGGCGGCGAGATCCTCGGCGTCGTCGAGAACATGTCCTATGTGACGACGCCCGACGGACAGCGGCTCGAGGTCTTCGGGCCGTCGCAGGGGCTCAAGCTCGTCATCGCCGCGAACGCACCCTTGATCGCGAACATCCCGATCGATCCGGAGATCGCGCGCGACGCGGACAACGGCGATATCGAGAGCTACACCTCGGCCGAGACCGACGACCTCACCGAGAACTTCCTCAAGTCCGCCCCGATGAAGGTGCCGGTCGCCGCGAACTAGCGTCCGCGATACTGCGCCGGATGCTGGCACGGGCACGCGAACACTCCGGCGCGCTCTTCCTGCTCGTCGCGACGACGTTCGCGAACGTGCTCGCGTACGGCTACCAGGTGGTGCAGGCGCGGCTTCTCAAACCCGATGAGTACGCGGCCCTGACGGCCCTCTTCGGGATCCTCATCCTCGAGTCCGTCTCGAGCCAAGTGATCCAGTCCGCGACCGCGACCCTCGCGGCGCGCTACCGCGCGCGGAACGAGCAGGAGGCGCTGCACGCGTTCGTGCGCCGCTGGTCGGTGCGCATCGGCGGGGGCGCGGCCGCGCTCGGCCTCGCGGTCGTCGTCCTGTCGCCGTTCCTGGCGGGCGCGCTCGCGCTTCCGCCCTTCGCGGTCGCGCTCGTCGGCGTCAGCCTCTTCTTCGCGCTCGTGTTCACGTTCGCCATCGGCCTACTGCAAGGCCTGGCGCGCTTCGTGTGGATGGGCTGCGCGCTCATCGTCCAGGCCGGCAGCCGTCTGGCGATCGGTGTGGGCCTCGTGGTCCTCGGTCTCGGCGTGAACGGCGCGTTCACCGGTGCGTCCGCCGCGATCCTCGTCTCGCTCGTGGTCGCCGCGATCCCGCTGCTCCCGCTGCTACGCGCGGCGCGTGGGTCGACCGCGGATATCGAGCTCGGCGCCGCGGAGACGCGCTTCTTCGCGCTCGCCGCCGTGGTGCTCCTCGCGTACGCGGCGCTCACGAACGTCGACGCGGTGCTGGTGCGATCGATCCTCTCACCCGACCAGGCCGGCGCGTACGCCGGGGCGATCACGATGGGGAAGATCGTCCTGTTCGCCCCGATCGCGGTCGGCTTCATCCTTCTCGAGCGGACCGCGAGCGCGCACGCGAAGGGCGAGGACACCGACCGGCTCCTGTTCCTCGCGCTCGGCTTCGTCGCCGCGACGAGCGGCCTCGTGGCGCTGGCGTACATCGCGATCCCGGACGTGCTCGTCCCGATCGTCGTCGGCTCGCAGTACCCCGACACGGCGCGCATCGTCGGCACCTACGGGGTCGCGGCGCTCGCGAACGCGCTTCTCAGCCTCTGGATCGCGTACTTCATCGGTCGCGGCGAGATGCGCGTCGGCCTCTTGCTCGCGCTCGCGGTGGCGGCGGAGGTGGTCCTCCTCTTCACCGTCGCGAGCGACGCGGTCGCCATGGCGCGCGTCGTCCTCGGCGTGGCGCTCGCGACACAGACGGCGGCGATCGTGACCTTCGCGCTCATGCGGCGAAGGCGCGTCTAGGCGGAGGGCGTCTCCACCAGACCGTTGCGCACCGCATAGATCGCGGCCTGCGTGCGGTCCGACACGTTGAGCTTCTCGAGGATCGCCGCGACGTGACTCTTCACGGTCTCCGGCGAGAGCACGAGCTTCTCGGCGATCTCGCGATTCGACATCCCCTCGGCGACGAACGTGAGGATCTCGCGCTCGCGCTTCGTGAGGTTCTTCGCCGCCGGGCTCGGCGTCGTCGCGCCGGTCGGCTTCATCTCGCTGAGCATGCCCTTCAGCATCTGCGACTCGATGAACGCGCCGCCGGTCGCGACCTGGCGGATCGCGTCGATGAGCTCGTCTTTCGATACGTCCTTGAGCAGATAGCCGGCGGCGCCGGCGCGAACGGCGTCGCGTAGGTACGCCGGGTTGTCGTGCATCGTGAGCATGACCACCGCGGTGCGCGGCCGCTCTTCCTTCAGCTTGCGCGTCGCCTCGAGCCCATCCATGTCGGGCATCCGCACGTCCATGAGCACGACATCGGGAAGCTCCCGCCGCGCGACCTCGAGCGCCTCGCGTCCGGTGCGCGCGACCGCGACGACCTGGACGTCGCCCGCGCCGCCGAGCATCGCGGCGATGCCCTGACGGACGAGCTCGTGGTCGTCCACCAACATCACACGTGTCATCGGCCGGATTCTAGGGCGCTCAATACACCGCGAGCCAAACGAGATACGCGACCAGCGCGAGCACGACGACGCACAGCACCACGATCACCGCGACGGCGAAGGTGCCGAGCGACGATGTGCTCGACGCATTCGCCTGCAGCGCGGCGCGGATCGCGTCCGCGAACTCCGGTCCCGTCGCATCCTTGCGCAGCCAGCCCCGGGGATCGTCGAGTTTGCGCGCGAGCTGACGGCCGTCGCGCTCGTTCCCTGAGAGAACGTATGCGGGCGTGCCGAGGTGCACAGCGGCATGTCCCGTGAGCAGCGTCCCGTCGACGAGCGCGACCTGCGCGCCCCAGTCGCGGGCGTTTGCCGCCTCGCCGATGCTGGGCACGCGTTTCACGTCGTAGTCGCCCTCCAGGCGCAGGAGCGTCTCGATCGCCGACCCGATCACCGGGTGAGCGACGACCACAAGGACCTTCGACGCCTGCGCCACGCGCCTATTGAATAAGGAGCGCAGGGCGAGCGACCAAGCTGTCGCACTTCTGCCCACCATGTAGCGGAACGCTACAAACGCCTACGACCATTCTCCGTCCCCGGTCTGATGGCCCGGAACCCCCGAAAAACGAGGCTTCTCGCGTGGCAAGCCGCGTCCTCATCGTTGACGACCACCTCGCGATCCGGGAAGGGATCCGTTCGCTTCTCGCGCCCGAGGCTGACTTCGTCGTCGTCGGTGAGGCGGTGGACGGGAACGACGGCATCCAGAAGGCCCTTTCGCTCAAGCCCGACCTCATCGTCCTCGACAACTCGATGCCAGGGAAGACGGGCCTCGAGGTCGCGCGCGAGCTGCGCGCGCAGCTCCCCGAGACGGCGATCGTGTTCCTCACGCTCGACCCGGGCATCCGCGACCTCGCGCTCGCCGTCGGTGCGATCGCACACATCAGCAAGGACACACCGCCGCAGCAGATGTTGAAGGTCCTTCGCACCGCCGCGCAGCAGCAGGAGCGACGTCGCGCCGGTCCGCCGACGCTCACCGACAAGGAGAAGGAGCTCGCCGAGGCGCTCGTCGCCGCGAAGCTCGTGAACAAACAGCAACTCGACACGCTCATCGCGCAGCGCGAACCAGGCGAACTGCTCTCGGCCGCTGTGCTACGCACCAAGATCGTCCCGGACAACCGGCTCGCGCAGATCCTGTCCCACGTAAGCGCGTGTCCGTTCGTGACGCTCGCGCCACATCGCGTTGACTCAGCATCCAGCGGGCCGCGGAGCTCGCGTGCGCGACGGATGGTCGACCCGATCGATCCGACCGTCGCGCGCCAGCTGCCGCGCCGGTTCAGCGAGGAGCGCCACGCCGTGCTCCTCACGTTTGGCCGCAGCGAGGCGACGCTCGTTCTCGCGGATCCGTTCGACGAGCGCACGCGTCGTGAAGTCGCCGACATGCTTGCGGGTCTTCGCATCGACGTCGCCGTCGCGACGATCGCCGATATCGACGCGGCCATCGTTCGCGCATTCGGGGCGCCGACCGCGCGCGTCGTGTCGTTCGGCGTCGCGAGCGCGCGCCGGCTGCCGGCAACGCCGCGTCGCCGCGCGATGCTCGCGGGCGCGATCGCCGCGGCTCTTCTCATCGTCGCGGCGGGACTCGGGCTCTTCCTCGCGCCGGCCTCGAGCGCGCTCCAAGCGCGTGGTCAACTGACGATCTTCTCGGGCGCGGTGCAGGTGCGACGCGGCAACAGCGGTGGCTTCGCGACATCCGCGACCGGCGCGCTGCTGCGGCAGGGCGACAGCGTGCGCACCGCCGCGAACGCGCACGCGGCGGTCACGTTCTTCGATGACTCGGTGATGGTGCTCGAGCCCGCGACGGAAGTCGACATCGTCAGCCTGCGTGCGCTCTCGAACGGCGGCATCGACGTCACGCTCAGCCAGTCGTCCGGTAAGACCTGGCACGTCGTCACGCATCAGCTCACGCCTGACGGCCGCTACACGCTGGTCACACCGTCGTCGCAGACGCAGGTCACCGGTACGGCGTTCCAGGTGAGCGTCGACGCCGCGACCGGCGCGTCGGTCGTGTCCACGACCGAAGGAACCGTGAAGACGTCTGGTGTCGGCGAGGGCGCATCGACCACGCAGTCGGTCAGCGCCGGCAACACGACGACCGTGAGCGCGAAGGGCGCGAAGCCGCTCGAGCCGCAGTCGACCGCGCTCTCGATGGTGAAGTTCACACTCGACGCTTCGCAGGACGCGGCCGTTGTCGCGCCGAGTGGCGAGGCGACCGGACTGAAGAACGGCGAGGTCATTCGCTACATCCCTGGATCGACGGTGGAGCGAAGCGGCACGCAGATCATCGTCTCGCTGCCGCCCACGGACGATCGCTACGCCGCGATCGTGCAGCCGGCCGATGCGACGTCCCAGAACGTGATCGTGTCCGCGGAGCTGCGGACCTCGACCGGCACGGTCGCCGGTCAGATCATCGATCAGCCTTCGGTGGCGGGTGGCGTCGCGAAGACCGGCGTCGCCGTCAGCGTCTCCAGCATCGCGATCCTTACGACCCCGCAGGTCGATCAGTTCCCGACCGCCGTCGTTGCGCCGCCGCCGCCGGCCGCGACCTTCGATCCCTTCGCGTTCGTCCGCGGGGCGAATGCGACACCGGGCAATCCCGGTCCGCAGGGCGCTGCTGGCTCGCCGGGCCCGGCGGGTCCTCCCGGTCCCGCGGGCCCATCGGGTGCGCCCGGCGCGAACGGAACGAACGGCACGAACGGCACGAACGGCGCGCCCGGTCCAACGGGTGCGCCCGGCGCGAATGGCGCTCCTGGTCCGAACGGCGCGGCCGGTCCTACCGGCGCGCCTGGCGCAGCTGGTCCGACGGGCGCGGCCGGAGCGGCCGGTCCGACGGGTGCAGCCGGTCCCGCCGGTGCGGCTGGCGCGAACGGCACGAACGGGATCAACGGCGGCACTGGCGCGACCGGACCCCAGGGCGACACCGGCGTCACCGGTGCGGCGGGCGCGCAGGGAAGCACAGGCGCAGCCGGACCGCAGGGCGACACCGGCGTCGTCGGCGCGACTGGCGCTCTCGGCACGACCGGCGCGACCGGTCCTGTCGGCGCGACGGGTGCGCTCGGTCCGCAGGGCAACACCGGCGCCACTGGTGCGCAGGGTGACACCGGCGGCACAGGCGCCATCGGTCCTCAAGGCAACACCGGAGCGACCGGCGCCCTCGGCGTGACCGGCGCGACTGGCGTGCAGGGCGACACCGGCAACACCGGCGCGACGGGTCCGATCGGTGCGACCGGCGCGACCGGTCCCGTCGGCGCGACCGGACCGACTGGTCCGCGGGGCGACACCGGCAACACCGGGGCGACCGGTCCGCAAGGTGACACGGGCATCACTGGATCGACCGGACCGCAAGGCAACACGGGATCGACCGGTCCGCAGGGCGACACCGGCAGCACTGGAGCTACGGGTGCGCAAGGGAACACCGGCGCGACTG
>DASQIF010000041.1:0-3754 GCA_035631715.1 Candidatus Acidiferrales bacterium
CGGTACGTTCACCGAGGACGACGTCCGCGCGGGCGCGAAGGCGCTCGCCGGATGGCGCGAGCCGCTCACGCAGGCGATGGTCGACGACCAGATCAAGATCGCGCAGGAGCGCGGACGCCCGACCCCGCGCAACCTCAAGGCTGACACCGTCAAGACAGGCATCTTCGAGCAGACGCGCGCGTACGTCGGCCAGGTGAAGTACCTCGGCGAGACGCGGCAGTGGGACACGAATGCCGTCCTCGACAAGATCGTCGCGCAGGACTCGGTCGCGCCGTTCATCGTGAACAAGATCCTGAGCGAGTTCGTGATGCCGGCGCCGGACGCCGCGTACGTCAAGCGCCTCGCCGACGACTGGCGCCGCACGAAGTACGACACGAAGTCGCTCATGAAGAGCGTCTTCACGAGCCCGGAGTTCCTCGCTGCGGCGAACTACCGCGCCCTGGTGAAGTCGCCCACCGAGCTCATGGTGAGCAGCGCGAAGGCGCTCGGCACGAACGCCATCGCGCAGCAGATCGCGCGCGCCGGCGACGGCATGGGCCAGGGGCTCTTCGACCCGCCTGAGGTCGGCGGCTGGCCGTCGAACGGCTCGTGGGTGTCGACGAACAACGTGCTCGCGCGGGTGAACTTCGCGGTCAACACGCTCACCGCTCTGCAGAGCGTGCCCGCGTTCAAGAACGCGCACGTCACGCAGCTCGACGGAGTCGTGTCGCAGGACACGGCGCAGCTCCTCAACGCGGCGTCGGACGACGCCTCGCGCTGGCTCATCCTGCTCGCGTCGCCGGAATTCCAGCTGAAGTAGGTGAAGACGATGTCATCTGAGTTCACGAACGTCTCGCGACGGGACTTCCTGAAGAACGGTCTCGTCTTCGGCGTCGGCGCCGCTGGACTGCAGGCCGGTTACGCCGCGGTCCCCGACGTCTTCGCCCGCGCGGTCTTCGCCGCGAAGCAGGCCGGCGCGCAGAACGACCGCGTCCTGGTGATGATCCAGCTCGGCGGCGGCAACGACGGCCTGCAGACGGTCATCCCGCTCTCGAACTCCAAGCTCCGCGACCTGCGCCCGACGCTCTCGGCGGTCGCGGACAAGGCGCTTCCGCTGAACAAGGACCTCGGCCTCCACGAGAGCCTGGGCGGGATCAAGAAGCTCTACGACCAGGGGAAGGTCGCGATCGTCCAGGGCGTCGGATATCCGACGCCGTCGTTCTCGCACTTCGATTCGATCCGCGTGTGGGAGACGGGCGACCCGACGCGCCGCCAGCAGGACGGCTGGCTCGGCAAGACCATCGCCGCGAACTACGACACGCAGGGCCACCCGCTCGTCGGATGCGCCTGCGGCACGACGAGCGTGCCGGGGATGCTCCGCGACATGCAGGCGACGCTCACGGTCATCGACCAGCAGCAGACCTTCAAGTTCGGCGGCACCGCCGACGTCGACGGCGTGATGGGCGCGCTGTACAAGCACACGCCGGGCATCTACGGCGCGCTCTTCGACACGTCGATGGCCTCGATCCGCGACACGATCCAGCAGCTGAAGACCTCGGCGTCGCAGTACACGCCGAAGGCGACGTACTCGGACAAGCAGAACCTCGTCTACTCGTCCAAGAACCAGCTGGCCGCGGCGCTGCAGCTCGCGTCAGAGCTCATCGTCACCGGCACCGGCGTGAAGGTGCTGCACGTGACGCTCGGCGGGTTCGACACGCACTACACCGACATGCAGCGTCACAGCGATCTCATGGCCTATCTCGACTCGGCCGTGTCCGCCTTCTACCAGGACCTCGCCGCGTACGGGCAGGCCGACCGTGTGCTCATCGCGACCTGGTCCGAGTTCGGGCGCCGCCCGAACGAGAACGCCTCGGGCGGCACCGACCACGGCACCGCGTCGCCGGTCTTCCTCATCGGCGATCCCGTGAAGGGCGGCCTCTACGGCGAGCCCGAGAACGTGAGCAAGCTCGACACGCTCGGCAACCTCACCTACAGCGTCGACTACCGCTCGGTGTACCAGGAGATCCTCACCTCGCACCTCGCGGTCGACGGCAAGGCGATCCTCGGGCAGAGCTTCGACCAGCTGTCGCTCGTGAAGCCGGTGGCGGCGAAGAGCTCGTAATGCCGGCCTGGGGTCTGAAGCTGGGCGCGGCCGTCGCGACCCTCCTCGCGCTCGCGGGGTCGACCGACTACGTCACGCACCACCTGAAGAACGCAGCGGCGCCGCTCCACCCGCCGGTCGAGGACGCCGTCGCCGTCGAGGCGACACCTGCCCCGTCGGGCGCGCCGGCGCCGAGCGGGACGCCGCTCCCGCAGCTCGTGCCGACGCGCCGCGGGCAGACCCGGCCGTCGTCGAGCCCCGGACCGCTCATCACGCTCCAGCCCGGCGTCCGCGCCACCGCGCTCCCGCAGGTCACGCTCACGCACGTCTCGTAAGTGGACCTCATCACCTGGGAGATCGGTCGCATCACCGGTCTCGCCTCGTACGCGGCGCTCTGCATCTCCATCGTGTCCGGGCTCGCGCTGCGCACGAGCGTCCTCGACTTCCTCGCGAAGAACCGCGCGCTCCGCGCGCTCCACGACTGGACGCTGTGGCTCTGGATCCCGCTCGGCGTCGCGCACGTCGGCGCGCTGTTCATCGACCAGACCGCGCGCCTCGAGCTCATCGACCTCGTCGTGCCGTTCCAGACCGACTACGGGCAGGTCGCCATCGGCCTCGGCACGATCTCGCTCGACCTCTTCGTGATCATCGTGGTCACAAGCTGGCTGCGGCGGCGCATGAACAACACGCTCTGGACGTGGATCCACCGGACGAGCTACATCGCGTTCCTCGCGCTGTTCCTGCACGCGTATCTCGGCGGCACGGACTTCGACTCGCCGATCGTGTCGGCGATCTCCTGGTCCGCGGCGGCCGGGCTGGGCCTGTTCGCGGTCTCCCGCATCTTCTTCGGCCGCCTCGCGGAATAGCGCACCGTCTCCGAGCAGGCTCGCCGGGCCTCGCGTAGCCTCTCGCGCCGGAGGTGCCGCACATGCCAGGCTGGAATTCCTTTGACACGGGTGCCGTCGACGGCATGACCGCGACCGTCATCCAGATCACCGGCGCGAACGGCGACACGATCCATGCGTACGTCGCCAAGCCCGAGGGCAAGGGCCCGTTCCCCGGCATCGTCCTCGTCCACCACATGCCCGGATGGGACGAGCTCTACCGCGAGTTCACGCGCCGCTTCGCGCAGCACGGCTACAACGCCATCTGCCCGGACCTCTACGACCGCTTCGGGCACGGCAAGCCCGACGACATCACGCAGAAGGCGCGCGCGGCCGGCGGCATCGCCGACGACCAGGTCGTGGGGGACTGCGTCGCCGCCGCGAAATGGCTCAAAGCGCTGCCGACGAGCAACGGCAAGGTGGGGATCATCGGCACGTGCTCCGGCGGCCGCCACGCGATGGTCGTCGGCGCGAAGAGCAGGGACTTCGACGCGATCGCCGACCTCTGGGGCGGCGGCGTGGTCATGAAGCCCGAGGACCTGAACGACAAGCGCCCGGTCGCGCCGATCGACATGACCAAGGACGTGACCGCGCCGGTGCTCGGCATCTTCGGGAACGACGACCAGTCGCCGACGCCCGCGCAGGTCGACCAGCACGAGGCCGAGCTCAAGCGCCTCGGGAAGCGCTACGAGTTCCACCGCTACGACGGCGCGGGCCACGGCTTCTTCTACTACCACCGGCCCGGCTATCGCGCGGAGCAGGCGACCGACGCGTGGGAGAAGGTCTTCGC
>DASQIF010000042.1:0-73915 GCA_035631715.1 Candidatus Acidiferrales bacterium
TCATCTTCCTGCTCTTCTCGACCCGCGGATCCTTCGCGCCGGCGTCGTCCGGTTCCGCGTCGCCGTCCGCGTCCGCGTCTGCGTCCCTCTCGCCGCTCCCGAGCATCAGCATCACCACGACCACCGCCGCCCCGAGCACCAGCGCACCGTCGGCGACTCCCCCACCCGCGACGTCCGCGCCGGTCGTGACTTCTCCTCCGCCGACGCCGCCACCCACGCCGACGCCGGTCCGGACGACACCGCCGCCTCCACCGACGAAGACGCCGTAGCTAGGTCCCGCGCAGCTCCTGCACGAGCGGCGCGAATTCGTCGAGCGCCTGCCCGGGGATCGAGATGTAGTTGATCCCGAGCGTCTCGCGGCGCTCGCGCAGCAGATCGCGCAGCGAGGACCGCGAGCCGTAGAGCAGGAACGGGAAGCCGATGAGCGCGTTCGCGCCGCGCTTCAGGGTCGTCGTCGCCGCACGACGCATCGACCGCGCGTTGTCGGTCACGCCGGCATCGACCATCCAGATGTTCACGTCGATCGCGTCGAGGCGTGAGCCCGCGGCGCGCCGGAAAGCGGCGATGCGTTCGGCGAAGCTCCCCTGGCGCAGCGTGCCGAGGCGCGGTCGGCCGCGCGCGTTGAGGAACGGGGCGAAAGAGACGATCTCGGCGTGGCGCGCGGCGAAGCGCAGGACGCGCGGCCCGCCGCCGCCGAGCATGAACGGCGGCCGCGGTCGCTGGACGGGTCGCGGTTCGATCCGCGCGCCGCGTACCTGGTAATACGTGCCCGAGTGGTCGACTGTCTCCTCACGCAGCAGGCGGTCGATGAGCGCGGTCGCCTCCTCAAAACGCGCGACCCGCGCCGGCGGCGGGTCGTACGGGATGCCGAGCTGCTGATAGTCGCCGACGTTCCATCCGGCGCCGAGCCCGAAGTCCACGCGGCCACCCGAGATGACGTCGACGGTCGCGATCTCCTTCGCGAGCATCACCGGATTGCGGTAGTCGTTCGCGAAGACGAAGGAACCCACCCGCAGGCGCTCGGTCGCGTCTGCGGCGGCCATCATCGCGGGGATCGGCGCGAGCTGCGCGCCCATGTGATCGGTGATGAGCAGCGTGTCGTAGCCCTGACGCTCGGCGCGCCGCGCGAATTCGCGCCAACGCTTGCCGCCGCCGGCCCAGCGGCCGACCACAGCGAAGCGGAACGGCCGAGGCACTGGCCGAGTCTAGGTGCGCACGGTCGCTCGTCCCGCTCGCGCTCGCGCGTATTACACGGGTCGCGCGAGCGTTGACCGTTCTGTGAGGAAGGTCGCGGCCGCGCTCGTGGCGGCCCTCGTGGTCGCCGCGTGCCCCCACGCTCCGAGCGCGGCCGCGGCCACCTCGTCCGACATGGGGGCATCGAGCCTGCCGACCGCCAGTGTGGGCGGGCAGTTCCGCGCGTACTGGGTCGATGCGTTCGGCGACGGCCTGTACGCGCCGGCCCAGATCGACGACGTCATCGCCGCGACCAAGGCCGCCCACCTGAACGCGATCGTCGCGCAGATCGTTCGCCGCGGTGACTGCTTCTGCAACCGCGCGCTCGCGCCGCGCACGGAGCAGGCCGGCGTGGACCCCGCGCCGTTCGATCCGCTGCAGACCCTCATCGACAAGGCGCACGCGAACGGCATCGAGGTCGAGGCCTGGGTCATCGCGACGGCGATCTGGCGCGGCAGCACGCCGCCCCTGGCACCCGATCACGTGTTCAACACGCACGGTCCCAACGCGGGATCACAGTCGTGGCTGACCCGGCGCTCCGACGGCCTGCAGCAGGTGAGCACCGACTGGATCCTCGACCCGGGCAACCCCGATGCCGCGCAGTGGATCGTCGACGACGCGCTCTCGATCGTGCGGAACTACAACGTCGACGGCATCAACCTCGACCGCATCCGCTATCCCGACAACAATCTCGGCACGAACGTCCCGTCGTGGGGCTACAACGACGCCGCGGTCGCGCGGTTCGACGCGATCTTCGGGCGCACCGGCGTGCCGGCGAACACCGACCCGGTGTGGACGCAGTGGCGCCGCGATCAGGTCACCGGGATCGTGCGCAAGATCTACGTCGAGTCGTTCGCGATCCGGCCGAGCGTGCGCATCTCGGCGGACACGATCACCTACGGCTACGGCCCGCAGCACGGCAGCGGCTGGACCGGCACGCGCACCTACGCCGAGGTGCTGCAGGACTGGGACAGCTGGATGCGCGAGGGGATCCTCGACCTGAACATCCCGATGAACTACAAGCGCCAGGCCGACGCGAGCCAGGCGGTGATGTTCCAGGAATGGAGCGACTTCGCGAAGGACGAGCAGTACTCGCGGCAGAGCGTGGTCGGCACCGCGCTCTATCTGAACGACATCCCCTCGAGCGCGACGCAGGCGCAGCTCGCCGTGGCGCCGAGCAGCGCCGGCACGCCCTCCGCGGGCTGGGCCGGCTATTCGTACCGCACACCGAGCGCCGCGGTCGACGCGGGTACGCAGACCGGAGCGGACGGCCGAGCCGCGTTCACGGCGGCGCTCGGATCGACGTTCGCGAACGACGTGCCGCCGCCGGCGATGACCTGGAAAACCCAGCCCACGACCGGCCACGTCCGCGGCACGACCGCGGCGAACGTGCCGGTCACGCTCACGTCGTATGCGGGCGCGAACCTCGTCGCGCGGACCGCGACCTCGGACGGCAAGGGCTGGTACGCATTCGTCGACGTCGCGCCCGGCACATACACGCTGAGCGCGGGTGGCGCGGTCATCGGATACGCGCAGGTGAGCGCGGGGACGATCGCGCCCATCACGACGACACCGCCGGCGGCCACGCCGATGCCGCAGCCCACCTCGACGCCGCAACCAACACCGACGCCCACCCCCGCGGCGTGCACCAGCACGGTCGGGCCGGGCATCGCGCCGCCTGCCTCGGTCCCGTCAGGGATCGGAGGGTTCCACGCGTCGTGGTACGGGCAGTCCGGTTACATGACGCTCTGCCCGGGCGACCGCGCGACCGCGACGGTCGCGTACTACAACTCCGGCGCGCGCGGCTGGGTCAGCGGCAAGCTCGGTGAGGTCGCGTATCTCGGCACGTGGTCGCCGGAGCCCGGTCAGGACATGGCCTCGTCCGTCGGCGGCGACGGCACCGCCGGATCGCCGAACACGGGGTGGCCGCGCTACAACCGCATCGCCGTGCAACCGGCCCCGTACGTCGGGCCGGGTCAGGTCTCGTGGTTCCAGTTCACGGTGCAGGCACCGATGACGCCGGGCATGTACCGCCTCTACCTGCGGCCGCTCGTGGAGGGCGCGCAGTGGATGGAGGACTACGGGGTCTACTGGGTGGTCACCGTCCGCAGCTAGCGCCCATCTACATCGACTAGCGCCGTCTACGTCAAATGGATTAGACGTGTATGTAACAACCATCCGTAGGGCCACGTTTGCGGGGTCTGACTTAGGTCCTTCGCCCCTATAGCCGCCTTGCGCGCCAGTTGAGTCTCTCTATCCATGGCAAACACCGGCGGGCGGGCGGTGCGGCCCATCGCGGCTCCAGAGCTGCTCTGGTACGCGGCCCTGATCGAGCTCGCCATCGGATCGCTCATGGTGATCTCGGGCGAGCTCTTCGCCGCCGATGTCTACCGCTTCGTCAACCAGCAGCTGGGGCTGGTCTCGGCTCTCTTCGTCGTCGGCGGTGGCGCTTCCGTGCTCGCGCTCAGCGGCTTCTGGCCGAAGCGCCTGCTCGCGCTCGTGCCGTTCATCGGCGCGGTGCCGCCGGCGATCCTCGCGGTGAACTTCCTGTTGTCCGGCGTCTCGAGCGGTGTGATCGCCTACGCCTACCTCACCCTGGCCCTGCTGATCTGCGGCGTATGGATGATCGCGCGACAGGACCGGCTCCCGATCCGTCTCTTCGTTCTCACCGCGGGCGCCGTGCTCGCCACCATCGGGGTCGCGATGGTCGTCGCGAGCGACAACTTCGCGAACCAGCTGACGTACGCCGACCTCGCGAGCTACCTGTGGCTCATCGCGCCGCTCTTCCTTCTCGGTGGCGTCGGGCTCTTCGTCACGGAGATACGCGTCGCGAGATCGCGCGCCACGTCGTCAAGGTTGCTGCTCGCCTTCGCGTGCATCGCGGCCCTGGACTTCGGTTTCCTCGTCGCGACCTTCACGACCACGCACACCTGGACGGGCGTTCTCTTCTACGGGTTCATGGCGGTGGTCCTGCTCGTGGCCGCACCGCGGCTCTCGGTCTGGAGCGAGACGCCGGTGCTATTCGCATGGATGGCGGCCGTCGCGTCGATTGGGGATCTCGCGCTGGCGTCCCTGGACCGCTTCGACGGCCAGCGGCTGTTCCCGCCGTCCGCGCTGCTGCACCCCATCGGCGCAGCGGGGGTCGCCCTCGTCTCGATCGCGCTCGCCCTCGTGCTCTATCCCAAGCGCACGATCGTGCCGCGGCTGAGCGCGACCCTCGCGCTCTGTGGCGCGGGCATCGCGGTGCTCGGCCTCGTCGCGCAGCTGGGCGCGCCGACCGCCGCTCCCGAGGAACTGCTCGGCTATGCCGGTGCGGGCGAGGTCAGCCCGTCGCTCACCGGAATGCTGGTCATCCTCGCGTGCGCCGCGATCGTGCTGCTGCAGATCGCACGGCCCGCCACGCGCGCGCTCCCGCAGCTCTACGTCGGGCTCGCTGCGCTTCTCATCGGCTATCTGGCGCTCAACTCCCTTGCCTACATGGAGTCGTCGCCCGAAGCGCTTGCGGTGCTCGGCGTGAGCGCCATGCGCCAGCACGCGGTGCTCGCGGTCGGGAGCCTCGCCATCGCGCTGGCGTTCGCCGGCACAGCACGGCTCTTCTCCGCGCCGATCGGCGACCGGCTCTTCGGCGCGGTGATCGCGATCGGCGTGCTGGCCTGGATCCGCACGGCATTCTCTGATGAGTCGCTCGTCTACCTCGTGAACAACGGCTACAGCGCCACGTGGCTCTCGTCGCACGACACGATCCAGGACGCGATGAGCGGCATGTCGATCCTCATCGTCGCGACGGCCTTCGGGGCCGCGCTGCTCTTCCTCCGTACGGTCACGTTCCCGCTGGACGAGATCATGCGGGCGATCGCCAGGGCGCGCGCGGGCGAGCCGCGTGCGCAGGCGTACGTCGACGGCGCGGACGAGATCGGGTCACTGGCGCGCGCCTTCAACCAGCTCACGCGCGAGCTCGCGGATCAATCGGACCTCAACGAGCGCACCGCGCTCCACGACCGGCTCACCGATCTCCCGAACCGCGCGCTCTTCGTGCAGCGGCTCGAGCGCGTCGTGCGCTCGGGGAGGCCGTTCACGATGCTCTACCTCGATCTCGACCGCTTCAAGGAGATCAACGACGCGTTCGGCCAGGACGCGGGCGACAGCGTCCTGCGCGAGTTCGCGCAGCGCCTCGGCGAAGGGCTCACAGGCGTGGACACGCTGGCGCGCTTCGGCGGTGACGAGTTCGGCATCCTGCTCCCCGACGCCGGCGAGCCGACCGGCGCGGTGAACGCCGCGGAGAGCGTGCGCGCGACGCTGGTGCGACCGTTCAAGCTGCGCGGCCACGACGTCTTCGTCGAGGCGAGCATCGGCATCGTCCGCTTCCCGGCAGATGGCATCGATAGCGAGACGCTGCTGCGGCGCGCGGACATCGCGATGTACGACGCCAAGCGCAGCGGGAAGGGACTCGCCGCGTACACATCGGAGGCGGACCCGCAGAACGAGAAGCGCCTCGCGCTCATGAGCGACCTGCGTCACGCCATCGAACGTCACGAGCTGCTGCTGCACTTCCAGCCACAGGTCCGGCTGCGGGGCGGCGGCGCGTGCGCGTCGGTCGAGGCGCTCGTGCGCTGGAAGCATCCGACGCGCGGCATGGTGTCGCCCGCCGACTTCATCCCGCTGGCCGAGGAGTCGGGCTTCATCAACGAGCTCACGCTCTGGGTCGTGCGCGAAGCGACCGCGGCCGTGGCATCGCTCCACTCCACGGGCCAGGCGCTCCATCTCGCGGTGAACGTGTCCGCCCGCGACCTCCACTTCCCCGGTCTGGTCGACGCCGTCGACACCGCGCTACGGACGACGGGCATACAGCCGAACGCGCTCACTATCGAGATCACCGAGACCGCGGTCATGGCCGACACGGGTCGCTCGCTCGACACGCTCGCGCGGCTCTCCGCGCTCGGCGTGCGCCTCTCTATCGACGACTTCGGCGCCGGCTACTCGTCGCTCGCGTACCTGCGGCGCCTTCCCATGAACGAGCTCAAGATCGACCGCATGTTCGTGGCCGACATGCTCGCGAACCCATCGAGCGACGCCATCGTCAGCTCGGTCATCCAGCTCGGTCACTCCCTCGGGCTGTCGCTCGTCGCCGAGGGCGTCGAGGACGCCGACACGCACGACGCGCTCAAGGCGCGGCACTGCGATCTCGCGCAGGGCTACCACATCGCGCGCCCGATGCCGCTCGTCGACCTTGCGGTCTGGCTCATGCGGCACGAGGACAAGGTCGAGATCGAGACCGCGGCGGATTAGCCGGCGGCGAGCTCTCGCACCACCGCGTCGATCCGCCTGGCCTGCTCCACGTTGGCGAGCTGCGCCTCCCGCAGGAGCGCGTCGGTCGTGACGCGCAGCGCGCGCGTCAGCGGCTCGGCGTCGACCCGGCCGACGAGCGCCTCCTCCAACGGCCCGGTCACGTCCATCGGCAGCTGATGCAGACCGCGTCCCTCGCGCGCGGGCAGGCCGAGGCGCAGGCACGCGAGCGAGAGCACGTGATCGCGCATCGCGCTCACCATGTACTCGGCCTGCCAGTACCTGCCGCGCTTGATGCTGGAGCGCACGTGGAGCGCGTACAGCCAGGCGTATCCGATGAGCTCTCGTGGATCGGGTAGCGGCACGTGCGGAAGCTCCGTCGACTCGCCGAAGACGAGCCGGAACGTTGGCTGACGCGCGCCGAAGTCGGGCGCCGGCGCGACCGCGACGTCCACCTGCAGCGTGCTGCGCAGAAGGAACACGCGGTAGATCCACGCGCGCGATGGGACGTCGAGGTGGTCGACGCATCCCTCGTCGTCGTACATCACGCGGGTGAAGCCGTCGAGCACCGGCAGCATGTCGCTCGGGCCGCGCACGCCGAACGCGAGATCGATGTCCGACCAGCGGTCCTCGCCGCCGATCGCTGCCGAGCCGGTGATCGCGCCTCCGGTGATGCGCGCGTCAGATCGTGAATGCGCGAGCAATCGCTCACGCAGCCGTTCGCGGTCGTCTGGTGTGAAGATGCCTAGATGATGCCGCTAGTTCCGGTAGGAGATGTCCTCGACCGGTCGATGCACCATCGCGTTCACGAGGTCGAGCAGCTTCATCGCGTCGAAGGGCTTCTTCACGATCTGGATGCCACTCACCTCGCCGCGCACGGAGCTGCGAAGGGTCCCCGACACGATGACGACCGGCGTGCGGCGTGACTCGGGTCGCGAGCGGAGGCACTCGAAGAACGTCGGCCCGTCCATGAACGGCATGCGCATGTCGAGGAGCACGAGGTCCGGCCAGCGCTCGCCTCGGTCGAGCGCGCCGAGCGCGGCCGCGCCGTCCTCCGCGGTCTGCACGTCATACCCGGCGTCACCGAGGAGCTGACGGAGCGTGTCGCGGGTCACCGGATCGTCGTCGACCACCAGGACGCATGGGCGCTGATCGCTCGTCTGCACGGTGCGCGGTCGATGCACCACCTGTGCCACGGCCAAAAAGCAGGCTCACCGACGAGCGGTGATCTGCCCGGTATTGAATCCGAGCCAGTGCATACGGCCGAGGTGGCGGGCGTGCTCGACCTTCATGCAGCGGTCCATGACCACCTTGAGGCCGCCCTCCTCGGCGATCCGTCCGCCCTCGAGATTGATCACGCCGTACTGACACCAGAGCGCCTTCGCGCCGACCCGCACGGCATCGCGCGCGATACCGGGAACGGCGTCGGGTGTTCGGAAGACGTCGACGACGTCGATGTCGAACGGTACCGACGCAAGATCGGGATAGCTGCTCTCGCCGAGGATGGTCCGCTCGCGCGGATTCACCGGCACGATGCGGTAGCCGTGCCGCTTCAGATAGAAGCCGACGAAGTGGCTCGCCCGGAGGTCGTTCGGCGACAGGCCGACGATCGCGATCGTCTCGGCGGTGTTGAGGATGCCCAGGATCGTGAGCGGGTCCTGCCACTGCGCGGGGATGTTCATGCGTGAACTCGCATCGCTTCGACCGCCTTGAGCGCCGTCGCGAGGTCGTCGATGAGATCCGCCGCCGTCTCGAGGCCCACCGAGAGCCGGATCGTGCCGGAGCTGATGCCGGCCGCCGCGAGCTCGTCGTCGTTCAGCTGGCGGTGCGTCGTCGTCGCGGGGTGGATGATCAGGCTCTTGGCGTCGCCGACGTTCGCGAGGTGGCTCCAGAGCTTCACGGTCTCGATGAACGCGCGGCCGGCGTCGCGGCCACCCGGCAGGTCGAAGGAGAAGATCGCACCCGCGCCCTGCGGCAGGTACTTCTTCACGAGCCGCGCGTATCTGCTCGACGCGAGGCCGGGGTATCGGACGTTCGTGATGCCGGGCTGTGCCTCCAGCCACTCCGCCACCGCGGTCGCGTTCTCCACATGCTTCGCCATGCGCAGCGGCAGCGTCTCGAGCCCGAGCAGGAAAAGGAACGCGTTGAAGGGGCTCATCGCCGCGCCGAGGTCGCGCAGGGATTCGGCGCGCAGCTTCATGAGGTAGCCGTACACGCCGAATGTCTCGTGGAAGGCGAGCCCGTGGTACGCGGGTGACGGGTCGGCCACCACCGGGAACCGCCCGTTGGACCAATCGAACGCGCCCGACTCGACGGTCACACCGCCGATGCTCGTGCCGTGGCCGCCGATGAACTTCGTCGCGGAGTGCGTGACGATGTCCGCGCCCCACTCGATCGGACGGCACAGGTACGGGGTCGCGAAGGTGGAGTCGATCATCAGCGGCGCGCCGTGCTCGTGCGCGATCGCGGCGACGGCCTCGATGTCCAGCACGTTCCCGCCGGGGTTGCCGATGGTCTCGCCGTACAGCAGCTTGGTGTTCGGCCGCAGCGCGGAGCGCCACTGGTCCAGATCGTCCGGGTCGATGAAGGTGAGCTCGAAGCCGAGCTTGCGCTGCAGGTGCTTGAGCTGCGTGACCGAGCCGCCGTAGAGCGCGGCGGACGAGACGATGTGGTCGCCCGGCGTGAGCATCGTGAAGAACGCCGCGGCCTGTGCCGCGAGGCCGCTGGCGAACGCGACGCCGCCCGCGGCGCGCTCGAGCGAGGCGACGCGCTCCTCGAATACCGCGGTCGTCGGATTCATGATCCGCGAGTAGGTGTTGCCGTACTCCTGCAGGTTGAAGTAGGCCGCGGCGGAGTCAGGGTCCTCGAACACGTAGGACGTCGTCTGGAAGATCGGCACCGCGCGCGCGCCGGTGTACGGATCGGGGCGCTGGCCCGCGTGGATCGCGCGCGTGTCGAAGCCGTAATCCTTTGACGGCCGCTCCCTCATGCGAGGAACTCACGGATCAGCTCGATCATGCGCGCCTCCTCCAGCAGGAAGGAATCATGCCCGTACAGCGCCTCGATCACCTCGTGGCGCGCGCGCTTGCCGTTCACCCGCAGCGCGCGCTCGATCTCCGCCGAGTCGCGCGACGGGTAGAGCCAGTCGGACGAGAACGAGATGAGCAGCGTCTTCGCCTTGACGCGCTCGAGCGCGCGCTCGAGCGAGCCCGAGCCGTACGTGCGGGCGAGGTCGAAGTACGTGAGCGCGCGCGAGATGTAGAGGTACGCGTTCGCGTCGAAACGCTTCGCGAACGCGTCCGCCTGGTAGCGCAGATAGGACTCGACCTGGAAGTCCGGCTCGGAGAGCGTGTACGAGTACGCGTCCCGTTCCTGCAGCTCGCGGCCGAACTTCTCGCGCATCGCCGCGTCGGAGAGGTAGGTCACGTGCCCGACCATTCGCGCGACCTTGATGCCGCGATCCGGTCGGCGTCCGGTCCCCTCGTAATGACCGTCCTGCCAGTCGGGGTCGGACATGATCGCGTTGCGCGCGATCGCGTTCCAGGCGACGCCCTGCGCACCGAGGCGCGCCGTCGCGGCGATCGGGATGATGTGCGCGATGGCGTCGGGGAACTGCACGGCCCACTCGAGCGCCTGCATCCCGCCGAGCGAGCCGCCCGACGCCGCGTAGATGCGATCGATGCCCAGCTGCCGGAAGAACATTCGCTGCGCGCGGACCATGTCGCCGACGGTGACCACCGGAAAGTCCGTGCCATAGACGCGACCGCTGCGCGGGTCGATCGATCCCGGCCCGGTCGAGCCGCGACACGACCCGATGAGGTTCGTGCAGACGACGTGGAAACGGTCCGTGTCGAAGGCCTTGCCCGGCCCGATCATGCCGTCCCACCACCCGAGGCCGCTGCGTCCACGCTCGGCCGCGCCCACGCCATCGACCGTGGTCGGCGCGTTCGGGTCGTCGCTCCAACCGGCGGCGTGCGCGTCGCCGGACAGCGCGTGGCACACGAGGATCACGTTGTCCCGGGCCGGGGACAGCTTGCCGTAGTGCTCATACGCGATGCGCACCGGGGCGAGCGTGCGGCCCGAGTCGAGCGGGACCGGAGCGTCGAGGTCGAGGAAGCGTGTGTGAGCGGTGCCGACGCTCCCTCGTCCAGTCGCGATCGTCACCCGCGAAAGCGTACGGGTTGCGCCTCAGTCGGGTCGACCCGTTGGGCCGGGCGCATAGCATCGGCCCGTGTCCGCGTACGTCGTCGTCGAAACGGTGATCACCGATCCCGAGCGCGCCGCCAGATACCGGCCCCTGTCGGGCGCGAGCGTCGAACGCCACGGCGGACGGTTCCTCGCCCGCGGCGGCGCGATCAGCGTGCTCGAGGGGTCATGGGATCCCAAGCGCGTCGTGATCATCGAGTTCCCGTCCGTCGAAAAGGCGCGTGAGTGGTACGAGTCGGAGGACTATGCGGTCGCGCGGGCCGTCCGCCAGGGCGCCGGGGAGTGGCGGATCGTGCTCGTCGAAGGGGTCCCGCAGAGCCGCTAGGGTGCCGAACGGCCCATCCAACTCGGGCCGCGCTCCCCTTCACCGCCCCGCCCGAGAGAGCAGCCTACTTAGCGAGTTCTCAGGTCCGCCCGAAGACGCGAGGAAAATGGGCCGAGGACCGACTTTCGAAGGAGAGTGGGCATGACGAATACACGCATCGCCGCAACGGCGCTCGCGGTCGTCGGCATCGTTGCCCCGGCGTGCGGCGGCACGACGGCACCGACACCGACCGCATCGAGCGCGGGCTCCGCGGCCGCGTCGCAGCAGACGGTCACGAAGACGCTGAACCTCGGATTCACCAACTCGCAGACCGGGGCGCAGCAGGTCGCGTCGACCAAGCAGACCGAGGGCATCAAGCTCTGGGTCGATCAGGTCACGAAGGCGGGTGGCATCAAGCTCAAGGACGGAACCGTCCTGATGCCGAAGCTCACCTTCTACGACGACGGATCGGCCACCGATCGCGTGCAGCAGCTGTACACGAAGCTCATCAACGACGACAAGGTGGACTTCCTGCTGTCGCCGTACTCCTCGGGTCTCGTGAAGGCCGCGGCCGTCGTCTCGGAGCAGAACGGCAAGGTCATGATCACCGCGGGCGGCGCGGATGACGCGACCATGGAGCAGGGTTTCCAGAACACGTACCAGGTCTACTCGCCGGGCTCGAAGTACCTCACCGGCGCGATCGACGCGATGCTCAAGCTCGACCCGACGATCAAGAAGGTCGCGATCATCAACGAGAAGGACAGCTTCTCGGTCTCCGTGGTCACGGCCGCGAAGCCGTACGCCGTGAGCAAGGGCCTCCAGGTCGTCCTCGAGCAGTCATACGACACTGGCACGACCGACTTCGGCCCGTTCATCAACCAGATCATCGCCGCGGCGCCCGACGCCGTCATCGGCGGCGGCCACCTCGTCGACGGCAGCGCGCTCGCGAAGACACTCTTCGAGAAGAAGGTCGGCGCGCGCTTCGTCTCGCTGCTCGTCGCTCCGCCCGAGCCGACGTTCAAGGACATCGGCGACGGCGCGCAGTTCATCGTGGGTCCCTCGCAGTGGGAGATCCCGGTGAAATACAACAGCGACACGGCGAAGGCGCTCGGCATCCCGTACTACGGGATCGCCAGCGACCAGTTCACCAGCGCGTACCAGGCGATGTTCAATGCGCCGCCCTCGTACCACTCGGCGGGTGGCTACGCCGCGGGCCTCGTGCTCCAGCGGGCGCTCGAGGACGCGGGCTCGACCGACCCGGCGAAGGTGAAGGCGTCGCTCGACAAGACCGACGTCATGACGTTCTTCGGCCACATCAAGTTCTCGACGGACGCGAAGACGCACGGCAAGCAGATCGCGCACGACATGGTCTACATCCAGTGGCAGAAGGGTTCGGACGGCAAGCTCGCCACGCAGGTCGTATGGCCGGCGGAGGCGAAGACCGCGGACCTGCAGCTCAAGAAGTAAGCCCTCCAACTGAATAAGAGCCGAGCATGAACCTCGAGGCGCTGATCCCATCGGCGATCGACGGTCTCATGCTCGGCTTCGTTTACGGGCTCGCCGCGATGGGCCTCACGCTCATCTTCGGCGTGATGCGCGTCATCAACCTCTCGCACGGGCCGGTCATCGCCGTCGGCATGTTCGTCGTCTACACGCTTTTCACCGGTCCGCTCGCCGTGAATCCGTATATCGGCATCCTTGCCGCGCTCGTGTTCGGGCTCGTGTTCGGCGTCGTCGAGTACTTCATCGCCGTCGACCGCGTCATCAACGAGCCGGAGCTGACCACGCTCCTCGCGACGTTCTCGGTCAACCTCATGGTGGTCGGCATCGCGACGATCCTCTTCACCACGACACCGCGCGCGGTCGACGTCTCGCTCGGGTCGCTCGATGCGGGGAACGTGACGATCCTCGGGACGCACGTCGTGTCGGTCATCGTCGCAATCGTCGTCGCCGTCGCGCTGTATGGCTTCCTCTTCCGGACAAGGCTCGGCAAGTCGATCCGCGCGGTCGCGAACAATCGCGCGGCGGCGGAGCTCATGGGCATCGACTCGCGCCGCATGCTCGCGCTCGCCTTCGGGATCGGGACGTCGCTCGCGATGGTGAGCGGCGCGCTGCTCGCGACGCTCTTCCCGTTCAACCCGCTCTCGGGCGCGAGCTACGAGGTCAAGTCCTTCGTCATCGTCGTGCTCGGCGGGCTCGGGAACCCGACCGGCGCGCTCGTCGGTGGCATCGTGATCGGGCTGCTCGAGGGCGTGACCACCGTCATCATCCCGGTCTCGTGGGTCCCGGTCCTCGAGTACGTCATCTTCATCGGGATTCTGCTGTTGCGGCCGCAGGGCATTCTCGGAGCCAGGGCGTGATCCGCTACCGCATCCCGTTCCTGCCACTGGCGGTCGCGATCATCGCGCTCATCGCCGCGGTGCCGATCCTCACGAGCAACCCGTCGCTGCGCGAGGAGCTGTTCCTCGTCTTCATGCTCGTGACGCTCGCCTCGAGCATCAACATCATCATGGGATACACGGGCTACGTGTCCTTCGGGCACATCGTGTTCTTCGGCCTCGGCGGGTACTTCTCCTTCTATCTCATGCAGGTGCAGGGCTGGCACTTCCTTGCGGCGCTCCTCGTCGGCGCCGTCCCCGCGGCGCTCATCGCGCTGCTCATCGGCATGGCGATCCTTCGCCTGCGCGGCGCGTACTTCGCGCTCGCGACCGTCGGGATCAACGAGGCGACGCGCGTCTTCTTCAACAACTTCGAGCCGACCGGCGGCGCGGTGGGAATGTTCTTCAACTTCTCGGTCTATCTGCAGTACGGCGGCGCGAAGGGCGCCGGCGAGCTCGCGTACTACGTGATGACGGTCGTGGCGCTCGCGACGATCGCGACGTCGTACGCGATCAAGCGCTCGAAGTTCGGTCTCGCGCTCATGACGATCCGCGAGGACCAGGATGTCGCCATGGTCGTGGGGATCGACCCCGCGCGGGCGAAGGTCGCCGCCTACGTGATCTCGGCGGTCTTCCCGGCTATGGCCGGCGCGACGTTCTTCTTCAAGAACGGGATCATCGAGCCGAACGTCGCCTTCGAGCTCCTTCGCTCGATCGAGTCGCTCGTGATGGTCGTGCTCGGCGGCATCGGCACCGTCGCCGGTCCGATCGTCGGCGCCGCGGTGTACGAATGGCTCCGCGGCTTCCTCATCACGAACCCGACGCTCGCGAACTTCCAGCTCTTCCTAGCGGGCCTGCTGCTGCTCATCGTGGTGCTCTTCATCACCGCCGGTCTGGTGGGCTATCTCCGCAACCGTTTCCCGGTGCTGCGGAGCTACATCCCGTGACCGCGATCCTCGAGTGCCGCGACGTCACGGTGCGGTTCGGCGGTCTCGTCGCGTGCGATGCCGCGACGTTCGACGTCGAGGAGGGCACGATCCTGGGCCTCATCGGCCCGAACGGCGCGGGGAAGACGACGCTCTTCAACGCCATCAACGGCGTCTACCGCCGGCACGGTGGTCGCATCGTCTTCGGCGGCGAGACGATCAGCGGGCTGCGGCCGTTCCAGGTCGCGAAACGAGGGATCGCACGCGCGCATCAGGTCGTGCGCCCGCTGAACGACCTGTCGGTCATCGCGAACGTCACCGTTGGTGCCGCGTTCGGGCGCGAGAACCTGGGGCTGCCCGCGGCACGTGCGGTCGCGGAGCAGACGCTCGCGCGCCTCGGTCTCGGCGACCGCGCCGAGACGATCGCGGGAAAGCTCAACGTCGCCCAGAAGAAGCGCCTCGAGCTGGCGCGCGCGCTCGCCGCGAAGCCGCGTCTGCTCCTCGCGGATGAGGTCCTCGCGGGCCTCAACCCGCAGGAGGTCGGCGAGATGCTCGTGATCTTCCGCGACATCAAGGCGCAGGGCGTGACCGTGATCATGATCGAGCACCTTATGCACGCGGTCATGAACGTGTGCGACCGGATCGTCGTGCTGGACTACGGGAAGAAGATCGCCGAGGGCACGCCCGGGCAGATCCAGAACGACCCCAAGGTCATCGAGGCGTATCTCGGCGATCCGAAGCTCGCCGAGCGCTTCGCGGCGGAGCAGACATGAGCCGGCTCGCCATCGAGAACGTCGAGTCTGGATACGGCGAGGTGCAGATCCTGTGGGGCGCGTCGCTGAAGCTCGCCGAGGGCAAGCTCACGACGCTCGTCGGAAGCAACGGCGCCGGTAAGACGACGCTCCTGCGCGCCGTGATGGGCCTGCTCCCGGCGTGGGCGGGGACCGTCACCCTGGATGACCGCGACGTCACGAAGCTGTCGGCCCACGACAAGGCCGGGCTCGGCCTCGTGCTCGTTCCCGAGGGCCGTCAGCTCTTCTCGACCATGACCATCGTCGAGAACCTCGAGATGGGCGCGACTGTCAGTCACGCCCGCGGCGTCATGAAGGAGTCGTACGAGCGCGTCTTCTCGCTGTTCCCGCGTCTGGCCGAGCGGCGGACGCAGATGGCCGGCACGCTCTCAGGCGGCGAGCAGCAGATGCTGGCGATCGCACGCGGTCTCATGGCGAAGCCGAGGATCCTGATGTTCGACGAGCCGAGCCTTGGGCTCTCGCCGCTGTTCACCCAAAGCCTGTTCGAGATCATCCGCGCGCTGAAGCGCGAGGGCCTCACGATGCTCCTCGTAGAGCAGAACGTGCAGCTGTCGCTCGCGATCTCGGACTTCGCGTACGTGCTGGACCACGGCAAGGTCGCGATCGAGGGGGAGGCGCGGAAGGTCCGCGAGATGCCCGAGGTGCGGAAGGCGTACCTCGGGCTCTAATCTCAGCGGCGATGCCCGCACCGAAGCGCGACCGCCCGCAGCTTCCGAAGGGCTACATCAAGACGACGGCGAAGGGGATGCTCACCTGGCCCGCGGCGAAGAAGATCCTCACGACGTTCCCCTACCTCTGGATCGCGACGACGGACGACGACGGCGCGCCGCACATGGTCCAGCAGTGGGGCGTGTGGGTGGACGACATCCTGTACTTCGAGGGAAGCGACAAGACGCGCTGGGCGCGCATCCTCGCACGCGACCCGCGTCTTGCCTTCGGCGTCAACGTCGCCGACCAGGCGGTGTACGGGACGGCCGAGGTCGAGATCGTGCGCGGCGTATCACGCGCGGTCGCGGTGAAGATCGCGCGTCAGTACGCGGCGAAGTACGGCAAGGGATTCAAGTACCGGCCGAAGCCGGAGCAGTACGAGAAGGGCCACGTGTTCCGCGCGCGTCCGATCAAGCTGATCGCGTTCGACGTGAAGCGATTCAACACGTCGGCGGCGCGGTTCACGTTCGAGACCGCGGCGCGTTAGGCGGCGATCTTCTTCGCTTCTTCGGTGTCGAAGCGAGGATCGCTGATGAGATGAGCGTACGGGATGAGAGCTTCGTCGCGAACGCGGTCAGCCTGCTGGCCACGGGCTTCGTTGCGGTGCTCGATGGAGCGGTAGAGGAGGATGCCTTGAAGGTCCCACATAGGAGCGCACTCCTTTCTTCTGTTCTCTCATTCACTGGAACGAACGAGCGAGTGCATTCCTTCCGGACTGTGACGAACGACACAGAGTCATGAGGCTCGACGGGTTCCTTCAGGGGACGCACATCACCGAATCGGGTGAGATCGCGTCCGCACTCGAGTCGTCCGGCTTCCACGGGCTGTGGCTCACCGAGACGCAGGTCGACCCGTTCCTCCCGCTCGCGGTCGCGGCGACGCGCACGACGACCATCCGCCTCGGCACCGGCATCGCGATCGCGCTCTCGCGCAGCCCGATGCTCCTCGCGATGGACGCGTGGGCGCTCCAGCGCGCGAGCCGCGGCCGGCTCGACCTCGGGCTCGGCACGCAGGTGCGCGCGCACATCGAGCGCCGTTTCGCGATGCCGTACGAGCGACCGGCCGCGCGCATCCGCGAATACGTCGCGGCGCTCCGTCACATCTGGGGCGCGTTCCAGCACGAGCACCGGCTTTCGTTCAAGGGCGACTTCTGGTCGTTCAGCCTCATGTCGCCGTTCTTCGATCCCGGGCCGATCGAGTGGCCGCGGATCGCGGTGTATCTCGCCGCCGTCAACGCGCGCATGTTCCGCGTCGCGGGCGAGGTCGCCGACGGCATCGTCGCGCACCCGTTCTCGACCCCGTCGTACCTCCGCGAGATCGGCGCGCCCGCGCTCGCGCGCGGGCTCGCGAAAGCGGGACGGGAACGCGCCTCGTTCGTCGTCTCGTGCCCGGTCTTCACGCTGGTCGAGGAATCAAGCTCATTCGCCGCGGACGAGCGCTACGCGCGCGAGCAGATCGCCTTCTACGCATCGACGCCGTCGTATCGCGCCGTGCTCGAGCACCACGACTGGAGCGCTGTCGGCGAGGAGCTGTCGGACCTCGCACGCGCCGGGAAGTTCGACGACATGGCGCGCCTTGTCACGCCAGCGATGTTCGACGCCTTCGTCACGCGCGCGCCGACGTACACAGCCCTCGGCGCCCGGCTCCGCGAGCGCTACGACGGAGTCCTCGACCGCGTCGCGCTGTATCGCGACGCCACGCGGATCGCGAAGGACAAGATTGGCGCTCTGGCCGCGGCGCTGCGCCGCTGAAATGGGACGACCCCGCCTTGCAGCGGGGCCGTCGGGAGGGGGCGAAAATGTCGTCTTCGAACACGAACGATGGGCGAACGATCAGGCGCTTGCTCTCCCCCGTTCGTTCGATAGGGGGCTCCTACCCCGTTCGGGGGAAAGAGGACGGCCCCGCGGCGTCCTTCGCCTCGAAGACGTGTCCGACGCCCGCGTTCGGGGCTATCAGCCGTTCGGCGGTTTCATCACGACGCGACTCGTTGCTTGGACAGTCGTCGGGCTAGCAACGCGCACGAGCGCCGGAGTCCGCGCCGTAACACGCGAGCTGACGCCGAGCGCGGTGATGGCGCCGAGCAGCGAGAGGCCGGCTGAAAGACTGAGTGCGGGGCCAAAGCCGGCGACGAACGTCGTCGGGGTCGCGAGGCTGCCGCTCGCCGAGAACACGGCGATTACGGCGGCGATCGCGAACGCGCTGCCGACGCGCTGGACCGTGCTATTCACGCCCGCGGCCTTGCCCATGTCGCTCGGCGCGACCGCGGACAGCATCGCGGTGGACGAGGTGGGGATCGCCATCGATACGCCGACGCCGGCCACAATGAACGGGATGATCAGCGACGTGTAGCTCACGTCCAGCGTCCCGAGCGCGGCGATGGATGCGAGCCCGATGCCCTGCAGCGCCATGCCGGTCGCCAGGACACGCCGGCGTCCGATCCGGTCCGAGAGCGCGCCGGCGACGGGAGCCACGAGCATCGGCGTCATCGTCCATGGAAGGAACCGCAGACCGCTCTCGAGCGGCGAGTAATGCAGTCCGATCTGGAAGTACTGCGCTGCGAGGAAGGCGGCTGATGTCAGCGCGCCGGCCTGCAGGAACGCGGTCGCGGCACCCGCGGAGAAGCTCGTACTGCGGAAGAGCCGCAGCGGCAGCATCGGCGCGCGAGCACGCGCCTCCCACGCGACGAACAGCAGGAAGAGGACGAGGCCCAGACCGATGATGGCCAGGGACTCCAGGCTTGACCATCCGATCTCGCTCGCGCGCACGAGACCGTAGACGATCGCGGTCGCGCCGCCGGCGCTCAGCACGACACCGAGCGGATCGAGTGTCGTAGCCGGTCCGCGGCTCTCGGGCAGACGGAACATCGAGAACGCGGCGGCAAACAGTCCGAGAGGCACGTTCACCCAGAAGATCCAGTGCCAGTCGAGGCCCTGCGTGACGGCGCCTCCGACGACCGGCCCCAAGGCGACGGCAAGACCGCCGATGCCACCCCATAGCCCGACGATCGTGCCGCGCCGCTCCGGAGGGAACGCCGCGGTCAGGATGGTCAGGCTCACCGGCATGATGAGCGCCGCGCCGATGCCCTGGATCGCCCGCGCGGCGATCAGCAGCTCGGCGTTCGCTGCGAGCGCGCACGCGGCCGACGCGGCGCTGAAGAGAACGAGCCCGATGACGAACACCAGACGGCGTCCGAGGCGATCGCCCAGCGCCGCCGCGGTGATGATGCCCGCGGCGAAGGCGAGCGTGTATGCATTGATCGTCCACTCCAGGACGGCGAGGCTCGCGCCGAGCTCACGCTGCATCGTGGGGAGGGCGGTGACCACGATGGTCGTGTCGAGTGCGACCATGAAGAACGGGATGGAGGTCAGGCCGAGGATCCAGAGTAGTCGCCGGTCGCGAAGCATTTGTCGAAATCTCCCTCGTGGGCTGGACTTTAGATATCTATAGTGCCTATTATGTGAAAGTCAAGTGGATAAGCGACGGTATGCACAGTTCTGTGGCATCGCGTTCGCCCTCGACCTCGTGGGCGAGCGCTGGACGATGCTCATCGTTCGTGACCTCGTGCTCGGGCCCAAGCGCTTCAAGGACCTGCTCGAGGGTCTGCCGGGGATCGCCACGAACCTGCTCGCGCAGCGCCTCAAGGAGATGGAGGCGAACGGCCTTATCGAGCACGTGACACTTCCCCCACCTGCATCAGCCGCCGTGTATCAGCTCACCGCAAAGGGCGAGGCACTCGAGCCGGCGATCATGGCGCTCGGCCGCTGGGGCGCGCAGGTCGGCAGGTCCGAGCCCGGCGACTTCTTCATGCCGTCGTCGTTTTTCGTTTCCTGCCGCGCGTCCTTCACGTCCGAGCGCGCGAAGGACATGCGTCTCGAGTTCCATGTCGCGGGGCACACCTTCGAGGTGACCGTGGATCACGGGAAGTGCATCACCAAAGAGCGCGCGCCCAAGGATCCGGAAGCGGTGATCGAGGTGGACCGAGTCGAGACGCTGGTGGAGCTCCGGCGGAGCACGTTCGACCCGGACGACGCGCTGCGGAGCGGCAAGGTCAAGATCGTCTCCGGCGACAAGCGCGCCCTCCACCGCTTCTTGGACGTGTTCTCGTGGCGCAACCTGCCGTCGCTCGTCGCGGCGCCGACGCCGCGGAAGTCGAAGACGGCGACGGCTCGCTAGACTCGGCCCATCCTTCCGGGAGGTCTTACATGGACTGGATCGAGCAGCTCTTCGGCATCGACCCCGACATGGGCTCCGGATCACTCGAGCTCCTCATCGCCGGCGCTGTCGCGATCGTCGTCGTCGGCCTTGTCGCGATGCGTATGCGCAAGACGCGCGATGAGAAGGTGAGCTGACCGCCACAGTCGCGCCTCCGCGCGAGGCGTTCGCGGCCCTAAGGCACAGCGACTTCCGCGCATATTTCGGGACCGGGCTCGTCGCGATGATGGCCGACAACATCGAGCACGTCATCACGTACTGGCTCATATACGAGCGCTTCCATTCGCCGGCGCTGGCGGGTTTCGCGGTCATCAGCCACTGGGCGCCGTTCCTCCTGTTCGGCATCACCTTCGGCGCGCTCTCGGACAAATACGACTGCCGCCGCATCATCCAGGCGGGGCAGGTCCTCTTCATCCTCGCGTCATTCTCGTGGGCGGTGCTGTTCCTCACGGACACGCTGCAGCCCTGGCACGCGGCGGTCCTCCTCGTGGTGCACGGCCTCGCCGGCGCGCTGTGGTCGCCCGCGAGCCAGCTCTTCCTCTACGACGTCGTCGGGCGTGATGAGCTGCAGAGCGCGGTGCGGCTCAACGCCACCAGCCGCAACATCGGCATCCTCCTCGGGCCGGCCGTCGGCAACGGCCTCCTGATCGCGTTCGGTCCCGCGGGCGGTCTCCTCATCAACTGCCTGCTCTACCTGCCGCTCATCGGCTGGCTCTTCACCACCCGCTTTACCGGCCACGTCAAACACGGCGCCTCGCGGATGATCGGCGCGATCTCGCTCGCCGACGCGTGGCGCACCCTCGGTGACGTCGCGCGCCAGCCGATCGTGCTCTCGATGGTCGCGCTCGCAGGCGCCACGAGCTTCCTCGTCGGCAATGCGTACCAGGCGCAGATGCCGCAGTTCTCGGCCGAGATCCCGGGGGCGCAGGGCGAGGTCGGCTACGGCGTGCTGCTGACGGCCAGCGCCGCGGGCGCGGTCATCGCCGCGTTCGTGCTCGAGTGGTCGTCCTGGCTCCGCCGCCCGTCGGTGCAACCCGCGCTCGCGATGGGCGTCGCGTGGGCGCTCGCGATCGCCGTGTTCGCGTTCACGCGCGACTTCGGCGTGGCCATCGTCGCGCTCTTCGCGGCCGGCTTCCTCAACCTCGCGTTCTCGTCGCTCGCGCAGACGATCGTGCAGCTCGAGGCGCCGCCGGACCGGCGCGGCCGTTACGTCGGTGTGTTCACGCTCGCGCAGAACGGCCTGCGGGTCGGGAGCGGAGTCATGGTCGGCGTCGTCGGCGCGGCGGTGGGCATCCACTGGTCGCTCGGGATCGCCGCGCTGGTCTCGCTCGTGATCTGCCTGGGTCTGTTCGCGCTCGCGCGCAGCCCGCGCGTTGCGTTCGGTTAGACACCGGCTCGCTTCCTCGGCCGCTTATCGTTCCGCCGTGCGCTTATCGCAACAGGCTGCGCGCGCCGCAGTTAGGCGAGACGTGACCCGCATCGCGTCAGCGCTCCTTGTCGTGCTTCTCGCGACCGCATGCACGACGTCGCAAGCGATCGCCGAGACCACCGCGAAGCCGACGGCGACGATCCACTACACGCCCGAGCCGACCGCCAGCCCGACGCCGGCGCCGTCGATCACGCCCGCGCCGGCTCCGACGGCGAGCCCCGCGCCGGACTGGAATGCGCTCCCCGTCGCCGCGAACGACCCGGGCGCCCTCGCCGCGCAGATCAAGGTGGTCGAGGACGCGCTTCGCGACCCGAAGGTCCAGGGCGCGCAGCTCGCGTACATGGGCCACCTGCAACAACTGACGTACAGCCGCCTCGCCGACTACCCCGAGTGGCAACCGGCCGTGCTCGCGGCGCTGCCGCAGTACAGCAAGGCGCTCTCGGACGCGCTCGACGCCGGCAAGAACCTCCGCTCGATGTCGAGCGTCGTCCCGACCCGTCTGCCCGACTGGAAGATCGTCGCGCCGCGTCAGATCGACGACCTCCTCGCCTTCTACAAGGAGGCCGAGGCCACGTACGGCATCGAGTGGCAGTACCTCGCGGCCATCCACCTCGTCGAGACGCGCATGGGTCGCATCCGCGGGCTCTCGAGCGCCGGCGCGCAGGGCCCCATGCAGTTCATGCCCGCGACCTGGTCGCAGTACGGCCGCGGCGACGTCAACGACGATCACGACGCGATCCTCGCCGCGGCGCGCTACCTCAAGGCGGCCGGCGCGCCGGCGAACATGGCCAAGGCCCTGTTCGCGTACAACCACGCGCAGGCGTACGTGAACGCGCTCCTCGACTACGCCGACGCGATGAAGGCCGACCCGAGCGAGTACCGCGGGTACTGGGGCTGGCAGGTCTACTACCCGACGAAAGACGGACCGATCCTGCTCCCCACCGGCTGGACGAACGAATAGCGCGCGCTAACCGCGCGGCAACGGGTTCAGCACGAAGTGCGCGAGCAGCACGAACAGGAACAGCACCAGCGCACGCGCGAGCCAGGGGTTCCGCTGGGTCCAGGCGTCGATGTTCTCCGTGACGTTCGGCCAGCCACGAAAGTCCGCGACCGTGTCGAGCAGCGCGATGAGCGTGACGATGACGCAGAGCGCCTCGATCACGATGGCCATGCCGACGCGATACGTGTCGGCGGTCACCGCTTCACCGCCGGACGCGTGAGCGCGTCGCTCCAGAACCAGTGGCCGGCGATGAGGAAGATCCCGAAGATCGCGATGCGCGTGAACCAGCCGCCGGTGAAGTCGGCGTCGAAGTAGATCGCGCAGCGCGTGTAATAGGTGATCGGCTCGAGCTTCGCGCCCGAGGCGAGCGCGATCTGCGCGGTGCCGATCGCCTCAAAGATCCATACGAGCGTCGCGCCGAAGAAGACGAGGACCATCGCCGCGCGCCCGGCCTTCACCGAGGCGTCCGTGCTCTTCGGCGGCCGGTCGGGTAGGACGACGCCGACGTAGTGACCGATGACGAACGCGACGACACCGATGACGAAGAGCCACGGGTCGGGAAGCCGATCGATCGTGTACACGCACGACGGCGGCGTGGGCGCGCGCCAGACCAGGAACGCGATCGTCGAACCCGAGGCGAAGATGCCGACGGTGATGGCGATGTGGAAGATGTGCGAGCCGATCGCCTGCGCGCGATGCCGCCCGACGATGTTCATCGGAACACCGTGGTCGCGATGAGCACAGCCGCCGCGATCGTGACCACCAGAGCGGCGAGCGGACTGAGAGCGCTCGGCATCGCGAGATCGATCGGCGGGAGACCGCGCAGCAAACGGACGAGCGTCGCGAGAAAGCCGAGGAAACAGCAGGCGGCGATACCGAGCGACAGGCGGACGAACAGCGACGCGACGACATGCGTGAGCGTCTCGAAGACCGCGCCGCCCGCGACCGCGCCGATGACGAACGCGATCGCAAGCGCGATGACGAGCTGCACCAACGGACTCCGGAGCATCAGAACCGCGTCGGCTCCGCCACGTTCTCGAAGCGATCGCGTCGCTCGTCCCAGCGATGGAGCAGCCGCAGCTCGCCGCCGTACTCGTTCACGTCCGCGATCACGCGGCGCGTCGGATGCTGCCAGTCGTCGCCGAGCGAGCGGATGTGCACAATGAGGTCGAGGCGTGAGAGATCATCGGGCGCGACGCGATTGCGCCGCAGGATCACGAGCGCGTCCTCCGCGGAGTCGGCGTGGAGCGCGGTCGAGAGCGACGTGCCGTTCGCGATCTCCGCGAACGCGGCCCGCACCGGCGGACCCCAGACGTAGCCCGCGGTCACCGGGAATCGGCTGACCTCAGGGACGTAGAGATAGCCGCCGCGAGCGGCGCGCGCGAGCGTCGCGACGTCGGTGCCGTCCTCGCCGAGCTCGCGAACGGGTGCGCCAGCGTCACGCGCGACCGCGAGCATGGCCTTGCCGACCGTGCTCTTTCCGGCCAGTCGCGGGAGCGCGATAACGAGGTAGGACGCTCGCTTGAGCGCAGCGCGGCGGAGGGTCGCCGCGATCTCAGGCGACATCGTGCCGCTCCCGACCAGGTCCGCCAACCTAAGGACCGCCATGTGGAAAGGGACACTAGACGGGAAGGCGCCACCTAACCCACACTTGGGTGGCCGGACGAACAGGCGACGAACAGGGCGTTGAGAGGCAACTCCTCCACGAGACTGACGGAACCATCGAGCGGCAGAAATTTCGGAGGAGACCTAAGTGTCATTCCAGGACAAGACCCTTACCTGTCGCGACTGCGGACAAGAATTCGTCTGGACCGCAGGCGAGCAGGAGTTCTTTCAGAGCCGTGGCCTCATGAACCCGCCGAGCCGTTGCCCGGCGGACCGTGCGGCACGTCGCGCCGGTGCCGGTGGCGGCGGTGGCGGCGGTGGCTACTCGAGCGGACCCCGCGAGATGTTCACGGCGACATGCAGCAACTGCGGTCGTGAGGCTCGCGTTCCGTTCCAGCCGCGTGGCGACAAGCCGGTGTACTGCTCGGATTGCTTCGAGAAGATGCGTGGGAGCAGGAACCGCTACTAGTGGCACGCTCCGCCACGAGCGTCACATTGAGGCTTCGTGGCGGTCCTTTTGATGGGCAGTCGGCGGTGGCCATGGGTGCCACCGTCGGCTCGCTCATCACAGTCAACTCACGCAATTACCGCGTGACGAAGATCGAGAACGTCCCCGGCCGCCGCGAGCAGGCCGGCGTCGCGAACTTCGAGCGCCCCGTGGAGAAGCCCAAGCCCTGATGTCGGCGAAGCTCGCCCTGCAGATCGGCGCGGTCCTCGCGACGATCTTCGGCCTCGCGCTCGCGCTCGCTCCCGTTCAGATGCTCGGCGGCTTCGGCATGGCCACGCCGCCTGAAGCGCTCGTCGTGTCGCGCGACATCGGCGTCACGCTCCTCGGTGTCGCGGTCATCAACTGGCTTGCTCGCGATCAGACCGGTCCCGCGGTCCGCGCGATCCTCATCGGCAACGTTGTGATCCAGGTCCTCGAGGCGCTCGTGAATGGCTGGGAGGTCGCAGCCGCGATCATCCCCGTGCAGGCGCTCGGCGGCGTCGTCCTTCACGTGATCCTCGCGGTGATCTTCATCCTTCCGCTGCGCCGCGCGTAGCCCATCGGTCGGGCGGATGCGGCAGATCTACGACGTCATCGTCATCGGGCTCGGAGCGCACGGCTCCGCCGCGGCGGCGCATCTCGCAAAGCGCGGCCTGCGCGTCCTCGGCATCGAGCAGTTCGCGCGCGGCCACACCCTCGGGTCGTCGGGCGGCCTCTCGCGCATCATCCGCCTCTCGTACTTCGAGGACCCGGGCTACGTCCCGCTGCTCCGCCGCGCGTGGGACCTCTGGCGCGCGCTCGAAGAGGAGTCATCCGAGTCGCTCCTCACGCAGACCGGCGGCCTCTACCTCGGGCCGCCCGACGGCGAGCTCGTGGCCGGCGCGCGAGAGAGCGCAACGGTCCACGACCTCGCGCACTGGTTGCTCGACGCGCCGGAGATCCGCTACCGCTATCCGATGTTCCCGATCGACGACGACTGGCGCGGCCTCTTCGACGTGCAGGCCGGTTGGCTCGCGCCCGAGCGCTGCATCCTCGCTCACCTCGCGGTCGCCGAGCGCCACGGCGCGACGCTCCGGTTCGACGAGCCGGTCGCGCGGTGGGAGCGCGACGGGGACGGCGTGAAGGTGACGACCGCGACCGGCTCGTACCGCGCGGCGCGTCTCGTCCTCACCGCCGGCGCGTGGATGTCGCGCCTCCTGCCCGAGCTCGCGGAGCGTCTCTGGGTCGAGCGCAACGTGCTGTTCTGGTTCGAGCCGACCGCTCGCCGCGAGGAGTTCTCGAAGATGCCGGTGTGGATCATGGAGGACGTCACGCGGACGAACGGCTTTCCCGCGTACCGCGATTACTACGGCTTCCCGCTCGACCCCGCGCACGGGCTGAAGCTGGCGGGGCTGCACTTCGGCGATCGGGTGGACCCCGACACCGTCGAGCGCGAGCCACGTGCCATCGACGAGGAGCGCGTGCGCGCCTTCCTGCGCCGGCGGATGCCGGATGCCGACGGCGAGCGCCGCCTCGCGAAGGTCTGCATGTACACGAACAGCCCCGACGGGGACTTCATGATCGATCGCCTCGCTGACGCGCCCGTGATCTACGCGTCGGCCTGCTCCGGCCACGGCTTCAAGTTCGCGAGTTGGATCGGTGAACTGCTCGCGGCGATGACGGTCGACGGCGCGGAGGTCCCAGCGTTCCTCCGCGCCGATCGACTCACCACGCGCTACGGGTAGTTCGGTGCGCCAGGCGCCGTCGCCGGGGCGCCCGTGGCGGGCGCGCCGGTCGCCGGTGCGGCGGAGTTGTACGGGGTCGGCGAGGAGCCGCCGTAGTTGCCCGCGATCGCGAAGTACGCGATGACGCCGACGATGGCGATCGCGATGAGCACCGTGACCACGGTCATCCATGGGGTGCCCGAACCTACGCGGCGGGCGCCCATCTGAGTTCCTTGCATCGGGTCACCTCCTTTGACCGAGGGTGCCGCAGCCCGCGGGCCAGCGCGCCCGATACGTGTGCACGTTTTTTCGGATCACCGCGGTGCGCAACGCCTTCGTAACAGCGCACGCGAATAGCAGGCAGAATGACGCGCCTATGAGCACGGTCGTGCGCGCGGGGACGTTCATCGACGGCAATGGCGGCGCGCCGAAGCGCGACGTGAACATCCACCTCGAGGGCGACTCGATCGTGAAGATCGGCGGCGAGATCCCGCGCGGCGCGACGGTGATCGATCGCTCGAGCGAGACCGTGATGCCCGGGATGATCGACTGCCACGTGCATCTGTGGTCGACGCCGGGCTCGATCGAGGAACGGCTCCAGAAGCCCTACTCGCTCAACGTCGCCGAGGCGTTCCGCAACGCGAAGATCACGCTGGACGCAGGATTCACGACGGTGCGCGACGCGGCGGGGACACCGCTCGGCGTGAAGCAGGCCATCGACCGCGGGATGGTGCCGGGCCCGCGCCTGCGGATCGCCGTGGGCGCGCTCTCGCAGACCTCCGGTCACGGTGACTCGCGTTTCGCGAGCGGCGTCACCGGACGCGTCGACGATCCCGAGCATCCGTGGACCGTCGTCGACGGCGTCGAGGCGGTGCGCAAAGCGACGCGCGAGCTCCTCCGCGCCGGCGCCGATCAGATCAAGGTCCACACCTCGGGCGGCGTGATGTCGCCGTCCGACGAGCCGACGTCCACCGGGTTCTCGCCCGACGAGATCGCGGCCATCGTCTACGAGGCGCACGCCGCCGGAAAGACGGTCATGACGCACTCGCAGGCCACGCAGGGCATCCGCAACGCGGTGGAGGCCGGCATCGAGTCGATCGAGCACGGCATCTATCTCGACGCCGATACGGCCGAGCTCATGAAGAAGAAGGGCATCTACCTCGTGGCGACGCTCATCGCGCCGCTCTGGGTGCAGCGCCGCGCCGAACGGAAACCCGGATCGGTGCCCGCGTACGCGGTGCGGAAGGCGAACGAGGTCGTCGACGCGCACCAGAAGATGTTCCAGATGGCCGTGAAGATGGGCGTGCCGATCGCGATGGGCACGGACACCGGCGTCGGCGAGCACGGCACGAACGCCGAGGAGCTCGAGCTCATGGTGAAGCTCGGCATGACGCCGATGCAGGCGATCGTGGCGACGACCAAGACCGCGGCCGCGTGCGCGCGCGTGGGCAAGATCACCGGCACGCTCGAGCCGGGAAAGCGCGCCGACCTCATCGCCGTCGCCGGCGACCCGATCGCGGACATCGCGATCCTGCAGCGCGCGGAGTGCATCACGCTCGTGATGCGCGACGGTCAGGTCTTCAAGCAGCTCGCCTGAGCGCTAACGCCCGGCGTTCGTACACTCGGGCCAAGGGAGTCGCCCATGGCGAAGACACCGCGGATCATCGTCTACACGGGAAAGGGCGGCGTCGGTAAGACGAGCGTCGCGGCGGCGACGGCCGCGCTCTCCGCGCAGCGCGGCTACAAGACCATCGTCCTCTCGACCGACATCGCGCACTCGCTGGCGGACTCCTTCGACCGTCCGCTCGGTGCCGAGCCCGTGGAGATCGCGCCGAATCTCTGGGGCCAGGAGTCCGACGTCTACTACAACGTCCGCAAGTACTGGGGCACGATCCAGAGCTACGTGTCCAGCGTGCTCCAGTGGCGCGGTCTCGACACGGTGGTCGCCGAGGAGATGACGATCATCCCCGGCATGGACGAGCTCTCCAGCCTCATGTGGATCGCGGAGCACCACGACAAGGGCGAGTACGACGTCATCGTGGTCGATGCGGCGCCGACCGGTGAGACGCTGCGCCTTCTGTCGCTCCCCGAGGCGGGCGAGTGGTGGCTCGAGCACATCTTCCCGATCCAGCGACAGGTGGCGAAGATCGCGGGCCCGATCGTCGGTCGCTTCGTTGGTGCGCCGATGCCGCAGGACGCCGTGTTCGAGGCCGGCGAGAAGCTCTTCAAACGGCTGCAGCATCTGCACGCGATCCTCACCGACCCGCTCCGCACCTCGGTGCGGCTCGTCCTGAACCTTGAGAAGATGGTCATCAAAGAAGCGCAGCGCAGCTTCACGTACTTCCATCTCTTCGGGTACCCGACGGACCTCGTCGTCGTGAACCGCGTGCTGCCGGCTGGCATGACCGGCTTCCTCGAGCAGTGGCAGGAGATCCAGGCGAGATACCTGCCGATCGTCCAGGACAGCTTCGCGCCGGTGCCGCTGAAGACGGCGCCGTTCTTCGAGACCGAGGTCGTCGGCCTCGACATGCTCAACCGCATGGGCAACGAGCTGTTCGAGGGCGTGGACCCGACCACGTTCTTCTACCGCGGGCGACCGTACCGCGTGGAACGCGAGAACGGCGAGCTCGTCCTGTTGCTGCAGCTGCCCTTCACGTCGAAGGAGCAGGTGACCCTCAACCGGCACGCCGACGAGCTCGTCGTGCAGGTCGGCTCGTGGCGGCGGAACCTCATCCTGCCGCGCGCGCTCGTCGCGGCGCCGACGCGGTCGGCGCAATTCGAAGGTGACACGCTCAAGATCCACTTCACGGCGCCGGCCGGCGCGGAAAGGAAATAGGCATGGCGACACAGCAGGAGCTGGAGCAGCGCATCGCGGACCTCGAGAAACGGATCGCCGAGCTTCAGGCGGAGGCGACGCCGGGCGGCCTGTTCGCGCTCATGGATCAGCTCTTCCCGCCCGAGACGCGGGCGCACCTGCGTGCGGCGCGGAAGGAGCAGCTCCTCGCGTTCCGTTCGCTCCTCGACAAGTGGATCGCGCGGGTCGACGAGGAGAAGGCGCCTCCGAAGCGAGAGGCCATCCGGATCGAGTGAGCGTTCGCGCCGTCTAACCCAGGTGCTGCAGCGCCTCCCGCCCGATGAGCGCGAGCTGCAGCGCGAGACGGTCGTTCGCATCTGACAGGTCCGCGCCGGTGAGCTGCGCGATGCGCCGAAGGCGCTGGCGCACCGTGTTGCGGTGCAGGAAGAGGTCGCGCGCGACCGCGTTCACGCTGCCGTGCAGCCGGATGAACGCGTCGAGCGTCTTGATGAGATCCGCGTAGCGCTCCTCGTCCTCGGCGAGCTCGCCGAGGGCGCGCGTCGACTGCGCCTCGATGTCGGTCTCGGGCTGACCCAGCACGAACCGGAACTTGCCGAGATCGTCGAAGTGCGTCGTCTTCCCGGACCCGCCGTTGCGGTGCTCGAGCGCGACGGCCTGCTCGGCCTGGAGGAGCGCGAGGTGGGCGCCGGTGGTGCCGCGCTTCGGCCCGCTCACGGCGACGGTGATGTCCGGATCCGAGGCCTCCTCGGACACGATGGCGCGCAGCCGCTCCCCCTCGCCGCGGGGATCGACGTCCTCGTCGACCTCGTAGACCGCGGCGACGACGTCGCCGCGCGTCCGGACGACCTTCGCGCCTTCCGGCGCGGCCTCGGTCACGGCCGGTTTCAGGTGCCCGTTCGCGCTCCGGCTTGCGAACGCCACCGCGAGGTATCTGGTCTCCGACATTGCCACACCTCCCAGGTCTCCAGAACGCCAAGGCTCCAAGAACGAGAAAGGCCTCCCTGTTGGGAGGCCTTCATTCCTGCGGTTTGTACGGACGAGTGCTGCTAGTGGATGAAGCCTCCCATGGAAGTGCCCGCCGCACAGACGCAGGTGCAGCGAGCGAGGGACATGGCCATCCGATACGAGCAGCGCGTCATCTGTCGCAAGCATACGAGCGAGCAGCACGCCGTCAACGCTTCTGCGAGGATTGCCCTAGTTCGATGTCGCGCTCTCACACGATCGCCGTCATCAGCGGTGACGGCATCGGCCCCGAGGTCACCACCGCCGCGCTCCGCGTGCTCGACGCGGCCGAGCGGCGGTTCAACTTTTCCACATCGCGCGAGGAATACGCCTGGTCATCGGCGCGTTACGTGGAGTTCGGCGAGCGCATCGGGTCGAAAGAGATCGACGGCCTCCGCCGCTTCGACGCCATCCTCTTCGGCGCGATCGGCGATCCGCGCGCGCCGCGCGGTGTCGTGGAACGGGCGGTCATCCTCGGGATGCGCAGGCAGCTCGACCTCTTCGTGAACCTCAGACCGATCGTGGCGTACGACGACCGCCTGGTGCCGCTGAAGAACAAGCCCGCATCGAGCGTCGACATGATCGTGGTGCGCGAGAACACCGAGGACGTGTACACGCAGACCGGCGCGATCACCGGCACCGGCAAGGATCAGGTCGCGGAGGTGCCGATGCGCTTCACGCGTCCGGGCATCGAGCGCGTGGTCAGGTACGCGTTCGACCTCGCGCGTTCGCGCAAGCGGAAGCGCCTCACCCTCGTCGACAAGTCCAACGCCATCCAGGTGCAGCAGCTGTGGCGCGACATCTTCGACGAGATCGGTCGCGACTACGCCGACGTCGAGAAGGACGCGATGTACGTCGACGCGGCGTGCATGTGGATGCTGCAGAAGCCCGAGCAGTTCGACACCATCGTCACCACGAACCTCTTCGGCGACATCATCACCGACCTCGGCGCGGCGCTCTGCGGCGGCCTCGGCGTCGCCGCCTCGGGGAACATCCACCCCGGCAAGACGTCGATGTTCGAGCCGATCCACGGCTCCGCGCCGAAGTACACCGGGCAGAACGTCGCGTCGCCCATCGGCGCGATCGGCGCGCTGGCCATGCTCTTGCGACACGTCGGAGAGCGCGAGGCCGGTGACGCGATCGAACGCGCCGTCGCGAGCGGCCTGCGCAGCGGGCGGGTCAAGGGCGTGGAGGCCGGCATGCAGAAGACCGACGAGGTCGCGCGGATCATCAGCGAGGCCGTCGCCGCCGCGTGAGGCAGAGCGTCTCGGCGGGCGACGGCCCGCGCATCGACCTCCCGCGCCGGCAGCTCGTCATCGTCACGATCGGTGTGCTGACGAGCATGATGCTGTTCGCGCTCGACTCGTCGATCGTCGCGACCGCGATGCCGCGCATCATCAGCGAGCTCTCCGGCCTCCAGTTCTACGCCTGGGTCACGACGGCCTATCTCGTCACCTCGACCACGATCATCCCGATCTCCGGCAAGCTTGGTGATCTCTTCGGCCGCAAGCGCTTCCTCCAGGCGGGCACCATCGGCTTCCTCGCGACGTCCGCGCTCTGCGGCTTCGCCCAGACGATGCCGCAGCTCGTCGCGGCGCGCGGGCTCCAGGGTCTCTTCGGCGGGATGTTGACCTCGTCCGCGATCGCCTCGATCGCCGACCTGTACATGCCCGCCACCCGAGCGCGCATGCAGGGCGTCTTCGCGAGCGTGTTCGCCGTCGCGAACATCGCCGGACCGATCGTGGGCGGCATCCTCGCCGACACGGTCGGCTGGCGCTACATCTTCTACGTGAACGTGCTGCTCGGACTCGTCGCGAGCCTCATCGTCGCGAAGAACATGCCGACCATGCGGACGAGCGCGACGTGGCGCAGCATCGACGTGCGCGGCGCGCTGCTCCTCGCGGCCGGCCTCGCGCCGCTGCTCATCGGCCTCACGGCGACCCGCGAGTTCGGCTGGACGTCGCCGCTCGTCCTGGCGCTGTTCGCCGCGGCGGTCGTGCTCCTCATCCTGTTCGTGTTCGCGGAGCTGCGCGTGCCGAACCCGATCATGCCCCTGCGGCTCTTCCGCATCCCGGCGGTGTCGGTGTCCGTCGCCGTGTCGTTCCTCGCGGCCTTCGGGATGTTCGGCTCGAACCTTTACGTGCCGCTCCTTTATCAGGGGCTGCTCGGGCTCAGTGCGACCCAGTCGGGACTGCTCCTTGCGCCGCGCATGTTCGGGATGGTCGCGGCGTCGCTCACGAGCGGGCAGCTCGTGACGCGCATCACGCGGTACCGCTTCGTCGGCGCGGCCGGGCTGGTGCTGCTCGCCGCGGGCCTCTTCGTGCTGTCGCGCATCACCACCGAGTCGACCGAGCTCACGGTCGTCGGCGCGCTGGTGCTCCTCGGCCTCGGCTTCGGGAGCAATCAGCCCATCTACCAGAACGTGGTCATGAGCGCGGTGCCGTTCGAGTACGTCGGCGTCGCGTCGAGCCAGGTCCAGTTCTGGCGCTCGCTCGGCCAGACCATGGGCGTGGCGGTGCTCGGCGCCGTCCTCGCGTCGCAGGTCGCCGGCCCGACCGCCGGCGAGACGGTGAGCGCGATCTCGCCCGAGCTGCGGCCGGCCCTCGCCGAGGGTCTTCGCTCGCTGTTCCTCGTCGCGACGGTCGCGGTGGCGATCGCGGTCGTCGTGTCGCTGCAGCTGCCCGAGGTCCCGTTCCGGCGGCGCGGGCAAGCGCGGACGGCGGTCGCGGACACGATCGCGTCGCCGGACCCGGCCACCACCGCATGACGCCGCGCGTCGGTTTCTTCCCACAGTGGCTGACGCGCGATCAGGCCGTCGGGCTCACCGTGGTCATGGCCGGCATGTTCGTCGCGGCGCTCGACACGACCGTCGTCGGCACGGCGATGCCGACGGCCATCGGGGAGCTCGGCGGGATCGACCGCTACTCATGGGTCTTCGCGGCGTACCTCCTCGTGTCCACCGCCACGACGCCCGTGTTCGGCCGTTTCGCGGACGTGCACGGGCGCAAGCGCGTGTACATCGCGGCGCTCGTGCTGTTCGTCGGCGCGTCGACGCTCTGCGGGCTCGCCTCGTCGATGGATCAGCTCATCGCCTTCCGCGCGCTGCAGGGCCTGGGCGCCGGCGCGCTCATCTCCACCGGCGTGACGATGATCGGCGACCTCTTCGACGCGCGGCAGCGCGGACGCATGCAGGGCTTCACCTCCGGCGTCTGGGCGACGTCCGCGCTCATCGGTCCCGCGATCGGCGGCGTCATCACGCAGACGCTGTCGTGGCGCTGGACCTTCTACGTCAACGTCCCCATCGGCCTCATCGCGCTCACGCTGCTGCTCACGCTTCACGAGCGCGAGGAGCACCGCGGCGGCGGGATCGATTGGCCGGGCGCGATCACGTTCGCGAGCGCGACGGCGTCCCTCCTCCTCGGCGTGAACGGCACAGCGCCGGCCATCACCCTGCCCGCCGCGTTGCTCATCGGCGCGACGTTCGTGTGGATCGAGCGCCACGCCGCCGAGCCGCTCGTGGATCTCTCGCTCCTCGGCGTACCGCTCATCGGCATCGGGCTCGCGCTGAGCCTGCTCATGGGCGTCATGCAGTTCGGCGCGACCACCTTCGTGCCGCCCTTCGCCCAGGGAGTGCTCGGCCGGCCGCCGATCGAGGCCGGGTTCGCGCTCGCGAGCATGGGTATCGGCTGGCCGCTCGGCGCGATCACGACGGGGTGGTTCCTCCTGCGCATCGGGCTGCGTCGCGCGGTGATCACCGGCTCGCTCTGCGCGCTCGGTGGCGCGCTGCTCTTCGCGACGCTCACGACCGCGTCGCCGCTCTGGCTCGTGGTGGTGTCGACGGCGGCGGTCGGACTGGGCCAGGGCGTGATGAACCCGCCGCTCACCATCGCGGTGCAGACCGCCGTCGGCTACCGTCGTCGAGGCATCGTCACGAGCCTCTTCAACTTCTCGCGCACGCTCGGCGGTGCGGTCGGCGTCGCGGCCCTCGGCGCGATGCTGAACACGGCCATCGCGCCGCACGCCGAGGAGCTGCGCCCGCTCCTCGACCCGCAGGCGCACGCCGCGCTCGGCGCGCTCGGCGACCAGCCGCGCGCGCTCCTCTCCGGCGGACTCCACACCGTGTTCCTCTCGCTCACCGTCATCGCCGTCGTCTGCTTCGTCCTCGCGCTCCGCTTGCCGAGCCACGACTTCACCGCGCCTGACGAGCCGCCGGCGACGCACTAGGTGGCGGCTCGGTGATCCTGCCCAAGAAGCGCGATCCGCGGTTCATCACCATCCGTCGCGGCGGCACGCTGACGGACTCCGATCATCGGCTCCTGGCGGAGTGGGCCGCGCAGTGCGCCGAGCATGTGCTGCCGCTCTTCGAAGCGGTGCGGCCTCGGGATCGGCGGCCCCGCCGCGCCCTGGACCTGCTCCGCGCGTGGACGCGGGGCGATGTCACGATGACCGAGTCGCGCGCAGCCGCCGGTCACGCCAACGCCGCGGCGCGAGATCTGTCCGGAGCGGCAAGACACGCGGCGTACGCGGCCGGCCAGGCCGCCGCCGTCGCGCACGTCGCGGCGCACGAGCTCGGCGCCGCGGCCTACGCGATCAAAGCGGTGCGGGCTGCCGCGCCGGAGGGCGAGGCCGATCGCGCCGGTCGGCGCGAGTTCCGCTGGCAGCGGTCGCGGCTGCCGAAGGCCATTCGCGCGCTCGTACTGGATGACGAGCGCCTCCGCAACGAGATCTGCTGGTCGGTGTTCGTGGTCTAAAGATGGCGAGTGATCGCGGCGCCAACATGAGGGTCAGGCGGGGCTCCTGGCTCGCGAGCATCATCCTGGTCGGCGGCACGGCCACGCTCCAGCATGAGGCGGGACACTGGCTCGGCTTCGAGCTCTCCGGCATCCCTGCACGTATCTCGTTCAACCACACGTATTACCTGGACCACTGGGCTCCGTCACTCGCCGGGGACATCGGTGGACCGCTCGCGACGCTCCTGCTGTCGTACTGCGGCCTCGTGCTGATCGGCGTTGCCGCCTTTCGTGAGTTCGGTGCGGCGCTGGCTATCGGTCACGCCACGTCACGGCTCCTCGCCTACATCGTCATCGTTCTCACCGGATCGATCCGTTGGAACGACGAGGGCGTCGCGGCGCTCTATCTTGGCTGGCCAGACTGGACGTTCGTCCTGCTGCTCGCGCCGCTGTTCATCCTGGCGCTTGGGCTGAGCTGGCGACGTCTCTCAGGTTCGCGACTCCAGCGCGCCAAGACATTCGCCGCTGTGATTCTCGCCGTGGCCGTGCTCGGCGGCGTTGAGACGGAGATCCTCGATCCGCGTCTGTTCCCGGATGCCCCCCGGCGCGAACTCGTGCTGCCCGCGCCGCAATAGACCCACGCCTGATCGTCACACGCTCATCGGGCAGCCGAAGTCGTCAGGCGCATCAAGGTGAGCCCGGCGGAGCCAGCGCGGTTCGATAGCGGACCTCGTGCAGCACGACGTCGCCGCGAGTCTCCGACTTCGTGCCACCGTCCGGCTGCCAGCCGGCGACCTCGTAGAACCTACGCGCACGAGCGTTTGTTTCGAGCACCCAGAGCACCGCCGTGGAGTAGCCCGCCTCACGGAGGACTTGCGCGGCGCGTTCGAATAACTGCCGTCCGATCCCTTGGCGCCAGCCGCGCGGATGCACGTAGATCGCATAGACCTGTCCGACATACGGATCGGCGTCATCTCCTTCGCTTGGGCCGCAGGTCGCGAAACCAACGATGCCCTCGGCGTCCTCGGCGACGAACTGCGTCCACCGTCGATCAGCAGCGCTTGCGATCATTCGCTCCCACCATGCGGTGCGCTGCTCCAATTGGCTGCTCATGCCGTCGAGGAACTCGTCGGGGAGCTGTTGCTTATAGGCCGCCTGCCACGTCTCGATGTGCACCCGCGCGAGGCCCGCACCGTCGCCGGGCCGAGCCGTCCGTATCACCGCCGCCACCTCGCGAGTATCGCCGTGGGAGGCGGCAAGCGGCCCGAGAGTGTCCGGGGTTACTCGGTCGGCTTCTTGACGACGGTCTTCGAACGCCAGGCGCACCACGAACGGACGATCTTCTCGATCTCGGCCTCGGCCTTGTTGGCTTCAGCGATCGTCGCGATCTTCATCACCCGAGATGTCGCTCCGGTGCCCTCGAGCCGCGGGTACGTCCCGGGGATCTTCGCGCCGGTGTGGAACATGAGACTCGCGTGGTCCTTGCTTTTCGGATAGAAGCTCGCGAGGTTGCCGTTGTACGTGAAGGTCGGCGCTTGCCACTTGATCGACTCCTCGATACGCGGATCCGCCGCGAGCACGATCTCGCGGATGCGCATGACGACGTCCTTCTTCGGATTGTCGTAGCGCTTGAACCAGGCATCGACTTCCTTCGATCGTTTGCCCATCTCCGGTAGCCACCCTACGCCTCGCCGCCGAACGACGCAGCCCGCGTCGATCTAGAGGAGCTCGACGAACATCGCCCACTGGTCCTCAAGGTCGTCGATGCTCTCGGCCGGAAATGCAAGGGAGGCACACTCGTCGACGCCGAGGGCTTCGAGCCGCGCGATCTTCTCGCGGATCACGTCGGGCGAGCCCACCAGATTCGACGCGGTCATGAGCGATTGATCGCGACCGGTCGTGTCGCTGGTGAGACGATGACGAACGAAGCGACTCGATTCGTAGCGCCGCACCGCGTCCTCATGCCGTGGCGCGATCGTCGCGCTGAGCTCGGGCGCGATGGCGAAAGCGCGCGCGTCGCGCCCGTGTGCCGCCAGCTCACGCCGGAGCAAGTCGATGCGTTCGGTGAGCACATCGAAGGGCTGCCAGCCCGGCATCCAGCCGTCGCCCTCACGCGCGGCACGCGTCACCGCCGCGGTGCCGTGCCCGCCGACATAGATAGGAATACGCGCGTCGCCGAGGTGCGCGCGAAGCGCGGCGAGCGTCTCGGCGAAGAGCTCGGCGCGCGGCCGGCCGACGGCCTCGGGACGGGTCTCGGCCAGCTCCTCGGGATACGCGCCCAGACCGAGGCCGAGCACGAAACGTCCGCCGGAGAGCGCCGCGAGGGTGGCGGCCTGGCGCGCGAGCAGGACCGGCTCGCGCAGCAGCAGCGCAAGCACGGCCGTCCCGAGGCGCACTCGCTGCGTGACGGACGCCACGGACGCGAGCGTGACCATCGCCTCGTAGAAGTGCGGCGACTCGCCGCGCAGAAACGCCGGCGTCACGAGGTGGTCGTTCGCCCAGAGGCCGTCGAACCCGAGGCGTTCAGCGGTGCGCGCGAGACGATGGAGCGACGACGGGTCGCGCACCATGCCGACCGGATAGCCCAGACCCTCATACGCGGTCGGCAGCGCGACGCTGAAGCGCATCGCGCTACGCGCCGCGAGTGAAACCGATGGGCAGCGCGCGCACCTTCGCCTCGAGACGCTCGAGCGTCGGCGCGAGCTCGGCGAAGCGCGCAGCGCGCGCCGGGAGCGTGGACCAGATGCCGTCGACCAGGCGCTGCGCGTCGGCGAGCAAAGCCGGAGCGTCGACGCTCTTCACCTTTCCGCCCGCGACCACGACGGCGCCGTCGATGATGACCGTGTCCACCGAGCGGCCGACCTCGGCGTAGACGAGCTGATTCGCGATCTGCTCCTTCGGGCCGAGACGCAGCTCACCGGCGCGCAGCAGCGCCAGATCGGCGCGGTAGCCGGGCGCGATTCGGCCGATCTTCTGGCGCATCGCGCGCGCGCCGCCGTCCCACATCATGCGCAGCGCGTCCATCGCGGTCGGCCACTCCGACTGCGGGCGGTGCGGCCGCTGCAGGATCGCGGCTGACTTCAGCGTCTCGAACATGTTCTGGCTGTCGCTGCTCGAGGCGCCGTCCGTGCCCAGACCGACATGCACGCCGGTGCGCAGCATGTCGGGGATCGGCGCCACGCCGGCACCGAGCTTCTGGTTGCTCATCGGGTTGTGCACGACGTTGCCGCCGAGCTCGCCCAGACGCCGGACCTCGGCATCGTCGAGCCAGATCGCGTGCGCGAACGAGGTCCACTCGGCGATGCCGCCGATGCGCTCGAGGAACGCGACGGTCGATCCGCCGTAGCGCTCCTTTGCGAGCGGCACCTGCGACTTCGCGGACAGCAGATGCGTGTGCAAGGCCACACCGCGCCGCTTGGCGAGGTCGACGGACGCCTCGAACAGCTCGGTCGAGCAGCGTGGCAGCGACGACGGGCCGAGCAACGGGCGAAGCCGCGGGTGGCGTGTCGCCCATCGCTCGAGGAACGGCTCGAGCCGCGAGAGCAGCTCGGGGACCTTCGCCGTGCGTGGCCGTTCCGTGGCCTCGCCGATGAGCGACATCGGGAGCGAATCGAAGAACTCGAGATCGCTGTACTGCGCGGCGACGTTCGCGCGCATCCCCGAGTCGGCGTACGCGCCCATGATCTCGTCCATGCCCTCGTCGAACCAGCGCTGATCGCAGCGCGGGCAGTCGAGGACGCTGGTCGTCCCGGTGGCGATCATCTCGAGCGCGCCGACCATCGTCGAGAGATAGAGGTCCTTCGGCTTGAGGGTCGCTCCCGCGCCGCCGTACGAGGCGACGACCATCCACGTGTCGAGCGGCAGCGCGTCGCACAGGCCCTTCTCGATGGACTGGTTCGAGTGCGTGTGCGCGTTGATGAGTCCGGGCATGACGATCGTCCCGGCGGCGTCGACGACCGCCGCGCCGCGCGCATCCAGATCCCGGCCGACCGCCACGATCGCGCCGTCGTCGACGAGCACGTCTGCAATCTCGAACGGCCGCTCCAGATCGAAGACGTGACCGCCGCGGATCAGCGTCTTAGCCATGCAGCCGCTTCTGGAACGCCGCGCGATCCTGGTACTGCGTCGTCGGGCCGGGATCTGCCGGATACGGCGACGCCTCGGGATCGACGTGGAGCGCGAGAAGGCCGAGGGACGGCGGCTCGCCGTCGCGCTGGAGGAGCGCGGGGACGAGCTTGTCGAGCTGCGCCTCGTCGTGCGCTTCGCCGGTCCACGGGAACCCCGCCGCGCCGGCGATCTGCGTGTACGACACGCGGCCGGCGTTCGGGAGCGGCTGACCGCCGCCCGTCTCGTAGCGGTCGTTGATGAACACGGCGATGCGCAGGTTGGACGGCGCGGCGCCGGCCAGCGTCACGAGCGCGCCGAGGTTCATGGTGAGGTCGCCGTCGCCCTCGAGCAGGACGATGCGGCGACGCGGCTGCGCCAGCGCGAGTCCGAGCGCCAGCGCGGGCGCGGTGCCCATCGGGTCGGAGCCGTTGTACGTGAGCTGCGGCGCGCCCGCCTCGGCCCACGCGCGACGCGTCGAGCCGAGCCCGCAGACGACGATGTCGTCCGGCGCGAGGTGCTTCTTGAACGTGGCGGCTGCGGCGGCGCGGCGCATCAGCCCGCCGCCGGGAAGAGCGCGGAGTGTCGCAGCAGCAGCACCATGGGCTTCTCGCGCGCTTCATCGACCGCGCTCGCGATCGTGTCGAGCTCGTCGGCGCGCGTGAGGACGCGATACGGGATGCGCAGACCCGCGAGCACGCCCTCGGTCACCAGACCCTTGTACTTCTGGTAGTGGAAGCGGTCGTCCTCGAGCCCGCGGTAGACGGCGAGGACGAGGAACCCGAGCTGATGGTTGTGCGCGTAGCCAGCCAGCGCGTTCGCCGACAGGAGCACGCCGGCGTTCTGGCACACCACCGCGGCGCGCTTGCCGCCCAGTGCGCAACCCGCGGCGATGCCGACGGCGTCGTCCTCTCGGCCGACGCGGATGTGGCGGATCTTCGGCTCGGCATCGATGCGCGCGAGCACCGGCGCGAGCCACGAGTCGGGCAGGCTCGCCGCGACCTCGACCTTCGCGGCGACGAGCGCCTTCACGACGCGCTCGGCGCTCGCGGCACCGGGCTCGCTCACGCTGCCTCCCGGAAGAAACGGACCGCGGTGTCGGCGTACGCGCGCGCCGCCTGCACCAGATCGTCGAGCGACACGCTCTCGATGCGCGGGTCGTCGGCGCCCCGCGTGACCTGCGGACCCATGCGCGCGGTCGGGATGCCGCGCGCGAGCAGCAGCGCGCCGTCGGTGGCGCCGCTCCACGCGGTCACCGGCGCGAGGTCGCCGAACGCGTCGCGCCATGCGGCCGTCGCGTGGCGCACGATCGCGCTTTGGTCGTCAGTCGCGCCGCCGGGCCCGTACGCGTACACGTCGACGCTGACACGCGGTGAGCGGGGCAACGCGGCCGCGACCGGCGCGAGCGCGGAGGCGAGCTCGCGCGCGACCTGCTGCGCGTCGGCGTCGGGCAGCAGCACGGCGTAGAGGAACAGCTCGAGCGAGCCGGGGAGCAGATCGGGCTTCTCGGGGCTGCCCGAGCGGATCGCGCCGATCGCGATCTCGGGCGCGAGCTGCCCGCGTGCGGGATGCGCGGCGAGATACCGCGCGCGCCAGTCCTCGATCGCGCCGATGACCGTGTCGGCGTGGCGCGCGAGCCCGCCGTCGGGAGCGACGACACGGCGCGCGAGCGCGGCGTCCCACCGGTCGTGCAGGGCGACGCGCAGGTACGCCGCGGCCGGCTCCTCGCGCAGCACGCCTCGTGGCCCGGCCTTCACGTTCAGCACCGCGTCGGGCTTCCAACCGGCATCGAGCGCGTGCGCGACGCCGCGGCCGAACGCGCTCATCGCCGTGTCCGGATCGGCGCGGTGCGTACCCGTCGCCGCGAGCAGGAGCGTGAGGCGATGCGGGATCTTCGCGCCGCGCAGCGCGCGCGCGGCCGCGATGAACGCGGCGATGCCGGCGGCGGTCGGCGCCTTCGCCACACCGACGCCGAAGCCGCGCACGGCGCGGCCGCGTACCTCGAACGGCGCGGGCGGCGCGTCGGTGCCGGTGATGCCGCGGTCACGACGCGCGTCGCCGGTGAGGCTCGTGTCGAGGTGTCCGTAGATGGCGAGCTCGCGTGGCGCCTGGCCGGATGACGCGCGCGCGAACACGTTGGCGCTGCGCTCGTCGATCGCGTCGACGTCCCACGCCGCGTCGGGTGCGGCGACGCGGCCCCAGCGCACCACGGCCTCCGCGAGCTCGCGCTCCGCGCCGTGCGGGCTCGCGACGCTCAGCAGGACCTTGAGCGGCTCGAGGACATCGGCGTCGCCGATCACGCCGGGCCGACGATCCGTCCGGACACGCGCGTCGCGAGACCGAGCGCCGCGTCGAGCTTCCACGCGTTGCGCTCGAGTGGATGACCCTCGCGATCGAGCTCGGCGTCGAGGGCGCGGTGTAGGTCATCGGCCGTGGCCCGGCGTCCCTCGAGGGCGCGCTCGGTCGCGCGCGCGCGCCACGGTGTCGGCGCGATCGCGCCGAGCACGACGCGCACGTCACGCCACGTCCCGACCGGCTCGACGCGCGCCGACACCGCGGCCGACGCCAGCGCGAAGTCGCCCTGCCAGAGGCCGAGCTTCTCGAACGCGCCGCGGCGCGCGAGCGCGTCCGGTCCGATGCGGATGCGCGTGACGAGCTCGCCGTCCTTCAGCACCGTCTCGCCAGGGCCGGTGTAGAAGTCCGACAGCGCGACGGTCCGCTCGCCGGCCGCGCCGCGGATCACCGCGTCGGCATCGAGGGCCACGAGCGCGGTCGCGAGGTCGGAGGGCGTGACGGCCTGGCAGCGATGCGCGCCGAGCGCGGCGTGATAGAAGCGGTGATCGCCCTGCACCGCGTAGCACGGACACGTCACGCCGCCCCGCTTGTAGCAATCGAAGCCGTTGCGGAAGAACCAGCAGCGCTTCCCCTGCACGAGGTTCCCGCCGACCGTCGCGACGGCGCGGATCTGGGTGGAGGCGATCGAGCGCGCCGCCTCCGCCAGCACGGGAACATGGGTCGCGAGCTCGCGCGCTACCTGGGCGAGCGTCACCCCCGCGCCGATCTCGAGCGCGCCGTCGTCGGCGGTGCGGATGCGCCCGAGCTCCTCGATCTCGGCGAGCGCGACGAGGCGCGTCGGGTTCGTGAGGCGCTGCCGCCGCTGCAGGAGGAGGTCGGTCCCGCCCGCGATCGCGGCGGCGTCCGGCCCGAGCGCGCGCACCGCATCGTCCAGCGTTGCCGGCGTGGCGATCTCGGCGATCGCGCGCCGCGGCCGGCGCTTCGCGAAGCGCGTGCCGATGTGGTCGAGGACCCAGTGCAGGCCGAGGGGATATGAGCGACGGATGAATTCGATCTCCCATCGCTTCGGCCGCGCCCAGATGCGGAACGAGCGCCTTCGTCGATGCTCCTTCGCGGCAAGCGCCGCGAGGACCTTGTCCGGCGTGAACGGGAGGTCACGCAGGCGGATGCCGACGGCGTCGTAGATCGCGTTCGCGATCGCCGGCGCGGCCGGGATCACGGCGAGCTCGCCGATGCTCTTCGCGCCGTACGGCCCGTTCGGGTCGGGATCCTCGACGAGGATCGGACGCACGCGCGGCACGTCGGCGGCACGCGGAAGCGCGTAATTGATGTAGGTCGGGTTCACCGGCCGGCCGTTCTCGTAGATGAGCTCCTCGCCGAGCACCGCGCCGAGGGCCATGACCACGCCACCGATGATCTGGCCCTCGACCATCATCGGGTTGATGGCCTTGCCGATGTCGTGGGCCGCGACGTAATCGAGGATCCGGATGCGCCCGGTCGCGCGGTCGACCTCGACCTCGGCGGCGTGCGCGGCGAAGGTGTACGCCGCGGAGAAGTTCGGCGACTTGCTCGACCCGGGCGGCTCCATGATCGTGTCGGTGTAGGCGTCCTCGTGCGTGAGCACGCCGCCCGCGGGCACGCGCTCCCCCGCCTTGAGACGCTCGGCCATGCCGCGCGCGGCCTTGCGCACCGCGTGACCGGTCATATAGGTGCCGCGCGATGACCACGCGCCCTGATCGATCGGGGTGCGCTCGCTGTCGATGGAGAGGACCTCGACGCGCTCGTACGCGAGGCCGAGCTCCTCGGCCGCGATCTGCGCGAGGATGCCGCGCTGTCCGGTGCCGGCATCGGCGCCGCCGAAGCGCACCCGCGCGCGGCCGTCCTCGTACAGATCGATCGCGGCCATGCTCGTGTTCGATCCGGGGATGGCGTACGAGCCGCTGCCGTGCATGGCCGCTGCGACCCCGACGCCGCGCCCGGCGCGCTTGTTCCTGCGCTTCTCGGTCCAGCCGATCGCGTCGCGGACCGAGCGCAGGCAGTCGTCGAGCCGCGCCGAGGAGAGCTTCGCGCCGCAGAGGGCGACGGTGTTCGGCTGGTTCGCGTTCTGGATGCGCAGCTCGAGCGGGTCGCGGCCGAGCTGCTCGGCCAGCTCGTCGACCGCGCTCTCGAGCGCGAACGACGCCTGCGGGCTGCCATAGCCGCGGAACTGGCCCCCGGGCACGAGGGCCGTGTCGATGAGGCGTGCGTCCCAGACGACGCCGTCGGGCATGTAGATCGTGCCGAAGGTCTTGAGGCCGACGTGCATCACCGAAGGGCCGAAGTGGTTGTACGCGCCGTTGTCGACGTCGATGCGCGAGTCGAAGAGCGTGATGCGGCCGTCGCGGTCGGCGCGAGCCTCGAGGTGGACGCGGAACGCGTGGCGCGGCTTCGTGTACGCGAACTCCTCCTCGCGGGAGAGCGCGATCTTCACCGTGCGACCGCTCTTGCGCGCGAGCGCGGCGGCGAGCGCCTCATGCTCGGAGACCTTGGACTTCGATCCGAAGCCGCCGCCCACCGCGACCTCGCGGCAGATGACCTGCTCGCGCTTGAGGCCGAAGACTTTGGCGAGCTCGCTCACCACGAAGTGCGGCGCCTGCGTCGACGTCCAGAGCTCGAAGCGCTCGGCCTCCGTGTCCCAGCGCGCGATGCAGATGTTCTGCTCCATGACCGCGTGTCCGACGCGCGGATACCAGTACGTGCCGCGCGAGATCACCGAGCCGTTGCGCCGTCCGAGCTCGGCGTCGCCCCACATGCCGGCGCTCTTCAGCGACACGTTCCCTTCGCCGGTCTTGCGCTGGTGCAGACGGAGCGCGCCAGGGGCGAGCGCCTCGTCGATGGTGAGCGGCGCGCGATGCGGTCGGTACTTGACGACGATCGCGTCGAGCGCGTCGGCGGCCTGCTCCTCGGTGTCGGCCGCGACCGCGGCGACCTCCTCGCCGACGTAGCGGACCACGCTCACCGCGAGCGGACCGCGGTCCGACGTGTCGCCGCCGCTGTGGATGTAGCGCGCGCCGGGCGGGAAGTCTTTCGCGGTGATGACCGCGCGGACGCCGGGCATGGTCTCGGCACGCGTCGTGTCGATCGAGAGGATGTCCGCGTAAGGGTGCGGCGAGCGCAGGATGCGGCCGGCGATGACGCCCTCGATCGGCAGGTCCGCGGTGTACGCGTCGGTGCCCGCGGTGCGCTTGTCCCAGCCGATCGCGCGGACGCGCTGGCCGACGACGGTCATGCCGCGAGGCTCCGGAGACGCGGCAGCAGCGCAGCCGCGGTCTCGACCGCCGCCCGCACGTCGGCGCTCGTGTGCGCCTGCACCGGGAACAGCATGAAGTCGGTGAAGCCGTGCTCGAGCGAGCGGCGCGCGATCTCGACCGGCGTGTCGCTGCCGTCCGCGAGCATCACGTGCGCGCGTCGGATCGTCTTCGGGTCACGGCCCACGGCACGACAGTGCTCGTCGAGGACCTTCGATAGCGCATACGTCGACTCCATGGCCGCACCGTTCGTCGGCCAGACGTCGCAGCTCCACACGTCGGCGCGCTTGGCGGCGACGCGCAGCGTGCGCTTCGGTCCGTTGCCGCCGATCCAGAGCGGCGGGCCCGGGCGCTGCAGCGGCTTCGGCTCGCAGATCGCGTCGTGCAGCTGGTAATAGCGGCCGTCGAACGACGCGCGCGGCTCGGTCCAGAGGGCCTTCAGCACCTGACACGCCTCGTCGAGCCGCTCGATGCGCTCACGCGCGCTCGTCGGGAATGGCATGCCGTACGTCGCGAACTCGGATGCGTTCCACCCCGCGCCGATCCCCATCTCGAGACGGCCGCCCGAAAGGTGATCGACCGTGACCGCGATCTTCGCCAGCAGGCCCGGATGGCGGTAGAGGTTGCCGGTGACGTTGAGGCCGATGCGCACGCGCTTCGTGCGCTCGGCGACGGACGCGAGCGTCGTCCATCCGTCGAAGACCGGGCCCTCTTGATGAATCGCGACGAGATGGTCGAAGAGCCAGAGATGGTCGAAGCCCGCCTCGTCCACCATGCGCCACGCCTCGCGCTGTGACTCGAGCGAGAAGATCTGCTGCGACAGCTTGAGGCCGACACGCAGCTTCACTCGCCGGCCGCGGCAGCGCCTGCCGCGCGCCGCGCGGCCCGCTTCCGCGCGGTCATGAGCACCGCGTCGACGATCTGCGCGTATCCGGTGCAGCGGCACACGTTTCCCGACATCTGCTCGCGCACGGTGCGCTCGTCAGGGACACCGCCGCCGGCGAGCAGCGCCTGCGCGCGCACGACCTGGCCGGGCGTGCAGAAGCCGCACTGGAAGGCGCCGGCGTCGGCGAAGGCCTCGCGCAGATCGCGCGCATCCTCGGCGATGCCCTCGATCGTCGTGACCTCGCCGCGCACGAGGGACGCGAGCTGGATGCACGACATCACCGGCTGTCCGTCGATGAGCACGGTGCAGGCGCCGCACTCTCCGCGCTCGCACGCCGCCTTCGCGCCGGTCAGGCGGAGACGTTCGCGCAAGACGTGCAGCAGCGTGTCGCCGGGCGCGAGCTCCACGTCGGCGTCGCGGCCGTTCACGCGCAGGCGGCGCGCGCTCATGGGGCTAGAGGTCGTGCCAGTCGTCGGCTGCGGGACGCCACACGTCGATGTTCCGCGCGTCGATCGACATGCGTCGCGGCTTGGCGGTCGCGTGCTCCTCTTCGGTGAGGCGGCGGTGGCCGTCGCACAGCTCGATGCGCGGCCCGTGCCTGTCGTCCTCGATGTAGAAGGCGATCGACTTCGAGGCAGAGTGATTCGCCATGTCCGCGGCGATGCGGACCTTGTCGTATACGGCGAGCGCGCGGCCCCGCATCACGTGGTCGAGGCTCTTCATCGCGAAGCAGATGTGCGCGATCTCCTTCTCTTTGGAGCGGCGCATGGCGAAGGAGTGGTGGAGACGGTTCTCGCTCCGAAGGAACGCGGTCACGTTCGCGATGTAGTCGGACGCGCGGAAGCCGAGCACGTCGAGATAGAACTTCAGGGTCTCGTCGAACTTCGGCGTCCCGATGAACGGGTGGACGATGTAGGCCGGCGTGTAGAACAGCGACGGCATCTCCGCCCACTCCTGGTAGTCGGTGAAGAACTCGAGGGTGTTGCCCGCGGGGTCGACCGTCGCGAAGCCGCCGGCGCACCACTGCTTCTGCGCCTCGTCCAGCTCCTTGACCGGTGCGCCCGACGCCTTCACGCGCTGCTTGATCCCCTCGAGGACCTCCTCCGACTCCACGCTGAAGCCGAACGCGCGGACCTCGTGCTTCTTGAGCGCGCGGTCCTCGACCAGATCGAGCGAGTGGTGCGGCAGGCCCGCGCGCAGGTACGTGTGACCGTCGGTCTTGCCGGCGAGATCGACGCCGACGTACTTCATGTACCACGCCTTCGTCGCCTCGAGATCGGGCACGGCGATGCGCGCGTACTCGAAGCTGTAGGGGCCCTTCATCGTCATCGCGACACCTCCCAGGTCCTCTTCGCCATCACAGGATGAAACTAAGCCGTCCGCCGGGCCGGAGCACCTCGAGCTCGAGCACCGCCCGGCGCTTCCAGAATCGCAGGCGACCGCCCTCGGTCGAGAGCACATGCTCGTACCGGCCGACGAACTGGTCGACGTTGCCGTCGCGGATCTTGTAGATGAGGAACGCCGCGTACACCGGCAGGAGCGTGCCGTCGGCCTTGCCCAGGCGCACGTTCGTCACGAGACGGCGGGTGCGCGAGTGCGGGTTCTCCGCGTGCGCGTGTTTGCTCTTCAGCCGGCGCACGCGCGCGGAGAGGAGCTCGTAGTCGTCCCACACGTAGTACTGCGAGCGACGCGGATCCTCGTTCGGACGGTCGGTCGTCGGCACCTCGTACGTGGCGCCCGGCTCGAACGTCTGGAGCCACTCGTCCAGCCGCCACGCGTCGAGGAGCGCGGCGTCCTCGAAGAGGAAGTCCTCGACCTCCTGGCGCGTGACCGTGGCGATCACCGCGGCGCCGACCCGCTCAGGACGTCGTCCCAGTGACGCCAGAAGCCGCGGATGCCGGCTTCGTCGACGTTGCGCGCCGGCTGACCCTCGGCCTCACGCGCCATGCCGCGGCTGATGTCGCTCCAGTCCACGGCGGGGCGCGGATCGCCCGCGGTCGCGACGATGCCGCGCTGCACGCACTCGTACGCCTCGACGTCGTCGGGGGTCGCGAGACCGCCGGGGCCGATGAACGAGCCGAGGATGCGGATGCGCAGCTCGCGCTCCTCCGGTGTCTCGGTCGCCGGCGCGAGCTCCCAGGCGCGGACGTCGGTGAAGTCGGGGCGGACCGGCTCGAGCTGCCGCGCCGCGAGCCCCTCGATGTCGAAGAGCAGCAGGTTCGGGAAGACGTAGAGGATGCGGCTCGTGCTCGCGATGCGCTTCGCGCGCTCCTCGCCGACGCGGCCCGCGAGACGCTTCACGTTCTGCTCGGTGAGCGACTTCTGCGCCTCCCCGAAGCGCGGCTCCCACTGCATGCCGACGCGGCCGCCGTGTCCTGAGAACACCAGCACGCTGTGCCCGTTCTCGAGCGTGATCGCGCGGCCGCCCTCGTCGCTCGTCACGTACCCCGTGGTCTTCAGGTACTCGACGAACGTCACGTGCGTCGGCGAGAAGTGGTAACCGTCCATGGCGTTCTCGACCGCGAGCTTCCAGTTCCCGCGGATCGCGTACATGTGCGTGCCCGGGATGACCTCGAGGCCGCGCTCGGAATGGTCGACCATGAGGTCGAGGTAGTCGCGCGCGTCGGCGAGGTGCTCCTTCAGGCTCGGGCCGTCGGCGGCGAACGAGACGAAGACGAAGCCCCGGTAGTTCTCGAAGCGCGGCGGCTGTCGCAGACCCATCTCCGCGGCGAACCCGCGCTCCGGCGGATACGCACCGGGATCGGGGATGCCGACGAGCTCACCGGTGTTGGCGAACGTCCACGCGTGATAGAAGCACTGATAGGTCTTCGTGTTGCCCTCGGTCTCGCGGCAGAGCACCGTGCCGCGATGCGGGCAGGAGTTCAGGTAGGCGCGGACACGGCCCATCGAGTCGCGCGCGAAGATGAGCGGCCGTCCCGCGAGCGTGCGCTGCTTGAAGTCACCGGTGTTCGGCACCTCGGTCTCGTGGCCGAGATAGAGCCAGCTGCGGTCCCAGATGAGCCGCCGCTCGTCGTCGAGGACCTCCGGCGAGCGGAACGCCTCGCGGTTCACGCGGAAGATGCGCCGGCCCCAGTCCTCCTGTATGAACCGGGTGCTGCGGTCGGCGGTCCGCGGCCGAGCGTCGATCGTCGTCTGCGTCATGCTCTTCGCGTTTCTCCCCTCGTCTCGCGATACGATACGACCTCTCGCATCGTGCGCGCGCGCTATCGGGGCGGCCTCAGCGCGTAGTCGGCGCCCATCGCGACGCCGACGAGCCCGGAGAGGTTCGCGAGCGAGAACACGATCCGCGTCTCCTCGCCGCCGGCGCGCACGCCAACGGTGATGCCGTTGCGGCGCGGCGGGAGACACACGATGTCGCCGCGCTCGGTCGCGAACGACTCGTCGTCGACGTCGATGATCGGCCTTCCGGCGAGGACGTAGGCGTAGCCGTTCCCGGGCATGGTGAGCAGCTCGCTCTCCTGTCGCGGCTCGAGGCGCTGCGTGAACACGAACATCGGCGCGGTCCCGGCGAACCCGGGCGCCGCCGGGTGCACGTACCACCGGAGCTCGCCGAAGCCGTTCTTGTCGACGGGCAGGTCCGCTCGGCGGATGAGGGCCGGCGGATGCAGCGTCTCGCGCTGCCGGTCGCGGAGCTCGATGAGGCCCGCGAGGGTCGGCGATGACGGCGCGCTCGCGACGCCGCGATCGACGGCCTTCCCGGCCTTGGCCGCCTCCCATTTCGACTCGCGCGTCTGCGGCTCGAGCTGCACCATCTCCGCCCCAAGCCCCACCACGAGCGGCTCGTAGATGATGCCCATGAATTTCGACGGCCGGTCGTCGCGCGCGCGGAAGTGCTGGTGGTCGAGACCGCCCGGGACGATCGGGAGGAGCACGGCGTCCTCCGCGGTCCAGTCGAAGCGCTGTCCGTTCACGACGCTGTAACCGTCGCCCTCGACGCCGAAGATGGTGATGCCGCCCTGGTGGGTGTGACGGCCGCTCGGGACACCGGTGTGATCGCGAACGAAGACGACCCACTGCGTGAGAGCGAGCTCCTCGAACTGCGGCATCACGTAGAACTGGCTCGTGCCCTGTCGACTGTCGACGACCGGCACGTCCGTCCTCTTGATGTGCAGCTTCCCGTAGTGCGCTCGCTTGTAGAGCTGCTCCCACCGGGTGAACAGGTCGTCGTAGTCGCGTCCGGTGGTCACGGTCACGGTGCGGCTCACGCGGATCTCCCGTTCATCGCTGTCTCGGGCAGCGCGCCGAAGTCGCGCGACAGCTGCGACGCCGTCGCGAGGAGCGCGCGAGCCATGTGCGAGCTCGTGGACTCGGGCACCGACGCGCTCGTGCCGACGATGGCGACGGCGGCGATGCAGTGGTCGCCCTGGTACACCGGCGCCGCGAGGGCGCGGATCCCGGGTTCGACCTCGGATGCCTCGGCGATGCCCTCCTTGCGGATGCGACGCAGCTCGGCCGCGAGGCCGGTCTCGCGTCGCAGCGCGCGCCGTAGGCCGGAGATGTCCGACTCGGGCAGGAACGCGCAGAACACGCGGCCCTGGCTCGAACGGAACGGCGTGAGACGCGCCCCGGTGTGGATGCTGATGCGCACGAGCCGGTCGGGGTTGTCGTCGACGCGCACGACGATCGGCGCCTCACCGTCCCAGATGGAGAGCACCACCGTCTCGTTCACCTTGCGCACCAGGGCCTCCATGTGCGGGCCCGCGATCGCCACCACGGGCAGGCCCGCGCCGGCGGCCGCGGACAGCGTGAGGACCTGCGGGCCGAGGGTGTACTCGTTCGTCGCGGGATCGAATCGCAGCAGGTTCGCCTGTCGCAGCGCGACGGTGTAGCGGTGCGCGGTGGCGCGGCTCACGCCGAGGCGCGCGGTGATCTCCGACAGCGAGCGCCGCGGCCGGCCGACGGTGAAGAAGCCGAGGATGTGGGCCGCGCGGGCCACCGACTGGATCGCCGACTCGTGGCCATTGGCATCTTTCGTGGCCCGGAGAGCGGCGCGATCTCGCACGACGGCGAGTGGTGTAGCACGGGCCGCTGTGCGCGTCGAGGCGCGTCGCGTCATGCGAGCACCTGCCGCGTCGCCGCGAGGACGCTCGCGAGACCCGCGCGCATGAACTGCACGTCCGAACCGATGAGGACGTAGCGGAGGCCCTGACCCGCGAAGGCCGCGAGCTGCTCCGCGTTCGCGACCCACGCGCCCATCGGCACCGACGCGCGGCTCGCCGCCGCCGCGATCTCGGCGACGCGCGCCTTGACGCGCTCATCGTCGAGCTTCCCCGGGCGGCCCATGTCGACGGACAGATCGGTCGTGCCGATGAAGGCGCAGTCCAGGCCGCGGAGGATGTCATCGAGGCCGTCGTCGGTCTTCGCCGTCTCGATCTGGCCGACGAGCAGCGGAAAGTCCCTGCTCTTCTGCAGATATGTCCCGAGCGGGATCCCGCTGTAGTCGGCCTGTGGATGCGCGAGGCTGACGCTTCGCGTGCCATCGGGTGCGTAGCGCGTGGCCGCGACGAGCGCGTCGCGATCCCGCCGCGAGCGCAGCGTCGACAGCTGGATGCCCGCGGCGCCCGCCTCGAGCATGCGGTTGATCTGGCCGGCGTCGCGCGTGGGCGTGCGCACGAGCATGGGCAGCCCAAGGGCCGCGCCGTGACGGAGCAGCGCGAGGATGGCGGCCTCGTCGAGCTGCGAGTGCTCCCCGTCGATGGTGGCGAGGTCGAAGCCGACCGATCGCACGAGGTCGACGCTCTCGAGCGCCGGAAGCTTCACGAAGGTCCCGACGAGCGGCGCGCCCGAGCCGAGCCGGTCGCGCAGCCGCGTCGCCGGGACGGCGTCGGTCACGTTCAGTTCAGGCCGAGGACGCGCGAGGGATTGTCGCGGACCATCTTTCGCAGATCGCGTTCGCTCACCCCGAGGTCGTTCAGCTCGCCGAGCAGCTTCTTGAACGACTCGACCGGGAGCGGGTTGTTCACCTGACCGAGATCGCTCCCGATGCTCGTGCGGTCCGCGCCGACGAGGTCGATCCAGCCCTTCAGCTTCGCCGCATCCCAGTGATAGAACTCCGACGCCTCGTCGTACATGCAGCACTCGTGCTCGATGAGCGCGCCGGTGTCCGCGAACTTCACGACCTGCTCGCGCGTCGCCTCGATGACGTACTCGGGGTGGTTCACCACCATGCGCTTCACGCCGGTGTCGCGCGCCGCCTCGAGCAGGATCTGGATGCGGTCCGGCGCCTGGTGTCCCGCGGCCACGACCGCGTCGGCGTCGGCGATCATCTTGAGGATCACCGGGACCTCCGGCCGGAGCGATCCCTGCTCGTCGAGGATGTCGACGATGTCTGGCTTGCGCAGCGGGACGCTCGGCTTCGGGAACTTCAGATCGGGATGCGCGGCCTGGTGCTCCTGATGGCGGCGCGCGGAGATCGTCGGGAACCACACGATCTTTGCGCCCATCTTGAGCGCGAGGTCGACCGCCGAGGGATTCAGGCCGCCGACCATCGAGTTGAGCGCGATCGATCCGAACACCTTCGTCTTGATGCCGTCGAAGTACGGCGCCATCGCGCGCACGTCCATCACCGTGGGGTGGTGGTGCGACTTCACGACGATCGCGCGCATCCCCTCCTTGTCCGCCATGCGCGCCGCCTCGACGTGGTCCATGCGGCGCGGGAACGGCGAGGGACCCGAATGACAGTGCAGGTCGACCGCGCCCTCGAGGATGCGATCGATCGTGCTCATGCAGGCACGGCGGCACCGACGCCGAGCGCGCGCGCGACATCGGCGATGGATGTCACGAGACCGTGGAAGCGGTCGGTGCTCGCGAGGACGGCGTCGTGCGCGGCCTGGTCGGTATCGGACACGACCTCGGCCGGGACGAGCACGTCGTAATCGCGCATGTACGCGTCGCGGATGGTTGAGTCGATGCAGAACGAGGTCGTGGTCCCTGCGATGACCAGGACCTGGATGCCTTTCGCGCGCAGCTCCGTGTTCAGCGGGGTCTCGAAGAACGCGCTCGCGCGGTGCTTGATGATGACGTCGTCCTCGGGCCGCATCACGGCCTTGATCTCGTCGAGCAGCTCGGTGCCCCACGTGCCGCGGTAGCAGAGCTCGAGCTTCACGCCGCGGCGGTCGAGGTGCGAGGGGATGCGGCGGCGCTTACGCGCCTGATCGTCCGGGTAATGGACCTGACGTGTATAGGTGACACGCGCGCCGGCCGCGCGTGCGATTCGGATCATCTCCACCACGGCGGGGATCGACGCTCGCGGCATGGCGATGGCGTCGACGCCGAAGGCCTTCGCGCGCGCACCCTCCGGATGGCAAAAGTCGTTCTGCATGTCGACCACCAGGAGCATGACCTCCTTAGGGTCGAGCTTGGGCAATTCGAGCTTGCGCACCTTGTCCTCAGGCATCCCCGGCTCCTTCCGCCCGTTCGCTGCACGCTATTTTGCGTCCTGCTCGCGTAGCGAGATAGATGTCCATCATGCGGTATGCGGCGCGACACCGTGCGCGCGCGCGATCGCGTCCGCGGTGCGGTAGGCGAGCGCCCAGATCGTTCCGGTGGGGTTGACCCCGGCCGACGTCACGAACGTTCCGCTGCCAGCGAGGTAGAGGTTCGGCACGTCGTGCGCCCGGCCGTCCGGGTCGGTCACGCTCTTCGCGGGATCGGTGCCCATGCGGACGGTCCCCATGTGGTGTCCGGCGTACATCCCGGCCGGCACGGCGGAGCGCTGCGTGAGCACCTCGCGCGCACCCGCTTCGCGAACGACCGCTGCGACGCGCTCGGCCATGAACGCTTCCATCTCGAGCGTGTTGCGGTGATAGCGGTAGTGGATGCGCAGCCCGGGTCCGCCGTCAGCGAGGCGCAGCGTGGGATCGAGCTCCACCCGGTTCTCCTCCATCGGGAGGTCCTCGCACAGGGCATACGCGCCGAGGTGGCGGGCATAGGCGCGCGCCAGGAAGTCACGGAACTCCGCGCCCCACGGCGGCACCCCGCTCGGCAACGGCGCGGTGAGCCCGGCCGCGTTCGCGAACGCGAGCGGACCGCCGGCGAACACCAGCGGGATCCCGCCGAGGATCGCGGCGCCGCGCACGAACGAGGCGCCGTGGCGCTCGCGCGGGCGATCCTCGTCGAGGTCGTCGAAGGCGGCGGCGGTCTGCGGGCCGCGGTCGGCGTAGAGCAACTCCTCGAACGTGCCCCAGGCCATCACGTTGGTGTGGAACATGAGGTTGCGGCCCACCAGGCCGGACGAGTTGGCGAGCCCGCGCGGATGCGCGCGCGACGTCGACAGGAGCAGCATGCGCGCCTGGTACGCCGCACCGTTCGCGAGGACGACCGTGCGTGCGGTGACGTCGCGGCGGCCGCGCGCGTCGCGATAGCGGACGCCGGTCGCCAGGCCGCTGCGCGGATCGGTAAGCACGCGCTCGACCCGCGCGCCGGCGCGGATGTCGATGCGACCGCTCCGTGCAGCGCGTGCGAGCACGCTGTCGCGGGTGTTCCCCTTCGCGAGGCGGAAGCACTCGTAGTGCGAGCAGTGACCGCACAGATCACAGGCGCGCCGGTCGCCGCGATCCGCCGTCAGCACCGCGGCCGGTGTGGCGTACGGCGCGTATCCGAGGCGGCGCGCGGCGTCGGCAAATCGGGACGCCGCGCGCGTGAACGGCACGGCCGGAAGCGGGAACGGCGCGCTGCGGCGTCCCTCGAACGGATTCGCACCGGCGACGCCGGCGACGCCGATCGCGCGGTCCGCACGCGCGTAGTACGGCTCGAGGTCCTCATAGCCGATCGGCCAATCGGCGACGCTCGTGCCGGACACGTGACCCGACGTCGACCGCACGCGGAAGTCCGACGGGTGGAAGCGGTACGTGATCGTCGTCCAGTGCAGCGGGCCGCCGACGCCGATGTTGCGCGCGAGGTACGAGCCGCGCATGACCAGCCCGTCGTTGACCACGAGGTTCTCGGGCTCGTTCCAGAAGAGCGCGCGCCGCACCTGGAACTCGCGCTCGTCGGTGCTCGCGCGACCGGCGGCCGGTCCAGCCTCGACGGCGATGACGCGCAGCCCGGCCTCGGCGAGCTCGGCCGCGATGACGCCGCCAGCCGCGCCGAGACCGACGACGATCACGTCGGCGTCGTCGCCGCCGCGACGCGTCTTGATCTTGGGCGGCACCCACGTATGCAGCGCACCGGCGGTGGCCGCGACCGGCCGCGCCTCGGCCGCCTCGCGCGTCGTGAAGCCGCGCGGCTGCGGATCACCGACCGCGCCGAGCAGCCGCCAGCCCCACATCCCGCGGTTGCCGCCGTAGCGCGGATGCGCGAACGCGGCCTCGAGCGCGACGAGACGGAGCGCGAAGAACGCCGACGGTGATTCCTGTCGAAGCGCGTCGAGCGAAATGGTGCGAAGGATGCCGACCGTGCGACGCAGCGCGGCGCGCTCTGCGGGCGTCGCGTCCGTGAGCCAGCGCGCGGCGTACGACGCCGCGCCCGCATCGGCGACACCGGGGACGATCTGATCGAGCACCGCGACGAGACGGCGGACGAAGGGGTCCGCCGGGCGCGTGCTCAGCCGCGGTCCAGCAACAGCGACATGCCGTCCACCATGTTCGTCATCTTGCCGAGGAACAGGCTGCCCTTCGCGATAAACAGCGCGTTGCGGAGCGAGCCATCGCGGAGCTTCGGCAGCGCGTGCGCGAGGTATGGGAGCGCGGCGGGGATGTGCCCCTGCGTCGGGACGAAACCCGGCATGCCGTGCACGCGCTCGAAACCGTCGACCTCTTCGCGCTTCATCTCGCCGCGCTGCACGCCGAGCGCGGCGATGATGCGGTAGTTCGTGCGCGGGACATTGCCGCTCCCCGCGGGCACGGTGATCTCGGGGTTGTGCAGCTCGACCGCGTACTTGTCGACGTCGGGGATGCGCAGGCCGAGATGACCGAGAGGCTCAGACACGAGCGCCTCGTAGATGGCGCCAGCGGAACCGCCCGACGCGACGGTGTGCTTTCCCACCGCGTCGAGGCGCATGCGGACGCCGCTGCCGTCCGCGGGGCCGACGAGGATCGCCACGGACGCGAGGCAGTCCTCGAGCAGCGGCATGTCCTTCTGCATGTGGCCCAGCATCTTCATGCCGAGCTTCGCGAGCGATCCACCGCCGACGACGATCACGTTCTTGTACACGCCGCCCTGCACCAGCGCGCCCGCGAGCACGAGCGCGTGCACCGGCGCGCAGCAGAACGCCTTCACGTCCGAGCCGGTCGCCTGCGTGCAGCCGGCCATCTCGGCCATGGCCTTCGAGATGCTCCCGCCGCCGCGCTGGTAGCGGTCGCCGACCGCCTCCTCGCCGCAGCCGAGCAGGTACTCGACCTCGCCCGGCTCCATCTTCATCTGCGCGAGCAGCTCCTTCAGCGCGAGCGCGCCGGAGGCCTTGCACGCGAGGTTCTCGATGAGGATGTCCGCGGTCTGGCTCGAGTCTCCGGGATAGCCGTTCGCGATGCGGCCGACCTCGGATCCGTCCGCGGCGTTCAGTGAGATCGATCCGTCACTCGAGGCCGGCGGCTTCGCCGCCTTCACCGCGCGCTCGAGCTCGGCGTCGGCGAACAGGCCGGTGGCGCGGAGCAGATCGCGCGAGCGTTCGAGGCGCGACTTGTCGATGTCGAGGATGCCGAAGTCGTCGGCCATCTGGAGCAGACCCCAGAAGTGGTCCTCACCCACGATGCGACCCGCGGGTCCGGTCGCGCGCGCCCCCTCGTCACCGTGGCGCCACCACGGCTCGGGCACGCTCCAGAGCCACTCCGGGCCGTGATTGCCGATGAAGACCTGGTTCGGACCGTACGCGACCGCGTCGTCGAACGAGCGCAGGTGCGGTCGCATCTTGTCGAAGAGGCCGGGCTCGCGCGCGAGCTCGCGCGTCGGCTTCGAGCCATAGCGAAGAAGACCCGGGGTGTGGGAGATCACGCATGCGATGCCGCGGATGGTGGGGAACGTCTCAGTCATGACCCGAGGGTACGCTCGCGCACTTTGCGGATGCTCTGCCAGATGTCGTCGGTCTGCATGGCGACCTCAGAGAGACCGATCTGGTCCTGGTAAATGGACGCGTCGGCCTTCTCCCGAACCTCTGGTTCGGTCACGTGATAGACGGGGAGTCCCAACGAGACTCCGGCCAGCGGACCTGTGTATGTCGGATCGCCTGCGGTGACCGTCTCAGCCATCATCTCGACGTACGCGGGCTCGGCCGCTCCGAGGATCACTACCAGCCCGTCCTTGCCCTGCGTGTCGTAGATGCGCTTGATCTCGGTCTGCTCATCCAGGTCCGAGGCACCGGCGCTCGTTCAGACGAAGCACTGATTCAGCTCGAGCAGCACTTCGGCGCCGGCGCTCCGCGCCACCGCCGCGATCGCTGTCGCCTGCACTCCGTCACGCTCGCCGATCGCGATGACCTTCTTGCCTTGAAGATCCAATCGTTCACCTCCCTCCGACTTTCTTCTCATCGAGTATCGCATTGCGAGGTGCCGTCACGCTAGACGAGACGGCGCATGTCAGGACTCGACCGACCCCGAACGGCCGAAGCCGATGGGATTCGCGGCGCCGGCGTAGAAGGTGCGCCGCTCGAGGGTGATGGCGGTGTCGATCGGGTACGGCACGCCCCCGATCTCCGGACGCACGCGGATGGCCTGATCCCCAGCCACGCGATCCATCTTCGGGAGCGCCAGCGGCTCGTCGAGGTTCCCCGTGCTCACGATGGCCACCGCCTCAGGCACCGCGAACGGCAACGGGTAGTCCGAGCCGTCCGGCCCGGCGTGCTCCCACGTGATGAGCACGGTCTTGATGCCACGTCGCTCGCATTCCTGTATCGCCAACATCACCTCGGTGACGTTATTCCCGGCACCGCCCAGTGTGAACACGACGCCGTTCGCGCCGAGCAGCGTCGCGCTCTCCGCGATGCGCAGGCCGACGCGCTGCTTGTCCTCGTAGAGATAGAAGTGACCGCGGTGCAGCACGATGCCCGCGAAGTCCCAGCGCTTCCCGTGGGCGGCGACGAGGTGCTCGACGACGGCGTTGTTCTGATGCATCCAGGTGTGGAGCTTCACGCCGTGGCCGCCCAGGCCGCCCGCGGTGAGCGCCCCGTCGGCGAGCTCGTTCGGATGCACGAGCGTGGGCTGGAGCTCGTCGAGCACGCGTCCGTACAGACGGCTGCGCATGAACACGCCCTGCGACTGCACCTGATACGCGTAGACGATGCGGGGCAGCGCGGCCGCGGGGCGCGAGAGGTCGCGGTGCTCGACCGACGACGGCGCGGCGTCGCGCGCGGTGAGCGCGAGCGCGCGCGCGACCTTCTCGCCGGCGAGGAGCAGGCCGCGCTCGTACCCCTCGTGGTCGACGCCGTCCTTGAACGTGAACCGGAGCACGACGAGATGCAGGTTGGCGTACGGCTGCAGGTCCGCCCCCGGCCCGGCCATGTCGAGCACGCTGTCGTGCGGAACGAAGAGACCTTTCGCGCCGAGCCAGGGAACAGGTCCCGACGTGACGACGGCGACGCCGCGGAGGCGATCGGTGCGGCCGGAGCCGACGGGCTCGACCGCCGAAAGCAGACCGGGGAACACACCGCCGGTGCCGCCGGACTTCGCGCGTGGCTCGATGACGTCGGTGATCTGCGGGATGCGCACGCTCTCGTGCGGGCGCACGAGCATGACCTCGACGCCGGCGAACGCGGGATCCGAGGACGCGAGCGTCGCGATCTCGTCGCGCGCGATGGTCAGCTTGCCGCCGGCGAAGGCGGTGCGGTCGCCGAACGCGACGTCCGCGACGTCGAAGGTGCCTAGCTCGAGCGTCTTCGCGCTCATGACGCACCGCGGAAGAGGGTGGCCTTGTCGATCTTCTCGCCGAGCGCGCCGAGGGCCGCGCGCACCAGACCGATACGCAGCGCGTGGTCGCCGGCCGGCTCGAGCGTCGGATCGCCGCAGGGGTGCGGGATCTTCACGCCTCGGATGACGCGGTTCGCGCCGAGGTCCGCCGCGACCGGGCCGAGCGCGGTGATCATCGCGGTGGGCAGCCCGGCACGCTCGAGTTCCGCACTGATCGCTGCACCGCAGCGATTGCAGGTCCCTCAGGTCGCGGTGAGGATGACCCCGTTCACGCCGCGTTCCTTCAGCTGCGCGGCGATCTCGCGGCCCATGCGGCGCGCCTCCACCACCGCGGTGCCGACACCGGTCGTGACGATGTAGCGCTCGTCCAGATCGCCGAACGCGTGCGCGTGCTGCAGCTCGCGCACCGCGTCGAGGGGCATGACGTAGTTCGGATTGCTGTTCGCCGCGCTCGCGTCGTAGCCAGAGTGGATCGACTCATACTTCCCCGGCTCGAGCTGTTCGAGGCCGGCGATCGGGTACGCGCGCCACTCCGTGGAGTTCGACTGCTTCAGTCCGTCGGGATTGCCCTTGGGGACGATGCCGCCGGTCGTGATGAGCGCGATCCGGGCCGACGCGACGTCGGCCAGAGGCGCCGCCGGCGCGACGTGCTCGACCGCTGGGAGCGTGAGCTCGGTCGCGAACTTCTGCCCGGCCATCCGCGCCACGAGCATGTCGAGCGCGCGCTCCGCGGCCGGACGGTCGAGGATGGCGGTTCGGTGCACGCCCTTGCCGTAATAGCCCTCCACCGCGGCCGCGCCGATGACCTCATGGCGGCCGAGCCGGATCGCGAACCGCGCGAGCCGTCCAAGGGTCTCGTTCATGCCGAGCGCCGTCGGCGTGGTGGGAAGGACGTAGGTCTTCGCGCGATACAGGTCGACCCCCGGGTTCTCCGCGTTCATCGCGGTCACAGCCGGGATCCCGAGCGCCGCGGCGCGCGCGCAGGCCTCGCCACACGCGAGCCCGTAGCGGCCGGCGTTGAACGCCGGTCCCGCGACGAGGACGTCGGCGCGCTGCTCGCGCAGCGCGGCCGTCACCGCGGCGCCGAACGCCTCGAGGTCGGTGGCCGCGCGGTTGTCGCCGCAGATGAACGTCGCGACCACCTGGCCGGCGTCGCCGAGCTCCTTCTGCAGACCGATGCCGGGGCCGATCGGACCGCCGCGTACGGTGAAGGGGTGATCCCCGGCCTCCTCCGCGCCGATCCGGCCGAAGAACTGATTGACGTAGTGGACGACGCGCAGGCTCGCCATCGGGGAAAGGCTCTCCTCTTCGCGCTCCGAGGTGCCGTCTCACGATACGGGATGCGACCCTTCGACGCTGGACCAAACGCGCGGCGTGAAGGACCATCGCGGCGGTGAGATACATCCTCCAGCGCCTCGCGCAGGGGTTGCTCGTGCTCCTCGGCGTCACGACCATCGTCTTCGCACTCACCTTCGTGGCAGGCGACCCGGTCTCGACGCTCGCGCCGCTCGAGGCGACGCCGGAGGAGCGCGCCGCGTTCGCGCACAACATGGGCCTCGATCGTCCGATCCCGGTGCAGTACGTCGACTTCCTCGCGCACGCGGTGCGCGGCGACTTCGGTCTGTCGTACAGCAGCCACGAACCGGCGATGGGCGAGGTGCTCGACCGCCTTCCGGCGACGATCCTCCTCACCGCGGCCGCGGTGCTCTTCGCGCTCGTCGTCTCCGTCCCGCTCGGCCTGCTGGCGGCGATGAACCACGACCGCTGGGTCGACGTCATCGCGCGGCTCTTCGCGTTCCTCGGCCAGTCGATACCGGTGTTCCTGCTCGGGATCGTCCTCATCATCGTGTTCGGGGTCGATCTCCACTGGCTGCCGTCCTCGGGCAGCGGCTCGTGGAAGAACCTCGTCATGCCCGCCGTGGCCGTCGGCTCGTTCTCGGCCGCCGTGCTGGCGCGGCTGCTCCGCTCGAGCCTGCTCGAGGTCCTCGGCCAGGAGTACATCCGCACCGCCTACGCGAAGGGCCTCCGCGGGCGCGTCGTGGTGGTGCGTCACGCGCTGCGTAATGCCGCGCTCCCGTTCGTCACGATGGTCGGCCTGCAGGTCGGCTTCCTGCTCTCCGGCGCGGTCGTCGCCGAGACGATCTTCGCGTACCCCGGCATGGGTCGGCTCGCGGTCACGGCCATCTCGCGCAAGGACGTCCCGGTCATCCAGTCGTTCGTCATCGTGGCCGCGGTGATCGTCATCCTGGCGAACCTGTTCGTCGACCTCGTCTACACGCGGATCGATCCCCGCATCCGTCTGCGGTGAGGCGCCGCTGGATCTCGCGCGCACGCACCATCCCCGGCTACGCCGGCCTGGCGGTGCTCCTGCTGCTGATCGCCGCGGCCTTGTTGGCGGACCAGATCGCGCCGACCGCGGACACGCAGCTGCTCCTGCAGCGGCTCGACGCGCCGACGTGGGCCGGCGGGGCGCACGGATACCTCTTGGGCTCCGACAATCTCGGCCGGGACCTCTTCCTCCGGATGATCCAGGGCGCGCGGGTCTCGCTCACCGTCGGCTTCATCGGCGTGGTCGTATCCGGCGGCATCGGCATCACCCTCGGGCTCATCGCGGGATATCTCGGTGGTAGCTGGGATCGCGTGATCATGCGCGTCGCTGATGTGCAGCAGGCGATCCCGGTCCTGGTCCTCGCCGTGGCGATCGCCGCGATCCTGCGGCCGAGCGTCGCGAACCTCATCGCGGTGCTGGCGTTGACGACGTGGTTCACGTTCGCGCGCGTCGTGCGCGCGGAGGTCCTCGGTATCCGCGAGATGCTCTACGTCGAGTCCGCGCGGGTCGTGGGCGCGAACGCGCGCCGCATCATCGTGCGCCACGTCCTGCCGAACGCCGCGGCATCGATCATCGTCATCGCGACGCTCCAGGTCGGGAACCTCATCCTCTTCGAGGCGAGCCTGTCGTTCCTCGGTGTGGGCGTGCCGGTGACGACGCCCACCTGGGGCCGGATGGTGTTCGACGGCCTCGACTACGTTTCGACCGCCTGGTGGATCGCGCTCTTCCCGGGGATCGCGGTCATGACCACGGTCTTCGCGACGAACCTGGTCGGCGACTGGCTCCGCGACGCGCTCGACCCGCGGCAGCGCGAGCCCTAGCCGCGGCCGCCGCCCGTCACCAGTCGCTGTACGACGGCCAGTCGTCGTGCGCCGCGGGCGCCGATGCGACCTTGTCGCTCGACCACGCCGAGTAACTGCGCCGGTAATACATGAGCGGCATCCGTTCGAACGAGTCGCCGCCCTCGACCGACGCGAGAAAGAGCAGGTGGTCTCCCGCGGCGATGCGCTGCGTGATGACGCACTCCGCGTACGCGACGCTGTCCTCGGCGAGCACCGGGCTCCCGCGAGCGATCTTCGACGGCCGCCAGTTCACGTGAGCGAACTTCTCCTCGTCCTTGGAGGCGAACGTGTTCGAGAGGCGCTCGCGGCCCGCGGCAAGGAAGTTCACGACGAAGGCACCGCGCGTTTCGACCGCGTCGAGCGTGCGGGAAGTGTGATCGAGGCTGATGAGCAGGAGCGGAGGTTCGGTGGATACCGCGAGGAATGCCTGAAGGGTGAGCCCCTTTGGCTGACCGTCAGCGCCGACGGTCGTCACGACGGTGACGCCGGTCGGGAACGCGCTCATGAGTCGACGGAACGTATCGCGATCGAGCGGCAACTCAACACCCTCTCTACAAGAGTGTCCCACGGCTTTCCGCCGTCAGGCGTTCACCAGCCCGATCATGCGCCGGAACGCGCGCGCCAACTCGACGTAGCCCTCCGACCAGCTCGCGGAGGGCGGCGGCAGCGCGTACAGGCGAACGCCGGTCACGGCGGGCAGCTCGCGGGTGATCGCGCGGATGCGCTGTGCACACTCCTCCGGGGTCCCCGCGACCGCGAACTGGTCGAGGATGTCGTCGGTGATGAGGTCGGCCAGCTCCTTCGGCAGATAGGGCGACGTCCAGAAGTCCCACTTCGCGAGCGCCGATACCACGTGATCGGGGACGCGGAACTCGTCCGGTCGCTTCCAGTCGGCGCGCTCGCGGGAGTACTTCTCCGCGCCGGCCATCCACAGGATCCCCTGCGCCGCGGGCCGCGTCGCGGCGCGTTTCGCGGCGCGTCCGTCCTCGCTCACCGAGCAGGGCATGGTGATGTCGATCTCGAAGGAGCCGGGCTTTCTCCCCGCCTTCGCCGCGCCGCGCGACACGTGCTCGAGCTCATCGCGGCGATGCCCGAGACCCATGAAGAACGCGGCGAGGTGAACGATGTCGGCGAGCTCACCGGCGAGTTCGATCATGCGTTTGCCGCGCGCGGCGATGAGGATGGGCAGGTCGGCGCGGTACGGCTTGAAGTCGAGCTTCGCGCCCTCGACGCTGATGACCTTGCCGCGATACGTCACCCTCTCGCCGCGGAACATGCCACGGCAGATGGCGATCGCGTCGCGCACCGCCTCCAACGGATGCGCGCGCTCGTGCGGCCAGAGCGCGGGCTGCTCGAGCCCGCCGCCGAGACCGAGCACGACGCGACCCTGCGACAGGTCGTCCATCGTCGCCATCGCGACCGCGGTGAGCGACGGATGGCGTACGAACGGATCGGTCACCAGGCTCTCGAGCTCGAGACGTGTCGTGGCCTGCAGGCACGCGGTCATCTCGACAAAGAGGTCGGGATAGAAGCGCCAGTCCGCGACGCCGAAGCGCTGGAAACCCGCGGCCTCGTAGTGCGGCGCGAGCGCGACGAAGCGTTCGGCCGGCTCGCGCCACAGCGATGTCGGGAGGTCGAAGGTGAACTTCAGGCTCATGGAACGAGGAGGGGCCTCCCGCGGGAGGCCCCTCTTAATGCCTTACTTGCTGACCGTCGTGTTGGTGGCGACGATCGGCGTGACGCCGTGGGCCTTCCAGCCCTGGACCTTGCTCGAGAGCCCGGTGATCGAGTTGTCGCCGCTGATGTAGATGCCGAACGGATCGGTCGCGAAGACCTTCTCGGCCCCCGTGTACGCCGAGGTCTGTGTGGCCGCGTCGAGCGTGCCGGCGCCCTGATCGAGGAACTTCTGCGCGTCGGCGTTGCAGAAGTTGGAGAGGAACTGCTTGCAACCGGCGAGCAGGTTGAGCAGATCCGGGTGCGTGAAGGTGTTCCAGGTCACGAAGTACATCTGGTCGAACCCATGGGACACCCACTTGTTGTTGAACACGTCCGTGGGCATCACGTTGAGGTTGACCTTGATGCCGACCTGCGCGAGCTGCGCGACGATCGCCTGCGGCACGTCCTGCTTCGCGGTGTTGGAGACGTCCGCGTCGATGGTGAAGCCGTTCGGGTACCCGGCGTCAGCAAGGAGTTGCTTCGCCTTCGCCTGATCGAACGCGAATGGCTTGAGATCGCTCGTGAAGCCCATGGTGAGGTCGGTGACGCCACCGGCCAGCTGCCGCGCGTGGCCGCCGAGGACGGTCTTGATGATCGTCGCGGTGTCGACCGCGTAGTTCATCGCCTGGCGGACGCGGGTGTCGAGCAGTGGCTTCGCCGACGGAGATGTGCTGAGGGTGTTGTAGAAGGCCCAGTTGTAGACCGGACTCTTCGACTCCACCACGTTGAAGCCACCCGACTTCAGCGGGTCGACCTGGTCGGTCGGAAGGTCCTGGACCATGTCGACCGAGCCGGCCTTCAGCTCGGAGACGCGCGTCGCGGCGGTCGGGATCGCGCGGAAGACGAGCGTCTTCACGAGCGGCTTGCCCTTCCAGCTTCCGGACCAGTAGTCGGCGTTCGCCTCCATGGTGATGCGGTCGTCCTTGGCCCACGACACGAACTTGAACGGGCCGGTGCCGATCGGCTTCGAAATGAAGCCGGCCTGGCCGACCGACTGGTAGTACTTCGACGGGAGGATGGACAGGTTGTTCGCGAACGTGTCGAGGATGCGCGGGTCGACCTTGTTCAGGTTCACGGTGACGGTGTTGTCGTCGACGACCGTCGCGCCGTCCACGGCGCCGAAGTTCCCGGCCTGACCCGAGTTCAGGTCCTTGCTCTTCAGCGTGTCGATCGAGAACTTCACGTCGGCGGCCGTCAGCGGATCGCCGTTGTGGAACTTCACGCCCTTGCGCAGCGTGAAGGTGATGTTCTTTCCGTCCACCTTCCACGACTCCGCGAGCGCCGGCACGATCTTGCCGTCGTAGTCCCACTCGACGAGCGCGTCGAACACGTTGTAGCGGTACGAGATGCCGACGATGTCGTAGCTGAGGTACGGATGCGTGCTCTGGATGTCGCCGCGCATCGCGATGGTGAGCGTGCCCTGCGGGCCGGCCGGCGTCGGGGCCACCGTCGCCGCGGCCGTGCCGGGCGCGCCCGAGGCGCCCGGCGACGCCTGCTGCGTGCAGGCGACGACGAACGCGAGCGCGAGCGGAAGCGCGAGCATCCGCGCGAGCTTTGGGAACCGTCCGAACGTCATGGTCTCCTCCTCATATCTCTGTTCTCTCTGTCACCGAATGATGTTCTCGTGTCTGCCTCCCCTTCCCGTTCTACGCCATCACCGGCCGCGCCCTGCTGTTGACCAGGCGGGCGACGCGACCAAATCCCTTCACCATGTCGACATATCCCTCGAAGAGCGGCTTTCCGGCGGGTGGCACGGCATAGATGCGTACCCCGGTCACCTCGGGAAGTTCACGCTCGAGCGCACGGAGGCGCTCGGCGCACTCCTCGGGCGTGCCGGCGAGCGCGAACTGGTCCAGCACGTCGTCGGTGATGAGGTCGGCGAGGCGGTCCGGGAATTCGGCCTGTGTCCAGAAATCCCATGAGGCCAGCGCCTCGACGACGTCTTCCGGCACCGAGAACTGCGGCGGCCGCACCCAGTCCTTGCGATCGCGCGAGTAACGCTCGGCGGCGGCCGTCCACAGGATGCCCTGCGCGGCCGGGCGCTTCGCGGCACGGCGGGCGGCCTTCCGATCCGCGGAGACCGAGCACGGCATCGAGATGTCGATCTCGAACGTGCCCATGCGCCGTCCGGCGCGCTCGGCTCCGCGGCGCACAATCTCGAGGTTGTCGCGATGATGCCCGGCGTTCACGAAGAAGGACGCGAGGTGGACGATGTCGCCGAGCTCGCCAGCGAGCTCGAGCATCGTCGCGCCACGGGCGGCGATGAGGATCGGAAGGTCCTTTCGGTACGGCGTGAAGTTGAGCCCGGCCTTCTCCACGCTGATGACGTTCCCCTGGTACGTCACCGTCTCGCCACGGAACATGCGGCGGCAGATCTCGACCGCGTCGCGGACGGCCTCACGGGGATGCGGCCGGTCGTAGCCCCAGAACGTCGGCTGCTCGACGCCCGCGCCGATGCCCATGATGGCGCGGCCGTGCGAGAGGTCGTCCATCGTCGCGTGCGCGAGCGCGGTGAGCGAGGGGTGCCGCACGTACGGGTCGGTGACGAGGCTCTCGACCTCGAGACGCGTGGTCGCCTGCAGGCAGGCGGTCATGACGACGAAGCAGTCGTGATAGAAGCGCCAATCTGAGACCCCGAAACGCGAAAGGCCTTCGCGCTCGCACAGCTGCGCCAACTCGACCAGCTTGCTGACGGGATCCACCCACCCGATGGACGGCAGATTGCCAAAGGTGAATTTCATGTAACCGCGGCGCTGCTCCCCCGGTCTCCCCGTCTCACGTTACGAGGTCCCGTCTCTGACCGCGAGACAGTGACTTCACCGGCCCTTGGTGTCAACGGTCTTCGGTCGCGCTGCCTGGAGCGCCGCCGCGGCCGCGTTCTGCATGAACGAGATGTCGAAGCCGATAGCGATGAAGCGGTAGCCCTTCTCGAGCATCTGCGGCACACGATTCGCCGACGCGTGGATGCCGCCGGGCTTGCCGGTCGCGACACCTGCCTGCCGCACCTTCTCGATCGCGGCCCAGTACTCCGGGAAGTCGGGGTCCCACGAATTCGGGAGGCCGAGGCTCGCGCAGAGATCTCCCGGACCGATGAAGTACGCGTCGACGCCCTTCACCGACAGGATCTCGCGTGCGTTCTCGACGCCGATCTTGTGCTCGATCTGCGTGATCAGCAGGATCTCGTCGTTCGCCTTTTCGACGTAGTCGCTCCCTCCGTAGAGACGCGTGCGTGAGCCGCCGATGCTCCGCGACCCGAGCGGCGGGTACTTCGCGGCCTGCACCGCCGCCTCGGCCTCCTCGCGGGTGTTCACCATCGGCACGATCACGCCGTACGCGCCCGCGTCGAGCGCGCGCTTGATCCAGTCGACGCCGTTCTCCGGCACGCGGATGAGCGGCACCGTCTCGGTCGTCGAGATTGCCTGCAGGAGCGACTGTGTGAGCGTCGCGTCGATCGCGCCGTGCTCCTGATCGATGACCAGCCAGTCAAAGCCCACGTGCGCGAGCTGCTCGGCGCCGAGGGGACTGCCGAGCGCCATGAACGTGCCGAGCGCCGGCTGCCCTGAATACAGGAGCTGCTTCACGCGATTCGCGCGCATCAATCCTCCCCGACCGCGACCGCGGAGCCGGCTATCGACGGATACGCGGCCAGGACCGCCCCGAGCATCTCGACGTCGTCAAGGTACTCGGCGAGCGTCTTCGTCTTAAGCGGGATCGGCAGCTTGAGCCGGAAACCCGTCGCGCCCGGCGCTTCGGTGGCGAGCCGCCGGAGCCGCGCTGCGCACTCCTCCGGCTCACCCCAGACCGTGAACTGATCGAGCACGTCGTCGCCGATGAGCGCACCGAGCTCCGCCGGCAGCTCCGGGTCGCGCCACATGTCCCAACCCTTGGCCAGGGCGTCGACCGTCGCGGCCGGCACCGCGAAGCCCGGTGGCACGTTCCACTCGCGTTGCGCGCCGTACTGATCGGCGCCGGCGTACCAGAGGATGCTCTGCGCCGCGTTGCGGAGCGCCGCCGCGCGCGCGCGCCTGCGGTCGCGCGACGCGCTCACGGTGACCGAGATGTCGATCTCGTACGAGCCCGCCGCACGACGCGCCCGCGACGCACCTTTCGAAACGCGCGCGAGGTCGGCGGCGCGGCTCTCCGCGCCGAGGAACAGCGACGCCAGATGCACGATGTCGGCGAGCTCTCCGGCGAGCTCGAGCATGCGCGGGCCGCGGGCCGCGATGAGCACCGGTATCGGCGGCGGGATCGGGCAGTCGAGCGCGACGTCGTGCACATGGACGACCTGTCCGTCGAACGTGACCCGCTCACCACGCCACAGACGGCGGACGACATCGACGCACTCGCGCACGCCGACGATCGCGCTCGGCCGGTCGTGTCCGAACGGCGCGATCCACACGCGTTTCGGGACCTCGACGCCGCCACCGATCCCAAAGACCGCGCGCCCGTCAGAGAGGTCCGCGACCGCGGCCCATGCGGCGGCGAGCATGCCGGCGTCGCGCGTATAGGGATTGGTCACGAGGCTTTCGATGCCGATCCGGCGCGTCCCGGCGGCGCACGCCGTCATCACCGCGATGACGTCCCAGTGGAACTGCAGATCGGCGACCGCGAAGCGATCGAAGCCGACGTCTTCGCACCGGGCCGCCATCGTGACGATGGCGCGCAGCGGGAGCTTCCAGCCGACGGCGGGCAGGTTGCTGAAGGTGAACCGCACGGGCACATGATGCGCGCCGCCGTCTCGCTACGCGAGGCGGCATGCCTCGATGCGAGATAGCATCGCGGCACCGTCATCGAGGGGAGTCGCACGATGGCCACGACCGTCAGCACCTATGAGCAGCTTCGCGCCGACGTCGAGGCGCAGATGACCGTGCCGGAGCGCTTCAATTTCGTCGCCGACACCTTCGAGCGATGGCGATCCGATCGTCTCGCCATCCTCTGGCTGGACGACGCAGGCGGTGAACGGCGCTACTCCTGGAGCGAGCTCTCGGCGGACGTCGACCGCGTCGCGAACATCCTCCGCCTCCACGGCGTGCGGAAGGGCGATCGGGTGTTCATCCAGGTGGGTCGCGTGCCGGAGTGGTGGCAGACGATGCTCGCCTGCCTGAAGATCGGCGCGATCGCGATGCCAGGCACGGTGATGCTCACGCCGAAGGACATCGGGTACCGGATCTCGCTGTCGGAGCCGGTCGCCGTCGTCACCGAGGCGGCGTACGCGCCGCGCTTCGACGAGGTCCGCGACAAGGCGCCGAGCGTGACGGCGTATCTCTCGATCGGCGCGGCGGGAGGCCGCTGGTCCGATCTGCGGGCCGAGCGTGAGCGGGCGACGGGGACCGCGAAGCCGGAGCCGACGTTGGCGTCCGATCCCGCGCTCCTCTATTTCACATCGGGGACGACGGGCTATCCGAAGATGGTCATGCACACGCAGGCGAGCTACGGCGTGGGCCACACCGTGACCGCGAAGTACTGGATCGGCCTCACGCCGGAGGACCTGCACTGGAACATCTCGGACACCGGTTGGGCGAAGGCCGCGTGGAGCAGCCTCTTCGGTCCGCTCATCGCCGGCGCGGCGCAGCTCATCCACAACCCGAGCGGCGCGTTCAACGCGAAGCGCAATCTCGACATTCTCGCGAAGTACCCGGTGACGAGCATGTGCGGCGCGCCGACCATCTTCCGCTCGCTCGTGCTCGAGGACCTTTCTAAGTGGAAGTTCCCGAAGCTGCGCAGCTGCGTGGCCGCTGGCGAACCGCTCAACCCCGAGGTCATCGCGACCTGGAAGGAGTACACCGGCCTCGAGATCCGCGACGGATACGGCCAGACCGAGACGTGCTGCCTCGTCGGCAATTACCCGGGTCTTGCGATCAAGCCCGGCTCGATGGGCAAGCCGTCGCCCGGCTACGAGATCGCGGTCATCGGCGACGACGCGAAGCCTCTCCCGCCGAACAAAGAGGGCGACGTCGGCGTGCGCATCAGCCCGAAGCGGCCGGTCGGCCTCTTCAAGGAGTACTGGAAAGACCCGGCGATCAACACCGCCTCGATCCGCGGCGACTACTACATCACCGGCGACCGCGCGATGACCGACGAGGAAGGCTACGTGTGGTTCGTCGGCCGCGCCGACGACGTGATCCTTTCGGCCGGCTACCGCATCGGCCCGTTCGAGGTCGAGAGCGCCCTGCTCGAGCATGCGGCCGTGGCGGAGTCCGCGGTCGTGTCGAGCCCCGATGCGATCCGCGGCGAGGTGGTGAAGGCGTTCGTGGTCCTGAAGCCGGGGCAGACCGGTTCGGACGAGCTCGTGCGCGAGCTGCAGGAACACTGCAAGCGCGTCACGGCCGCGTACAAGTACCCGCGCAGGATCGAGTTCGTCACGAGCCTGCCGAAGACGGTGAGCGGGAAGATCCGACGCATCGAGCTGCGCAACAAGGAATGGGGACGCCAGACCGCCGCGAGCTCGGAGAAGGAATAGCCACCCCCGTATCGAGGTACGACACGGTCATCGTCGGCGCGGGGAGTGCCGGGGCCGTGCTGGCCGCGCGCCTCTCGGAGGACCCGTCGCGCACCGTCTGTCTGGTGGAGGCCGGACCCGATCACGAGCCCGATGCCCTTCCGGAAGCCTTGCGCGACTCATCGATGATCGACGAGCGCCATCGCGATTACCTCTGGCACCACGTCGCACGCGCGACGGAGCTGCGACCCGAGCTCGCGATCCCGAGCGGCCGCGTCGTCGGGGGCAGCTCCGCGATCAACACGACGGTCTACCTCTGGGCGCTGCGCGACGACCTCGACGGCTGGGCGAAGGTCGCCGGCGACTCGTGGCGCTACGACGCCTGTGTCCCGTACTTCCAGCGGATGGAGACCGACCACGACTTTCCCGCTCCGCCGCACGGCACGTCCGGTCCGATCCAGGTGCATCGGCCGCCGCGTGAATCGTGGTCGCCCGCGGCGCTCGCGTACCTCGAGGCGTGCACGGCGCGCGGCTTCCGTTCCTGTCCTGACCACAACGCGCCCGACGCGGAAGGCTGCGGACCGGTGCCGTTCAACACGCACGAGGGACGGCGCATGAGCGCCGCGGTGGCCTATCTCGCGCCGGCGCGCGAACGCGCGAACCTGCGCATCCTGGCCGACACGACGGCCTGTCGCGTGGTGTTCGAGCGCGGCCGCGCCACCGGCGTCGAGATCGAGCGAGGCGGTGCGCGCAGCGTCATCCCCGCGCGCGAGGTCATCCTCTCCGCCGGCGCGATCGGGTCAGCGCACCTGCTCCTGCTCTCAGGCGTCGGCCCGGCGGGCGAGCTCGCGCGCCACGGCCTCGCGTGCGTCGCCGACCGGCGCGGCGTCGGCCGCAACCTGCGCAATCACCCGCTCGTCGGCACGAGCTGGCACGTGACGGATCGATACGCCGCGACGGCCAAGGAGCTGCCCATCCCCTGGCAGGTGCAGCTGCGCACCACGGCCCCGGCGTCGCGCGATCACTTGGACGTCTGCCTCGGCGCGGCGGTCCTCACGAAGTACACCCCGAACCACGTGCCGCGCATCGGCGTCTCCGTGCTCCTCATGCACGCGGCCAGCGCCGGGGCGCTGCGGCTCGCGAACACCGATCCGCATACGCAGCCGGTCATCGACCTCGGCTTTCTTGAGGCACCCGAGGACCTCGCGCGCATGCGCGCGTCGATCGCGCTCGCGATCGAGCTCGGCAATACCAAGGCGTTCAACGGCCTGCGCATCGGGCTCGCGGCCCCCGAGGCGGCCGACCTCTCCTCGCCGCGTGCGCTCGACGACTGGACAAAGCGGAACGTCCTCACGTCGCACCATCCGTGCGGCACCGCCCGCATGGGTGCCGCCGACGATCCGGACGCGGTGACCGACGCGCAGGGTCGTGTCTACGGCGTTGAGGGTCTGCGCGTCGTGGACGCATCGATCATGCCCGACTGCCCGCGCGTGAACATCAACGCGACGACGATGATGGTGGCGGAGAAGATCGCCGAGGCGATGTGCCGCCCGAGCTGAACGCCTTCATCTATCGCGCGCCCGACGCACGCGGACGCGGGTTGCGCATCGCGGTGAAGGACAACATCGATGTGCGCGGCATGCCCACGACCGCCGGTGGCCGGCATCTCCCGCGCGAGCCGCGTACGCGCGACGCGACCTGCGTGGCCCGCCTGCGCGCCGCCGGTTGCGTCTTCGTCGGCAAGACGAATCTGTATGAGTACGCGATGGGCGGTACGGGTCACAACGAGCACTACGGCGACGTCCGCAATCCGCGCGATCCACGTCGGGACACCGGCGGCTCGTCGAGCGGAAGCGGCGCAGCGGTCGCCGCCGGTCTGTGCGACGCCGCCCTCGGCACGGACACGCTCGGCTCCGTGCGGATCCCCGCGGCGTTCTGCGGTGTCGTCGGCTACAAGCCGCCGCGGAGCGCCGTGCCTCGCAGCGGCGTGTTCCCGAACTCGACGACGCTCGACAGCGTTGGGGTGCTCGCGGCCGACGTCGCGACCGCGGCGCGCGTCGTCGATCTCATGCGTCGTGAGCCGGCGGAAGTTCGACGAATTGCGCATCCGTCGATCGCCGTCCCTCGCTCATGGCTCGCGGACGTGGACGCCGCGGTGCGAGCGGCGTTCGATCGTGTCACCCGCGAGCTGCCCGACATCGCGCTTCCACCGATCGGTGAGTTCGCCGCTGCGGCATTCCCGATCGTGCAGTTCGAGTCCTATCGCCTCCACGAGCCTTGGTACCGCTCGGCGCGTGGGAGCTACGGCGCGGAGCTTCGTGCGCTCCTGCGCGGGAGCGCGCACGTGACGCGGTCGCAGGACCACGTCGCGCGCCTGACGGCGCGGCGGCTGAAGCGCCTCACGCGCGCGGCGCTCGAATCGGTGGATGCCATCGTCCTGCCGACCGTGCCGTGCGTGGCCCCGCTGCGCACGCAGCTACGCTCGTTCAGCGCCGGGACAATGCCGTTCAACATCAGCGACAGCGCGGTGTTCTCGATCCCCATCCCGACACGCGGTCTGCCGATCGGCCTTCAGGTCGTCGCGAACGACGAGGCGACGGCCATCGCCGTGGCCCGATACGCGGAGCGGCGGCTAGGCGGCGGCCGGGGTCTTGCGTAGCGCGGCGACGACCTCACCGATCCCGCGGATCGCGTCCTCGTAGTCCTCGTACGTCGCGGCCCGCACCGGGCGCGGCAGCTTCACGCGGAAGCCGGTGGCCTCGGGGAGATCGCGCGCCATCGCGGCGAGGCGCTCGGCGCACTCCTCGGGCTCGCCGGCGACGGTGAACCGGTCGAGGGTCGCCTCGTCGATCATGTCGGCGAGCTCGTCGGGCAGCTCGGGCACGCGCCACATGTCCCAGCGCGTGGTCAGAGCGCGGATGAGGTCCTCGTCGATATCGAACCCGATCGGTCGTTTCCATTCGCGCTTCGCGTTGTGCCGGTCGGTGCCGGCCATCCACAGGATCGTCTGCGCGGCGTTGCGCTTCGCGTCCCGGCGCGCCTTCGCGCGGTCGCGCGACACGCTCACCGTCACGGAGAGATCGATCTCCAACGCGCCGGCGTCGCGACGCGCCGCGCGCGCGCCCGCGAGCACCGCGGCGATGTTCTCGTGCTGGTGACGGCGGTCGAGGAACAGCGATGCGAGATGCGCGATGTCCGCGAGCTCGCCGGCGAGACGCAGCATCGTCGGCCCGCGAGCAGCGATGAGGATCGGGATCGGGCCGTCCGGGAGCGGGCAGTCCAGCGTCGCGTCGTGCACGTGCACCACCGCTCCGTCGACGTTCACCTTCTCGCCGCGCCACATGGCGCGGTATACCCCGACGGCCTCGCGCACAGCCGCAGCCGGGTGCGGCCGCTCGTGTTGCCACGGCGCGACGTACACGCGCGTCGCGCTCTCGACGCCGCCGCCGATCCCGAGGATCGCGCGATTCCCGGACAGGCTCGCCATCGTGGCCCAGGCCGCCGCGATCAGACCCGGGTCGCGCGTATACGGGTTGGTGACGAGGCTCTCGACCTCGAGGCGCTTGGTCGCGAGGAGGCAGGCCGTCATCACGGTCATGCAGTCGTAGTGATACGGAAGGTCCGCGATGGCGAAGCGGTCGACGCCGACCTCCTCCGCAAGTCGTGCGAGATCGGCGATGCGACCGGCGGGCAGCGTCCACCCCGTCGCGGGGAGGTTGCTGAAGGTGAACTTCATCTCAGCCCGGCCAGATGACCTTCCCGTCCGGCCCGAGCACCTTCTGGACGAACGATGTGTCGAGCACGTCTTCGACCTTGGGCTTCTTCGTGATGAGCTTCTGATCGAAGAGCAGATCGAGCTGCGCCTGCCACTGCTGGGGCGTGACGTAGCCGATGCCCTTGGTCGCGGCGATGCCTGAGACGAGATCGCGCACGGTGATGTCGTACTGGAACTCGTGCTGCTCGCGTGTCTTGCCCGGACCGGCGTACTGGATCGCGATCTGCACCGACTCGGCCTTGTGGGCGACCATGTATTCGGCGCCCTTGATCGTCGCGCGCAGGAACGCCGCGATCACGTCGGGATTCTGCTTCGCGTAATTCGCGTTCACCACATCGGACGTGCCGATCGGTGGATAGCCGAACGCCTCGGGCAGGATGAGGTCGACGGGCGTGTTGAGCTGGTTCGCGAGGACGAACGGCTCGTTGCCGGTGAAGACCGGCAGCACGTCCACCAGGCCGTCCTTCAGCTCGACCGAGCTGAACCCCACCGGCACCTCCTTGATCTTGCTGCGGTCGACCTTGTCGTTCGCCAGCATGACCAGGTATTCGG
>DASQIF010000043.1:0-16635 GCA_035631715.1 Candidatus Acidiferrales bacterium
GTGCGCTGGCGCACGTGTCGTATCTCGCCGATCCGGCACGCGGCGGTCGACTCTCCGGCTCGCCGCAGTTCGCCGACGCCGCAGCCTACGTCTCAGAGCGCTTTCGCGAGCTCGGCCTCGAGCCGCTCGGTGACGGCGGCACGTTCCTCGAGCACTTCACGCAACCGATCGTGGGCCTTGGCGCTCCGGCGCGTCTCGAGATGCTCGCGCCCTCCTCGCGCTCATTTCGCTGGCGGACCGACTTCACCGAGTACGTCAGCGGACGCGCAGGTGGTGGGACGGCGGAGGGGGCGATCAGCGTCGCCGGTCACGGCGAGCCCTCGGACGTCGCGGACCTCGACCTCACCGGCCGCATCGCGCTGGTCACGACGAGCCCGAGGGGGAACCCGATCGAGACGGCGTACCAGCGTCACGCGGTCGCGGTGCTCGTCGTCGTCGACCAGCCCGGGATCCGCTTCTCGCCTTTGCCGTTCCTCGAGACAGCGACCATTCCAGTTCTCCACATCGCGCGCTCGGTCGCTGACGAGCTGGTGCCGGGCGGGATCGAGGCGAGGCACGGCGACGTGCCGACGCGGGTGCGCGTCTCCGTCCCGCTCGAGGCCGTCCGGCAGGTACAGAGCGCGAACGCCGTTGCTCTCCTGCGGGGCACAGACCCGGCGGCGGCGCAGCGAGCGGTGATGGTCGGCGGCCATCTCGATGGACTCGGCACCGATCCGGACGGCGTCGTCTACCCAGGCGGCAACGACAACGCGAGCGGCGTCGCGATCATGCTCGAGGCCGCCCGCACGCTCGTCGCGAAACGCGCGCAGCTCCGGCACTCGATCGTGTTCGTCGCGTTCGGTGGGGAAGAGGAGGGCTACCTCGGAGCGAGCGCATACATCCTCCAGACGGCGACGACGCCGGGACGTGTCGAGAGCCTCGTCGCGTTCCTCGACGTCGACGCGTCAGGCTGCTGCGGCGACGCGCTCGGCGCTTCCGCGAACGACCACGACCTGCAGGCGCGCGTCCTCGACGCTGTCCGCGCCCGTGGCCTCCCGACGACAGTACCGACCGGCGGGAGCGACCACGACGTCTTCTCGCGCGCGCACGTGCCAGCCGTACTCGTGCAATGGAACGACGTCGAGCTGCACACGCCGGACGACGCCGCGGCGCGGGTTGATGCGCGGCATCTCAAAGGAGTGGGCGACGTGATCGTCACGGTCGCGCTTGATCTGGCCGGACACCATCCCTAGCCGAGTCTCGCCTCCCTGAGGTACCGCGAGGCTACTTGGCTCGCGCCACAAAAACCCGCGTCTCGTCGGCGAGCACCGTCCAGTCGATGCGCGAGCGCTCGTTCACCGCGAGCCACTCCTTCATGACGCGGCCCCGGCCGGCATCGAACGCCTTTCCGTCACCCGACGCGATGAGTGCCGCCACGCGGTCGCGCGGCAGCCTCACCACGTAGTCGCCGCGCGCCGAGCGCATCGCGAAGATGCGACCTCCCACCGTCAGCGCGCCGCCGCCGAACCCCTCGCCCACGCTCACACCGCGACGCGCGAGCAGGGCGGCTTTCACCGCGTCGTAGCGCCGGTCGCTCACGAAGGCGCCCTCGTCGGATCGGCGTTGACCGGGACCTGGCGCACGTCACAAGCGTATTGACCGAACCGAAGTGGGCGCGCTTGCTACTCATAGGCTGTGGCAACCATGGAGATCGGCGCGCGGCCCCGCTCGTTGAGCAGGCCCGGCGACGATCTCGACGCCGCCGTCCTTGCCGCGGTCGCGCGCGGCGACGAGATGGCCCTCCGTCAGCTGTGGGAACGGCACGCTCCCTCTGTGCATGGCTATCTCCGCGCCATCTGCGACGACGACATTCTCGCCGAGGAGCTGCTTCAAGACACCTTCGCGGCGGTATGGCGCGCGGCCCGCTCTTTCTCCGGCCGCGCGAGCGTGCGTACCTGGATCTTCGGTATCGCCAGGCGTCGCGCACGCGATGGAAGACGGAGAAAGCAGCTCGATCTGCGCGGTGGTGCCGAGCCCGACGACCTCGCCCCGGGTCCCTCGACCGAAGAGGCCGCTCTCGCGCGGGTCGAGCTTGCCGAACTTGCCGCCCATATCAGAGCGCTGCGGCCGCTGCACCGCGAAGTCCTGGCGCTCGCGTTCTCACACGAACTGACGCACTCGGAGATCGCGCTCGTCCTCGGCGTTCCGATCGGGACCGTGAAGAGCCGCATCAACGCGGCCAGGCATGCGCTGGTGGAGAAGACCCGTGAGCGATGACCTCGATCGCGTTGCCGGCGCCACGCGCCTCGCCCTGCCACGCGAGGTGCGACCGCGCTTCGGCCCGCCCACGCCGGAGCCGCGCTTCTCGCTCGAACGCATTTACGACCTGGTGTACGCACAGGTGCCGGTGGTCAACCGCTCCATCTGGTCCGCGTCCGCCGTGGTCATGGGGCTCGGGTGCGCGGTGACCCTCTTCGGGGCGTCCGCCGGAGCTGGCGGCGCGTTCGGCGCGGTCACGCCGCTCATCGCGGCCGCCGGCCTCGCATTCCTGTACGGCGAACACGATCCCTCGCTCGAGGTCGCCCTCGCGACACCGACGTCGCCGCGCGCGATCCTCCTCGCGCGCCTCGCGCTTGTCTGCGGTTACGACCTGCTTCTTGCGCTCGTCGCGTCGCTCGTCCTCGAGGGAGTCGGTGACCCGGCGGGTGGTCTCGAGGCGGTCATCGCGGTGTGGCTCGGGCCGATGCTGCTGCTCTCGTCGATCGCGCTCGCGGTCGCGGTCCGCTTCGGCTCGGTCGCCTCGCTTGCCGTCGCGGGGACGCTGTGGATCCTGAACCTCACGTCCGGTCGCGCCCTCGAGCACGTCATCGTGCCTGTGCTGGATCCGACGGTCGCGACCGCGCTTTCGATCGCTGTCGCCTTCGCGCTCTTCGGCGTGGTCGTCCTGCGCACGCCGCGCGTGCTGCGTCCGACATGACCGCGCTCGCCTTCGAGTCGCGCCGCCTTGGCTGGCCGGCGCTCGTCGCGCCGCTGTTCGCCGTGCTCGCGCTGTGCTTCTTCGGCCTGCTGTCGCAGGTGATCGGTGCGCCGGCGCAGACCGACCGCGTCCTCTCGGCGATCGTGCAGGTCGGTTCGATGGTCGGCGGGATCGCCGCGGTGAGTGCGGTGGCGAGCGATCCGGCGATCGAGCTGCGTCTGTCGCTGCCGCGCAGCGTTCGTCGGAGTGTCCTGCTCCGCCTCTTGCTCGCCCTCCTGTGGTCCTCCGCGGTCATCGGATTCGCGACCGAGTTGCTGCACGAGCTCGGTCGGCTGACCTCCGAGATCCCGGATGCGCCGCTGGCGGATCAGCTGGAATGGCTTCCGCCCCTCCTCCTTCTCGCAGGGGTCGGCGCGCTCACGGCCGTCGCGACCCGCGCGGCGACGGCGGGCGCGGGAGTCGTCGCGGCCGCGTGGGTGCTCTCGAACCTCCTGTCGCAGCTGTGGTCTTCGGTGACATGGCTCACGCCGCTCTGGATCGCGCTGCCCTTCGATCCTGCGGATCCCGCACGCTGGTATTGGAACCGCATCACCGTTGCTCTCGTGGGGATGGCGTGTCTTGCCATCACCGCCGTGCTGCTCGGGCGACCGGAACATCTCCTGGCGGCGGAGCGATGAGCGCGTTCCTGGGCGCGCTGCGCTACGAGTTCTGCATGCAGCTGCGCCGGCGCAGCGTGTGGGTGTCGATCGGCTTCGCGCTCGTCCTGCTCTTCGCGCTGTTCTCGCGCTCCGGCCCGCCCGAGCGCGTGCTGCCGCCCGCCGACACGGCGCTGCGGCTGGTGGGCAACGCGAGCTTCTTCCTGCCGGTCGCGTTCGGGATCCTTCTCGCCGACCGCTGGCGGCGCGAGCGCAGCCTCGGGACGCTCGAGCTCCTCGACAGTCTTCCCGCAAGCCTTGGCGCGCGTCTTTGGGGGAAGTACTTCGGCGCGACGATCGCGACGATGATCCCGCTCCTCTTGGCCTTCGCGCTCTTCATGCTGTACAGCGGCGTGCGTATCGGCGACGCGACGCTCGTGCGCTTCCTTCCGCTCATCTTCGTCGTCGTCATCGCGCCCGGTCTGCTCTTCGTGGCGGCGTTCTCGATCGCCTGCACCGAGTGGCTCCCCGTGCCGCTCTACGCCGTGCTGTTCACCGGCTACTGGTTCTGGGGCAACCTTGTGCCTCCGGAGCGGATGCCGACGCTCAACTGCACGCTGCTCACGCCGATCGGCGAGTACCCCGCTGCCGCGTTCTTCCAGCACACCGACGTGGGCTGCTTCAACGGGCAGTCCATCCCCATCGCGCTCGGTCTCGCGAGCATCGCGCTCCTGCTCGCGACCGGGGCGCTCGCCTTGTTCGCGCTCCAGGCCTATATCACGCGCCGCGCGGCAGCGCGTTAGGAGGCGGAGTTGGAGATCCAGATCACCGGTCTGACAAAGCAGTTTGGCGATGTCCCGGCGCTACGCGGCGTCGACCTCACGATCCCGAGCGGCATGTTCGGCCTGCTTGGGCCGAACGGCGCGGGAAAGACGACCCTAATGCGTATCCTCGCCGGCATCCTCCACGCGAGCGCCGGGGCGGTGCGCGTCGGCACGCACGACCTTTCGACCGACGCTGGCAGGCAGGCGGTGAAGTGGATCCTCGGCTACCTGCCGCAGGAGCTCGGCGTCTATCCCGATCTCACCGGCACCGAATTCCTCGAATACATCGCGATCCTGAAGGGCATGCGCGACGGGGCACGTCGCCGGGCGCGTGTCGCCCAGCTCATCGAGACGGTGGGCCTCGAGGACGCGGCGCGCCGTCAGCTGCGGACCTACTCGGGTGGCATGAAGCGTCGCATCGGCATCGCCCAGGCGCTGCTCAACGACCCGCGGCTGCTCATCGTCGACGAGCCGACCGCCGGCCTCGACCCTGAGGAGCGCATCCGCTTCCGCAACATGCTCGTGGCGCTCGCCGGAGACCGCACCGTGCTGCTGTGCACGCACATCGTCGAGGACGTCGCGCAAACGTCGCATCGCGTCGCGCTCCTCCTCGGCGGCCGCGTCGTCTTCGACGGAACGACCACCGGCCTCGCACAGGCCGCGGACGGCCGCGTGTGGAGCCTTGACTCGAGCGGGCCGGCACCGTCGGGGGATCTCACGGTCGTGTCGGCGATCGCGATCGAGCGAGGGATGCGCTACCGCGTCGTCAGCGAGGTCCCTCCCGCGGGAGCGTCAGCGGTCGCGCCGACGCTCGAGGACGGCTACGTCGCGGTGATGCAGAAGCGTCGCGCCGCCTGACGCCATGAGGCCGGCGCGGAACGGCCTCTGCCTACGCCAAATGCCCCGGCTAGCGCGCCGCCTTCTTCACCAGCGCGGCGATCTTCGCCTCCACGGCGGGCGTCATCTCCTTCAACGCGTAGGACGTCGCCCACAGCTCACCGTCGTCCAGCTTCGCCGTGTCGTTGAACCCGAGGGTGGCATACCTAGCCTTGAACTTGGCCGCGTCCTGGAAGAACACGACCGCCTTGCCGTCCTTGTTCGAGTACGCGGGCATCCCGTACCACGTCGTCGGCATGAGGCTCGGAGCGTTCGCCTTCACGATCGCGTGGAGCTTCTTCGCCATGCTCTTGTCGGGATCTTTCATCGCGGCGATCTTCTGGAGAAGGAGGGCCTCGCCCTCCATGCCTTTCGCCTTCGCCTTTTCATCCGCGAGCGTTTCGCGCATCGCGGCCTTTTCCTCGGCGGTGAGACCCGAGCCTCGCTCGGCCTTGCGCGCTGTCTTCTGGGGGGTCTTCTTTTCCGCCATCGCTATGCCGTCGCCTTCTGGGCGACCTTGCCCTGCTGAAGGAACCGGATGGCGTTGCCGAACGGGTCGCGGATCCCCATATCGGTGCCGTAGAAGTGCTCGGTGGGCTCCTGCGTGAAGTCGGCGACGCCACGCGCCTGCAGCGTTTCGTACAGACCGCGGATGTCGTCCGACAGGAACACGATCTGGCCCATCGCGCCCTTCGCGATGAGCTCGCGGAGCTGCGCCGCGGTCGCCTCGTCGTGCACCGGCGCGCCGGGCTGCAGCAGCTGGATCTCGAAGCCGCTGTCGCCGGGGACGCGCACGGTCAGCCAGCGGAAGGGCCCCTGCTTGACGTCGTTCGCCTTCTCGAGACCGAGCTTGTTCACATAGAAGTCCAGCGCCTCGTCCTGGTCGAGGACCATGATGGGGATGGCGTTCAACTTGATCATCGCGTGCTCTCTCCTTTGTGCGTGATGGGACGACCCTACCGGCGCCCCGCCGCCACGGCTTCTCCAAAACTGCTGGATCGCGACGCCCCGCGGGCTGCGGCCGTCGGCCGCGTGCCCGCCATCCAGATACAGCCGGGCGCCATGATCGGCCCGTGCCCGGCGCGGTAGTCCGACGGCGTCTCGCCGACGATCTCATGGAACGTGCGGCTGAAGGTCCCAAGGCTCGTGAAGCCGACGTCGAAGCAGATGTCGGTGACGTCATGTTCGCTCTCCTGGAGGAGGAACATGGCCCGCTCCACCCGACGGCGCTGGAGGTAACGATGCGGCGTCTCCCCGAACGTGGCGCGGAAGCTACGGCTGAAGTGCGCCTCGGACATGAGCGCCACCGCGGCGACGGCGCTCACATCGAGCGGCTCGGCATAGGCGCGGTCCATGGCGTCGCGGGCGCGCAGGAGGCGCCGGTTCAGGTCCTCGACGTCCCGGCTCACGCGTTAAGCCTTCACCGCGCGGCGGTACACGCCGCCGTAGACGCTCGGGCCGTCGAGCTTCGCCCATGCGGCGTCGGCCTTGGCCTTGTCGGCGAAGACAAGGACGGTGTCTTCATTCGTGTTCTCGTCCCACGCGGTCACGACGTACACGACGCTGCTCATTCGTCCTCTTCCTCCTCGTCCTCTTAAATGGAAACGCCGGCCCTGGTGGCCGGCGAAGATCTCTGAGCGGAAGACGGGACTCGAACCCGCGACCCCGACCTTGGCAAGGTCGTGCTCTACCAACTGAGCCACTTCCGCATGCGGCTCTCGCGAGCCGACGTCAAGTATACGGCCGTGCTGCTGCGTTCCTTCATCTCCGAGATGCTCACCGCGAACCCTGGCACCGCTCCTGCCTGTCCGTCATGCGTGAACGCGCGCCCGATCGCGCCGGCGCCGCCGCCGGTCGCCGAGGGGACCATCCAGGACGTCCAGCTACGCGGTCTCTCGCGCTGGAGCCCCCGACGCGCCGGCGTCCCTCCGGTCCTCGACTGGTGGCCGTCGTACCTGCTGCTGATCACGCTCGTCGTGATCGCGCTGCTCGTGGCCGCGCGTCTGTTGGTCGACCTCCTCGGTCCGATCACACACGTCCTCGCCGTCGCCGGCGTCGCGACGGTCGTCACGTTCGCGCTCGTGCCGGTCGTCGGGCGCCTCGAACACGTCATGCCGCGACGCATCGCCGTCGCCGTCGTCTTCCTCGCGACACTCCTCGTGCTCGGCGGCACCGGTGCGCTGGTCGTATGGCAGCTCTCGGCCGAGGGCGACACCTTCACGCGTCAGGTCGGCCAGATCCGCGACTCGCTCGAAGGTCTTCAGCCGATCGACATCGGGCCGTATCGCGTGCCACTGAGTCTTCAAGAGCGGATCCGCGACGGCTTCCTCGACCAGGCGCCGGCCATCGCGACACGGACGGCGGGTTTCGCCGGTGCGGTCATCTCATCGCTCATCGATCTGCTGCTCATCCTCGTCGTGACCTTCTATCTCTTACTCGACGCTCGGCGCTTCCGCATCCAGGTCCTGCGCTGGTTGGAACCCGGACGGCGTCCGGCCTCGCGGCGCGTCTTCGCCTCGGTGGCCTACATCTTCGGCGCGTACGTGCGCGCGCAGATCACGGTGGCGCTCTCGCTCGGCCTCCTCGTCGCCGCGTCGATGTGGGTCCTGGGCGTGCCGTATGCGTTGTTCCTCGGCCTCTTCGCCGCGCTTGCGGAGCTCATCCCGCTCCTCGGCCCATGGCTCGGCTCGATCCCTGCGCTGCTCGTCGCGCTCTCGATGCCGTTCCCGACGATCCTCTGGGTCGGCCTGGCGCTGCTCCTCATCCAGCAGCTCGAGGCGAACGTGCTCCTCCCGCGTCTCTCAGCGCACGCGGTCGGCATCCATCCGGTGGTCGCGATCCTCGCGCTTATCCTCGGCTTCGAGCTGGGCGGCATCATCGGTGCGCTGTTCGCGGTGCCGATCGTCGGTCTCTTGTGGGTGCTCGTGTCGACCGCCGTCAACGCATGGCGCGGCAGCCGCTTCGAGCTGCACCGGCGGATCGAAGAGCAGGCCCTAGGCTGGCCGAATGGCCGACCGCGCGGGGGCGCTCGCCGCGATCTGCGACGCATTCGTACCGGGTGACGCAGGGCTTCCGTCCGCGAGCGCTCTCGGTGTGCCCGCGACGCTGCGGCATGAGGTCGGAGCCCTTGGACGGCCCGCGCTCGTCGCCGAGCTCGATCAGCTTCTCGACACGGTCGAATCGCCGCTCCTGAACCTCGCGCTCACCGGTCGCGCGGTGCGCTTCTCGGACCTCGGCCAAGCCGAGCGCGAGGCCTACCTGAAGCGCTGGGCTATAAGCCCGCTGCCGCTGAAGCGGCGCGCGTTCCAAGTGATGAAACGGCTCGTCCTTTTATATGCGTACGGCGCGGACGGCTCCCCGTACGCCGCGCGCATGGGCTACGAGCGGCCGGCGCTACCCGCAGCCGCGCCGCCGGCGCTCCGGACTCGCGCGCCGAAGTCGGGGGAGCGCCTCGACGCCGACGTCTGCGTGATCGGATCGGGAGCGGGCGGCGGCGTCGTCGCGGCCGAGCTCGCACGCGCCGGTAAGCAGGTGGTGGTGCTCGAGCGCGCCGACGCGCGCCTCGAGGACGCGTTCACTTCCCGCGAGCTCGACGGCTACGCGGCGCTCTTCGTCGAACGCGGCATCGCGGCCACCGCAGACCGCGCCATCGCGCTGCTCGCGGGATCCGCGCTCGGCGGCGGCACCGTCGTGAACTGGAACACGTCGCTGCGCATCTCGCCCGCGGTCGCGGAGGAGTGGCGCGAGGCCGGGATCGCCGACGACCTCGTGCCGCATTACGAGGCGGTCGAGCGGCGCATCGACGTCGACGCCGACGAGAGCGAACGCAACGGCGCGAACGCGACGCTCGAACGCGGTGCGCGCGCGCTGGGTCTCGAGCCGAAGACCATCCGCCGGAACGTGAAGGGCTGCGGCGACTGTGGCCACTGCACGCTGGGCTGCCGCCTCGGGGCGAAGCAGTCGACGCTGCGCACCTACCTCGCGGACGCGGCCGCCGCGGGCGCCGAGATCCTGACGTCGACCGAGGCGCTGCGCATCGAGACCGCGGACGGCCGGGTGAGCGGCGTCGTCGCGCGCGGGCCATCGGGCGAGGTCCGGGTCGTCGCGCGGCAGGTCGCGCTCGCCGGTGGTGCGATCCTCTCGCCGGCGCTGCTGCTGCGTTCGAGCATCGCGACGGCGCAGGCCGGCCGCGGTTTCCATCTGCACCCGGTGTCGGTGACGTCCGGCGTGTACGACGACGATCTCCGCGGGACGTGGTCGGGCGTGCCGCAGTCCGTGCTCGTCGACGCGTTCAGCGAGATCGAGGGGCCATACGGCTTCCGCCTCGAGGTGCCGCAGGCGTATCCCGGCATCCTCGCGGCATCGTTCCCGTGGTGGGGGTCAGAGGCGCACCGCGCGCGCGCGACCGACGCGCGCCGCATCGCGCCGTTCATCGCGATCGTGCGCGACCGCACCGAGGGCCGCATCATCATCGATCGCGGTGGCCACGCCCTCGTCCATTACGCGAACGGCGCGCTCGAGCGGCGCCTGCTCGAACGCGGCATGGTGGAGGCGGCGCGCATCCACGCGGCTGCGGGGGCGCGGACGGTCTTTACGCTGCATACGCCACCCGTCGCGGCCGACCGCGCGCGCGTCGACGACCTCATCGCCGAGATCGCACGACGCGGCGTCGCGAAGAACCGCGTGACGGTCTTCTCCGCGCATCAGATGTCGAGCTGCCGCATCGGCACATCGCGCGGATCGTCGGTCGCCGATCCGGACGGACAGGTCTGGGACGTGCGCGGGCTCTTCGTGACGGACGCGAGCGCGTTCCCGAGCGCCGCCGGCGTGAATCCGATGTTGACCGTCATGGCGCTCGCGAGGCGCACCGCACAGCGCATGGCCGCGGTCGGCTAACCTCGAAGGACCCAAACAGAGGAGGCCGCCATGGAGCTTCAGACGGGCGACGTCGCTCCGAAGTTCTCGCTTCCCGATCAGAGCGGCAAGATCGTGTCGAGCGACTCGCTCAAGGGGAAGACCTACTTCCTCTACTTCTATCCGAAGGACGACACGCCGGGATGCACGACCGAGGCGTGCCAGCTGAACGACAACCTCACGCAGTTCCGCGGGCTCGGCGTGCCGGTGCTGGGCGTGTCCCAGGACGACGCCTCATCGCACCAGGCCTTCCAGCAGAAGTACGGGCTGAACTTCGATCTGCTGACGGACCCCGCCCGCATGGTGCACAACGCCTACGGCGCATGGGGCGAGCGGCCCGGCCGCGGTGAGGGCGTGATCCGCTCGTCGTTCCTCGTCGGCCCCGACGGCAAGATCAAGAAGTCGTGGTACTTCGTGAAGCCCGACGGCCACGCGGTCGAGGTCCTCAAAGCGCTTCAGTAGCGCCGCGAGCCGAACCAGCGGGCCACCGAGCCGGTACGCTGTGTGACGGTGAAGACGTACCGACCGCCAACGACGAACGAGTCGGTGCTCCGGCGCGGAGACTTCATCGCGCCTGTCCTGCACGAGATCCAGAAGGTGATCGTGGGGCAGGACTACCTCGTGAACCGGCTCCTCCTGGGGCTCCTCTGTAACGGCCACCTGCTCATCGAAGGTGTGCCGGGACTGGCGAAGACGCTCGCGGTGAAGACCCTCGCTGACACGATCGAGGCCGACTTCAAGCGCGTGCAGTTCACGCCCGACCTGCTGCCCGCGGACCTCAACGGCACGATGATCTACAACCCCGCGGACCAGACCTTCCGTCCGCGGCTCGGCCCGATCTTCACCGACATCCTCCTCGCCGACGAGATCAACCGCGCTCCGCCAAAGGTCCAAAGCGCGCTCCTCGAGGCGATGCAGGAGAAGCAGGTCTCCATCGGCGGCACGACCCATCCGCTCGGTGAGCTGTTCATGTGTCTCGCGACGCAGAACCCCATCGAGCACGAGGGCACGTACCGGCTGCCCGAGGCGCAGGTCGACCGCTTCATGATGAAGGTGGTCATCGGCTATCCGTCGCAGCAGGAAGAGCGGGAGATCATGGATCGCCAGACCATCGCCGCTCCGCCGGATGTGCGTCGCGTCGCGACGCCGAAGGCCGTGCTCGACGCGCGGGCCGCGGTGAAGCAGGTGCACATGGAAGAGTCGCTCAAGGACTACATCGTGCGCATCGTGTTCGCGACGCGCGAGCCGGCGCAGTTCGGGCTGGAGGAGCTGCGACCCCTCATCTCGTTCGGCGTGTCGCCGCGCGCATCGATCTTCATCTCGCTCGCGGCGCGCGCGAACGCATTCCTCGAGGGACGCGACTACGTGCTCCCCGACGACGTGAAGGCCGTGGCCGTCGACGTGATGCGCCACCGGCTCATCGTCACCTACCAGGCCGAGGCGGAAGAGGTCACGCCCGAGGTCATCATCGCGCAGGTGCTCGACAAGGTCGCCCTGCCCTAGCCATGGCGCTCGCACGGGCGGTGGACCGCGCCGACGCGACCGTCCCCGCGCTCGCCCTGCGCCGCATCCGCTCGGTCGAGATCAAGGCGCGCATCCTCGCCGATGAGGCGCTGCTCGGGACCTACCGCAGCGTGTTCCGCGGCTCGGGCCTCGAGTTCGAAGAGGTCCGCGAGTACGAGCCCGGCGACGACATCCGCAGCATCGACTGGAACGTCACCGCGCGCATGGGCACGCCCTACATCAAGAAGTTCCGTGAGGACCGCGAGCTCAACATCTTCCTCGCCGTCGACGCCTCGGCCTCGTCGTGGTTCGGCAGCGTCGCGCAGAGTAAGCGCGACCTCGGCGCGGAGGTCACCGCGCTGCTCGCGCTGACCGCGATGGAGAACAACGACCGGGTCGGCCTCCTGCGCTTCGCGTCGGGCATGCAGGAGTGGCTGCCGTCACGGCGCGGCCGCGAGCACCTCCTCCGCGTGATCCGCGAGCTGCTGTTCGCGCCGCCGCGTCGCGCCCGCACCGAGCTGTCCGCGGCAGCTCGCTTCCTCACGAACGTCACGAAGAAGCGCAGCGTGGTGTTCCTCGTGTCGGACTTCATCGACGTCGAGCTCGACGAGTCGCTGAAGCTCCTCGCGCGAAAGCACGACGTCATCGCGATCCTGCTGAACGACCCGCGTGAGCTCGAGCTGCCGGACGTCGGTGTCGTCGCGCTCGAGGACGCCGAGACGGGCCGCACCGCCTACGTCGACACGAGCGACAAGACGCTGCGCGCGTCGTACGCCGAGGCGGCCCGTCGCCGCCGCGTCGACCGGCGGCGCGCCCTCGCGAAGTTCAAGATCGACAGCCTCGAGCTCTTCACCGATAAGCCGTACGTGCCGACGCTCATGGCGTTCTTCAACGCGCGGACGAAGCGCGCATGAGAGCCCTGGTTGCCGCCCTCGTCGTCGTGGCCGCGGCCCTCGTCTCGCCGGCGGTCGCGCGCGCCGCCGATCCGGTGAACGCAGCGGTGACGCTCGACCGCACGGCCATCACGGTGGGGGACCGCATCGCGATGCAGATCATCGTCGACGCCGAACCGGGTTACGCGGTGAACGACCCGACCATCGCGCACATCATCGGCCAGTTCGAGGTCGTGCAGACGCAGGCGAGCCAGAAGAGCGTGCGCGGGTCGTTGAACCGCTACAGTTACCGCTACGCCATCACCGCGTGGGTGACGGGCGACCTCATGCTGCCAGCGATCGACGTCTCGTGGGTCGGCCCGAACGGCGCGAACGGAACGGCGCGCACCGCAGAGACACCGGTGCAGGTCACGAGCGTCGTGCGCCCGGGCGAGGACACCTCCGACATCAAGCCGATCAAGCCGCAGCTCGGGCTGCCCGAGGCGGCGTTCGCCAGCGCGGCGCGCATCGCGGGCGCGCTCGGCGTGGCGGTGCTCGTCACGCTGCTCGTCGCGCTCGTCCTCATCCTGGTCATGCGCCGCCGCGGCAGCGCGCTCGTCGGCGAGAAGCTCACGCCGGTGCGGCGCACCCTGCGCGAGCTCGACGAGCTCGCCACGCTGCGCCTGCCCGAGCAGGGCAAGACCGCAGACCACTACGACCGGCTCTGCGCGAGCCTGCGCCGCTACGCCGTCGAGCGCTATGGCGTGCAACCCGGACGAACGAGCCGCGAGATGCGCGACGCGCTCGAGCGCGCCGGCCTCGACCGCACGCAGGCCGCGTCGATCTACGAGATCCTGCGAGAGGGCGACGAGGTCCGCTTCCGCCACACCACGCCGTATCCCGCGCACGCGCAGAACGCGGTGCGCGCAGCCCTTGAGATCGTGAGGCGCGCCGCCAGCGCGGAGGAATACGAGCTGGCCGCGCTGCAGCCGGAATGAGCTTCCGAGTCCTCGACACCGACGTCTCGTTCGACGCGCCGTGGGCGTTCGGGCTCCTGGCGGTCGTGCTCGTGGCGCTGGTCGTCGAGATCCGCCGCGAGCGCACGCGCCCCGCGAGCATGCTGTTCTCGTCGCTCGGTCTGCTTCCCGCCGCCCGCGGCTCGTGGAAGATCCGTCTGCGCTGGCTGCTGCTGCCGGTCCGCGTCCTCGGCGTGTCGGCGCTCATCGCGGCGCTCGCGTCGCCATCGATCGTGCAGGCCTCATACGACGTGCCCGCGGAGGGGATCGACATCATCATCGCGCTCGACGTCTCGTCGTCGATGACGAATAAGGACTTCGGCGGCGAGGCGCGGATCGACGCGGCGAAACGCGTGATCGACGACTTCCTCGGCGGCCTGCAGAACGATCGCGCGGGCATCGTCATCTTCAGCGCCGAGGGCATGATCCTGAGCCCGCTCACCCTGGATCATTCGGCCGCCCAGCGGCTGGTCGCGCCCATCGAGCCGGGCAGGGTCCTCCGGGACGGGACCGCCATCGGCATCGGCCTCGCGACGGCGGTCAACGCGATCCGCGACTCGACCGCGCGCTCCAAGGTCGTGATCCTCGCCACCGACGGCGAGAACAACACCGGCGACATCCAGCCGATGGACGCCGCGCAGATCGCCAGGCTCCTCGGCATCCGCGTGTACACGATCGGCGTCGCGCCGACCGGACGCGGCGCCGGCGACGTCGCCGAGCAGCTCATGAAGCAGATGGCGTCGACGGCGAACGGCCAGTACTACCGCGCGTCGGACGCCGCGGCCCTGCGCAACATCTACTCGGAGATCACCGCGCTCGAGAAGACGCGCGTCGGCAGCCGCGGGTTCGTCGAGACGACCGACGCGACGCTCCCGTTCGTGTTCATCGGCTTCGCGCTCCTCACGCTCGAGATCCTCCTGTCGACGACGGTCTTCCGGAGGACGCCGTGAACCTGCCGCCGATCGGCCTCGCGCGTCCGGAGCTGCTCGCGCTCCTTCTTATCGCCCCGCTGCTCGTCGCGCTCGTCGTCCTTGCGGCGCTGGCGCGCGAGGGCGCGCTGCGGACGTTCGCCGGCTCGACCGCGCTCTCGGCGCGGAGCGGCGCGCGCATGTGGATCAAGAGCGCGCTCCTGCTCGTCGCGTACATCGCGGTCGTGATCGCGCTCGCCGGCCCGTACGTCGACCTGCGCGTGCGGGGCGCGCGCCGCCTGGGCGTGGACATCGTGCTCGCGGTCGACGTGTCGCAGTCCATGGCCACGCGCGACGTCGACCCGGACCGCCTGCGCGCCGCGCGCCATTTCTCCGAGGAGCTCGGCACGCGCATGGTGGGGAGCCGCGTCTCGCTCGTCCTGTTCGCCGGTCAGGGGACGACGCGCTACCCCGCGACCACCGACCCGCGGATCCTGGGGGAGGTCCTCGACAACTCCGGCAAGGGCGTGCGCCTCCAGCAGGGCAGCTCGCTCGCGGCCGCGATCCAGTCGGCCCTCGCGGCGTTCCCCGCCGACGGCGGCGACAAGCGCGGGCGCTCGATCGTGATCCTCTCCGACGGCGAGATCACTCTCGGCGGCGCGCCCGACATCCAGACCATCGTCGACCGCGGCATCAAGCTGTACACGGTCGGCATCGGGACGCCGAAGGGCGGCCAGATCCCGACCTACGACTCGAACAACGGCAACTTCACCGGCTACCTGCGCGGCCCGGACGGCGTCGCGATCATCAGCAAGCTGGACGAGAGCGGCCTGCAGGGGCTCGCGAACGCGGCGAACGGCCGGTACTGGCGCTACACCGGCGACGACGGCGTCATCGGCGAGCTCGCGTCGCAGCTTCGGCAGCTCGAGGCCGTGGAGCCGGTCGAGAACGCCGGCTCCATCCCCGACGAGCGCTCGAACATCTTCATCGGCATCGCCGTCGCCGCGATCCTCGGCGAGCGACTGCTGTCGGACCGTCGCCGCATGCCGATGCCGCGGGAGGCGAAGGCGGCGCGCCGGGGGCGACGCGTGCTCGGCATCGCCATCGGCTCCGCGATGTTCTGGGCGGTGGCCTGCGGCCAGAGCGGGCCGTCGATCGACGACGCGAACGCGCTCTTCAACGCCGGCCGCTATCCCGACGCGCTCGCGGCGTACCGCGATCTTCAGAACGCGCACCCCGACGCGCCGGAGCTCTCGATCGACGCCGGCAACGCGCTGCACATGATCGGCGACCACACGCGCGCGCTTCCGGACTACGCGCGCGCCATCGACACGGCGCGCGTCGACCTGCGCGCGATCGCGCAGTACGACCGCGGCAACAGCCTCTTCCGTCTCGGCCGTCTCGAGGACGCGCGCGACGCCTATCGCGAGTCGCTGCGTCTCGACGCCACGGACCGTGACGCGAAGTTCAACCTCGAGCTGGTGCAGCGCCTGCTCGACGCGCGGCAGGCCACGCCGGGTCAGCCCGGCGCGAGCCCGCAGCCGGGCGCGAGCGCGGCGCCGGGTGGCCAGGGCGCGAGCGGTGCCAGCGGCGCGAGCGGCGCGTCGGGCGCCGCCCCGAGCCAGGGGCAGGGCCAAGGGGGCCAGCAGAGCGATCAGAAGCCGGACCCGACCAACGACCGCGCGACCCCGAGCGGTTCGTCGCCGGATCTGCGCGGCGCGCTCAGCAACTTCCGCCGGGGACTCACCGTCGACGACGCGCTGCTCGTGCTCGACGCGCTCCAGGGTCAGCAGCGCGGCGTCGAGCAGCTCATCGAAGGACCGCGCAACCCGAACGGCCCGAACCCCGAGTACTAGTCGACCGTCTTAGATCTCGACCTCGCGGCCGACCCCGCGCTCCTTCGCGAGCCTCAGCACGAGCGCCGTCGCAGCCGCGTCTTCCACCGCCACGCCGACGGACTTGTACAGCGTGAGCTGCGCGGCGCTCGTGCGCCCCGGTTTCGTCTTCGACACGATCTCGCCGAGCTCGGCGTGCACGTGGTCCTTCGTGATCTTGCCGTCACGGATCGGCCAGGTGATGTCGTTCGCGCCCGAGGGCGGCGCGGCGAGCGCCGCGGCGCGCGACTCGACCA
>DASQIF010000044.1:0-2942 GCA_035631715.1 Candidatus Acidiferrales bacterium
CGACTCCGATCTGCGGAGCATCACGCCGCTCTGGGTGAAGCGCCTGCTCGGCCCGATCGTCGAGGCGCAGGCCGACTACGTCGCGCCGCTGTACGCGCGTCACAAGTACGACGGCACGATCACCAACACCATCGCGTATCCCCTGACGCGAGCGCTGTACGGGATGCGCATCCGCCAGCCGATCGGCGGCGAGTTCGGCTTCCACGCCGACCTCGCGCGCGCGTACCTCGCGCAGCCGGTGTGGGAGACCGACGTCGCGCGCTTTGGCATCGACATCTTCATGACGACGACCGCCGTCGCGCGCAAGGCGAAGATCGCGCAGGCCTTCCTGGGCGCCAAGATCCACGACCCGAAGGATCCCGCGGCCGACCTCGGCCCGATGTTCACGCAGGTGGTCGGCACGCTGTTCCGCCTCGCCGGCGAGAACGAGCGGGTGTGGCGTGGCGTCGTCGGATCGCGAAACGCGACGGTCATCGGGGAGGTGTCGTGGGTCGAGCCCGAGGCGATCCCGGCGGATCCGAAGAAGCTCCGCGAGAAGTACGAGGCCCTCGCGCCGGCGCAGCGGCAGCTGTGGGATGACGTGCTCACGGCGCCTGTGCCGTCGGACATGGGCCCGGACGGCTGGGCGCGGATCGTGTTCGACTTCCTCGAGGCGGCGCTCCGGCATCCGAAGGACTCCGAGGCGCTCGCGCGCGGACTCCTTCCTCTCTATTACGCGCGCGTCGCGGAGTTCTTCACCGAGATCAAGGACATGGACACGCAGCGGTCCGAGGACATCGTCGAGGTCATGGCCAAGGCCATGGAGATCGAGAAGATGGAGCGACTCGAGGCCGTGGACGAGGGCGCGGACGTAGCCACGTGACCGCGAGCCTCAAGGAAGATCAGCTCGTCCTCATCACCGAGGACGACGGCAGCCTGCCGATGGGTATAGCGTCGCCGCTCGGCCTGTACTACCACGACACGCAGTTCCTGTCGGGGTACGCCATGCGCGTGAACGGCGCGCGCCCACTCCTCCTATCGGCGAACACCGAACAGAACTACGTCGCGACCTTCCAGCTCATGCACTCCGAAGGCGCGACCCTCGGCGCGGCGCGGCACAGCGCGAAGACGCTGTCGATCCGCCGCACGCGCTTCCTCACCGACGGCCTGCGCGAGCGCATCGGCGTGCTCAACGCCAACCCGACGCCGGTGAGCGTCCGGCTCGAGCTCGACTTCGAGGCGTCGTTCCGCGACATGTTCGCGGTGCGCGGCCTGGGCGGCGCGACGGACGGGCCGATCGTCACCGTCGAGAAGCGCCCCGACGGCATCGTCTTCGAGCGCGTCGGTCGCGACGGCGTGCGCCGCACGACCGAGGTCGCGCTGCGTCCGGTGCCCGACGCCGTGCACGGGAACACGCTGGTCATCGAACGCGAGCTCGCCGCCCAGCAGGTGCTCACGCTCGAGCTCTCCGTCGTGCCGCGCGAGGACGGCGCCGGCGAGGCGCCGTCGCCAGGCAGGTTCGACGACGCGCTGGACGCGCTCAACGCGCGGTACCGCCGCTTCCTGCGTTCGTGCGCGCGCTATCAGACGAGCTCGGAGTCGCTCGACGACGGGCTCATCACGCGCAGCGCGCTCGATCTGCGCGCGCTGCTCGAGTTCCACGAGGGCGGACCGTTCCCGACCGCGGGCATCCCGTGGTACGCGGTCCCCTTCGGACGCGATGGGCTCATCTGCGCCTATCAGACCCTGGGCTGGAACCCCGACCTCGCGCGCGGGACCCTGCGCCTCCTGGCGCGCTATCAGGGTCAGAAGGTCGACGAGTTCACCGAGGAAGAGCCCGGCAAGATCTTCCACGAGCTGCGTCGCGGAGAGCTCGCGCGTCTGGGCGAGGTCCCGCACCGTCCGTACTACGGCTCGATCGACGCCACGCCGCTCTTCGCGCTCGTCTTCGCGGAGGCGGTGAAGTGGACCGCGGACCGCGCGCTGTGGCGCGATCTGCTCCCCGCCGCGGAACGGGCCATCACCTGGTGCGACGGTCCGTATGGCGACCCCGACCACGACGGATACGTCGAGTACGGCACGCGCGGGACGTCGCTGCGCAGCCAGGGATGGAAGGACTCCTCCGAATCGCTCTCCGATCGCGACGGCGGCTGGAGCGATCTGCCCGCGGCGCTCGTGGAGGTGCAGGGCTACGTCTACGCGGCGAAGTGCGGGCTCGCGGACCTGTACGAGCTCGACGGCGAGCGCAAGCGCGCCGATCGCCTGCGCGCCGAGGCGAAGGAGCTGCAGGCGCGCTTCGATCGCGACTTCTGGATGGAGAGCGAGAGCTGCTACGCGCAGGCGCTCGACGCGCACAAAGTGCAGGTGCCCGCGGTCACGAGCAACGCCGCCCACGCCCTGTGGTCGCGCATCGCGCTGGGCGAGCGCGCCGCGCCGCTGGTCCGCCGCCTCATGCAGCCCGACATGTACACCGGCTGGGGGCTGCGCACGTTGTCATCGCGCTACCCGACGTACAACCCGATGAGCTACCACAACGGATCGGTCTGGCCGCACGACTCGAGCATGGCCGCGCAGGGCATGGCGCGTTACGGATTCCGCGAGGAGGCCAATGAAGTCGTGAGCGGCCTCATCGAGGCCGGCCGCCGCTTCCCCTACGCGCGGCTGCCGGAGCTCTTCTGCGGATTCCAGCGCGCCCTGCGTTTCTCGTCGCGGCCCGCCGACTACCTCGTGTCGTGCATCCCGCAGGCGTGGTCGGCCGGCATGGTGTTCCTGTGCCTGCGCGCCGTGCTCGGCATGGAGCCCGACCTGAGCAGCCAGCGTCTCCTGCTCGACCCAGCGCTGCCGGCGTGGCTCGAGCGCATCGACGTGCGCGACCTCCGCGTGTTCGACGCGCCGATCACCTTCCGCGTGCGACGGCATCGCGACGGCGACCGCATCGCCGGCGCGCGCGGACGCGTCACTCG
>DASQIF010000045.1:0-4799 GCA_035631715.1 Candidatus Acidiferrales bacterium
ATGCTCCATCACTGCCTGCGCGCCGCGGAGGAGCTCGCGAAGGAGGGGATCTCGGTCGACGTCGTCGACGTGCGCAGCCTGCGCCCGCTCGATGCCGACACGATCCTCCGGGAAGCGCGGAAGACCGGGAAGTGTTTGATCGTGTATGAGGACAACCGTCTCTTCGGCGCGGGCGCGGAGATCGCCGCGCTCATTGCGGAAGAGGCGTTCGACGCGCTCGACGCGCCGGTGATGCGCGTCGGCGGTCCAGAGGTCCCGGCGATGCCGTACAACAAACCGCAAGAGGATTGGTTCATGCCCGATCCATCGCGCATCGCTTCGAAGATGCGCGAGCTTGCGGCGTATTAGGGGGTCGCGATGTTCGAATTGAAGATGCCCAAGCTTGGCGAGTCGGTCACCGAGGGCACCATCGGCAAGTGGCTGAAGAAGCCGGGCGACAAGGTGAACAAGTACGACCTGCTCGTCGAGGTCCAGACGGACAAAGTGAACACCGAGATCCCCTCGCCGGTCTCGGGCACGCTCAAGGAAGTGAAGGTCGAGGAGGGCCAGACGGTCCCGATCGGAACGCTGCTCGCGGTCTTCGACACCGCCGACGAGGCCGCCGCGGCATCGCCGGCGGCTCCAGCCGCGCCAGCCGCGGGTCGCACTCAGGGGTCTGCTCCTCAGGCCCCCGTTGCCTCGCCTGCTACCGCTCCCTCCGCGCCCCAGCCCCAGGCGTCGCAGGCTCCAGGGCCCTCGTCGCAGACCCCTTCGGCTCCCGCCGCCTCGGCGGCTGCGCCCGCCGCTCCATCTCGTACCGCGCAGCCCGCACCACAGGGTTCCGATGGGAATGGACATGGGGATTGGAGCGACATTCGGGCGACTCCGGCGGTCCGCAAGCTTGCCGCGGACAACGACATCGATATCGCGCAGATCCGCGGGACCGGCCTCGGGGGACGGGTGTCGCGAAAGGATGTCGAAGACTTCCTCGCGCAGCGCCAGACACAAGCTGAGCGGCCGCAGCCGCAGGCGGCGCCGCAAGCCGCTCCGCAGCAGGCGCGCGTCGTACAGGCGCAGCCCCAATCACAACCCGCGCGGCCCTCGCCGGCGCCGCAGCTCGTGGGCGACACGCTCGTGCCGCTCACGCAGATGCGCCGCGCGATCGCGAACAACATGGTCCAGGCGTGGAGCGCGCCGCACGCGCACGCGGTCATGCCGGTCGACGTCACCGACTTCATGAAGTACCGCGAGAAGGTGCGCCACGAGTTCAGCGAGCGGGAGGGCTTCGACCTCTCGCCCGCGGCGTTCATCGCCAAGGCGGTCGTCGAGGCGGTGCGCATGGTCCCGCAGGTGAACGCGAGCTGGACCGATCAGGGGCTGATCCTTCACCGCGAGATCAACCTCGGGTACGCCGTCGCCCTGGGCGAGGACGGGCTCATCGTGCCGGTCATCCGCGACGCGGATGGAAAGAGCCTCGCCGGACTCATGCGCTCGATCCGCGACGTCGTCGACCGCGCGAAGGCGCGCCGGCTCACGCTCGACGACCTCACCGGCGGGACGTTCACGCTGAACAACACGGGTCCGCTCGGGACCATCGTGTCGAGCCCGATCGTGCCGCCGGGTCAGGCCGCGATCATGTCGAGCGAGTCGATCCGGAAGACGCTCACCGTCACGGAAGACGATTCGATCGCCATCCGCTCGGTCATGAACATCGTCATCGGCTTCGACCACCGCGTCGTCGACGGCTCGACCGCGGCGCGGTTCCTCACCGCGGTGCGCGACTGGTTGCAGGACGCGGCACCGTCGGCGCCGGTGTATTAGTGGCCGAGCTCGCGCCGATCCGCTTCGAGATCCCAGGCGAAGTCGAACGGCCGCGTTCGCGTGGCCGCGGCGAGGCGAACAGCGTCGTCCCGATCGATCGCGCGCGTCCGGACTGGCTGAAGGTGCGGCTGCCGACCGGTCCGACCTACGAGAACCTGCGCCGGCTCATGCGTACGAAAGAGCTGCACACCGTCTGCGAGGAAGCGCACTGCCCGAACATGGCCGAGTGCTGGGGCGCCGGCACCGCGACGTTCATGATCCTCGGCGACACCTGCACCCGATCGTGCGGCTTCTGCGCCGTGACTAACGGCAGGCCCGGCGCGGTCGACCTCGCCGAACCGGTGCGCGTCGGTGAGGCCGTCGCGCGCATGGGACTCGGCCACGCGGTCGTGACGAGTGTGAATCGCGACGAGCTTCCCGATGGGGGAGCGGGCATCTTCGCGGAGACGATCCGCGAGATCCGCCGTCAGTCGCCGGGCACGACGGTCGAGGTGCTCATCCCGGACTTTCTCGGCAAGACCGAAGCGCTGGACGCGGTCCTCGATGCGCGCCCCGAGGTCCTCAGCCACAACGTCGAGACGGTCGCGCGCCTGTACCCCCGGGTGCGGCCGCAGGCGCGCTACGAGCGTTCGCTCGGTGTGCTGCGGCGCATCGCCGAGAACGCACCGGGCATCGTGTGCAAGACCGGCATCATGCTCGGCCTTGGCGAGACGAAGGACGAGGTCCTGGAGACGATGCGCGACATCGTGGCACAGGGAACGGCCGTCCTGACGATCGGCCAGTACCTGCGGCCGTCGCCGATGCATCTGCCGATCGAGCGCTACTGGACGCCCGCGGAGTTCGCCGAGCTGCGCGACGTGGGCATGACCATGGGCTACCGCCACGTCGAGTCAGGTCCGCTCGTGCGCTCGTCCTACCACGCGGAGCGGCATGTCGGCCTCTAACGTCCTCGCCGCGTCGCTCCTCGGCCGCATCGGCTACCTCGACGGCTGGCGCCTGCAGGAGGCGGTCGCCGGGCGTGTGCGCGACGGCGACGACGAGCGGCTTCTTCTTCTCGAGCACGATCCCGTGTACACGATCGGCCGGCGCGGCACGATGGACCATCTGCTCGTCGGCCTCGACGAGCTGCGCGACGCCGGCGCGTCCGTGTATCGCGTCGATCGCGGCGGCGACATCACCTATCACGGTCCGGGTCAGCTCGTCGGCTATCCCATCGTCCGTCTCGGCGAACGTGCCGATCTCGTGCGCTACGTGCGCGGGCTCGAGGATGCGCTCATCGGAGTCCTCGACGGCTACGGGATCGCGGCGCGCGCCGAAAAGGGCAAGACCGGCGTGTGGGTCGACCTGCTCGATGGACGGCCGGCCAAGATAGCCGCGATCGGCGTCCGCGTGTCGCGCGGTGTGACCACGCACGGCTTCGCGCTCAACGTCTCGACCGATCTCGCGGCGTTCGCCCGTATGGTCCCGTGCGGTTTCATGCACGAAGTCGCGTCGCTCACGCGTCTCGGCGTCCAGGCCGACCTCGGCGATGTCGCGCTGCGCGTCGCGCGTGCGCTTGCGGCACAGCTCGATCGCCAGCTCGTATGGTCGGCGCCGGCGGCGGCGCGTGACGACGAAATTCCCGACGACGCCCCGGTGCGGACGGCGGAAGACCTCGTTCGCGCGCCGGTCCCGGCCTAGTACTACGCGTTAGGACCCGAGCCCAGCGCCCCATTAGCCCTATCGCGCTATGGCCGCCTGTGCGTGCGTCCGGCTACGTTGTGCGTGGTGGGAATCGCGTTCCTCGCAGACCTTGCTCGAAAGCGTTCGCTTGCGTCGGCGGCGTTGCTGTTCCTCATGCTCGTCGACGAGATCGAAGGCATGGTGTTCGTGGCGGTCGGCGTGCTCATGCACCGCGTCGACCTCTTCCTCGCGGCGCAGGACACGCTCTTCCCGGCGATCGTCATCCTCAGCGGCGTCGTCTCGCTCGCGCGCAACTGGCGTCGCGCCGAACGCGCCGAGCTGCCGCCCGTCGAGACGGTCGAGCTCGCGGTCCTCACCCAACGGATCGGCATCGCGCGCTAGGCGCGCGACTCACTTGACCTTGCGGCCGATGCCGCGGATGAACGTCTCCACCGGGATCGCTGTCAGCGTCTCTATCTGCACGGTGCCGCGCGCACCGAGTGCGACTGAGATGCGGGCGATCGTCTCGTTGTCCTTCGCCTCCACGATGTTGACGAAGTCGTAACGACCGAGCGTCGCGTACTGCGCGACGACGCGCCCGCCGAGCCCCTCGATCTCCTTGTTGACCTCTTTGATGCGGCGCGGATTCGCCTGGATGGTCTTCACCCCGGACGCGGTCACCTTCGTGAGCAGGACGTACGTCGCCATCTCGGTCTCCCCTCTGTCGTGTGAACTCGCGCCGGACGGGCGCGATACTCGGGCGAGAGCATATGCCGCAGTTCACCCGCGCCGAGGCCGAGGCGCTCCTCCCAAAGGTGCAGCCGCTCATCGAGGACCTGCAGCGGCGCGCCGCGTCGTACCGCCGGCGACCGACCGATCCGGTGGCGCGCGAGATCGAGGCGCTGCTGCGCGAGCTGGCGGACCTTGGCGTCGAGGTCAAGGATCTGGATCAGGGTCTGGTCGACTTCCGGACGAAGATGCGCGGTCGCGAGGTCTACCTGTGCTGGCGTCTCGGGGAGGGGACGCGCATCTCCTTCTGGCACGACCTCGAGGCGGGATTCGCGGGGCGGAAGATCATCGAGGACTGAGCGCCGCACGTTCGTGCGACAGCGGCCGCACGAAATAGGGACGCCTCGTCCCTAGAAATAGGGACGCTGTCCCTCCTTCTCAAGCCACCATGGGTGTGTTCTCTATCGGAGCGTGGATCGCTTCGAGCTCGCATGGGCCGCGGGGTTCTTCGATGGTGAAGGCTGGGCGAACGCCGCGCGTCGGGCCGGACGTCGGACCGTCCAGCCACACGCACGCGTGAATCAAGCGGACCCGAACGGAATCCCGGA
>DASQIF010000046.1:0-5271 GCA_035631715.1 Candidatus Acidiferrales bacterium
ATGGTGGGGAGGGTGAGGGCGGCGCGTGTCTGCGCCGGCGTACCCACGATGACGCTGGCGGTGACCGCGATTGCCGCGAGCGCGACGACCGCGATCGCGCGACCGATCCTCATCCTCGACAAAGGTACTTCGCGACCTCACTCATGGTGTCGTGCGCCCGTCTCTGCTTGACACGTGTAGAACGGATGTTCTAAGATGGCACGTGCCCAGTACACGGGACCAACGTCCCTACAACGTTGCCTATTACGCGAGTCATCGCGAGCAGGAGATCGAGCGCGTCACGCGTCGTCAGCAAGCAGCGCTCGATTGGCTGCGTGAACTTCGTCGCGTCCCCTGTATGGACTGCGGTGGACGCTTCGCGCCGTGGGTGATGGACTTCGATCACCGCGATCCAACTGACAAGCTTTTCGATCTCGGCGCAGGCAAGAGCAGCGTGATGTTGAAGAACCGTGCCGTGCTCGAAGCAGAGGTTGCGAAGTGCGACATAGTGTGCGCGAACTGTCACCGGATGCGCACGCATCGCGCATTCATGCGTGGCGAGCTTCGTTCACCGTCGTTCCGCCGAAGGCGCCCAAGCTCAAACCCGCTCACACAACGGGACCGTGAGAAGGTATTCAGGCGTCGGCGCGAGCACGCCGCTTTGCTGCGTGCATTCAAGAGGTCGGCCTGCATGGATTGCGGCCTATCGTTTCCATGGTTCGTGATGGAGTTCGATCACCGCGACGGCAGTGCGAAGCGCGGCCTCGTTAGTCAGATGCCAGGTCGCGTCGGTCTTATGACCTTGCTCTTGGAAATCGAGAAGTGCGATATCGTTTGTGCCAACTGCCATCGAATTCGGACGTATGAACGACGCACGAAGGTGGCACGGACTCGCGCGGGTGTGGCGTAATGGCAGCGCGCAAGGCTTCCATCCTTGCAGTGCGGGTTCGATTCCCGCCACCCGCTCCCGGAGCTTCATCGAGGAGTAAGCGATGAGCGCGACATCGACCGGAGCCAAGCCGGCCTTCCGTCTCTCTGGTGACCTCGCACCGATCCAGGCCGAGATCACCAAGCGCCACGACGAGAGCATTCAGCGCCTCCAGGAGTGGATCAAGCACCCCGCCATCGCTGCGGAAGATCGCGCGATGAGTGAAGGCTGCGACCTCATGATGAAGATGGCGCGCGACGCCGGCTTTCAGACCGCGAAACGCATCGACACCGATGGCCATCCCGCTGTCTTCGCGACGCTCGACGCGGGCGCGCCGAAGACCTTCGGCCTCTACTACATGTACGACGTCAAGCAGGCCGACCCCGCCGAGTGGTCGTCGCCGCCGTTCGAAGCGCGCATCGTCGACAAGCCCGGATTCGGGAAGGTCGTGATGGGCCGCGGCGCCGTGAATCAGAAGGGACCGGAGGCCGCGTTCCTCGCGGCGCTGCACGCGATCCGCGGCGCGGGCAAGAAGCTCCCGATCAACCTCGTCCTCGTCGCCGAGGGCGAAGAGGAGATCGGGTCGCCGCACATCCGGCAGGTCACCGATAGCCCCGAGGCGCAGGCTGGGCTCAAGAAGACCGTCGGCGTCGTGATGCCGGCGGCGTGGCAGGATCCCGACGGCAACGTGACCGTGTACCTGGGTGCGAAGGGCGTCGTCGAGTGCGAGCTCATCGCGGACGGCGCGAAGTGGGGACGCGGCCCGGGCATCGACGTCCACTCATCGAACCGCGCGCGCCTGGACAGCCCGGCGTTCCATCTGGTGCAGGCCCTCGCGACGCTCGTCGACGACAAGGGCAACCCCGCGATCGACGGGTTCGGCAAAGAGGCGCGACCGGCCACGGCCGAGCAGAAGAAGATGCTCGACGCCGCCGCGACGACGCTTTCCGAGGAGACCGCGAAGAAGCTCATGCACGTCAAGAAGTGGGCGAACGATGTCTCGTGGCGCGACTCGTTCGACCCGTTCATGTTCCGGCCGACCGTGAACATCGAGGGACTCGTCGCGGGATACACCGGGCCGGGCGGCAAGACGATCCTGCCGCACCGCGCGGTCGCGAAGCTCGATCTGCGGCTCGTCCCCGACATGACCTACAAGGGCGCGCTCGAACAGCTGCGCGCGCACCTCGACAAGCGCGGCTTCGGCGACATCGACATCAAGCCGAGCGGCGGCTACGACCCGACCGACACGCCGCTCGACGCGTCGCTCATCCAGGCGCAGCTCACCGTCCTCAAGCAGGCCGGGATCGCGCCCGCGGTGATGCCGCGTCTCGCCGGCAGCTATCCGGGGTACGCGTTCACCTCCGCACCGCTGCGCCTGCCCGCGGGCCACTTTGGCTTCGGACACGGCAGCGGTGCGCACGCACCGGACGAGTACTTCGTCATCGAGCCGACGAGCCCGCGCGTCGCCGACTGGGACGGCGCGGTGGCGTCGCACGTCGCGTATCTCTTCGCGCTCGCCTCGAGCTAGGCAAGGGTCATCCAGCGCACCGGCGTCCCGTCGATCGCGACGACGCGACCACGCCGCTCGAGATGCCGTAGATGCGCGAGCGTCTCCGCGAGGGCGAACCGCTCCTCGGCCGCTGAGCGAAGGACCGGGAACAGCGTCCGCGCCACGGCGTAGCCGTCCCGCTCCTGCGGCGCGAGCGCCGCCTGCACCTGATCGAGACGCGCCTCGTGATGCGCGAGGAGCGCGTCGACGCGGCCGGCGAGATCGTCGAACGGCTCGCCGTGCGCCGGCAGCACGCGCGAGACCTTGAGGACGCGGATGCGCCGCAGCGCGTCGAGGAAGTCGCCGAGCGGGTCGTCACGCGTGTGCGGATAAAGACTGATGTTCGAGGTGATCCGCGGCAGCACGTGATCGCCGGAGAAGAGCACGCCGTTCCGCTCGTCGACGAGGACGGCGTGATGGTCGGTATGGCCCGGTGTCCAGCGCACGCGCGCGGGGCGCCCGCCGAGGTCCGCCTCGGCGCCGTCGTCGATCGGTACGAGGGTGAAGTCGTCGACCTGCCGGCCCATCGCGATCCACTGTTCGCGCATCTGGCGGTCGACGTCGACAGGCATGCCGTGCCGTTCGAAGAACGCATACACGGCATCGACCGCGGCGTACCCGCGGTCCCAGATGTATCGCGCCTTCTCGAGTTCCGGGCGGTGCATGAGCACCTCGACGCCTTCGCGCTCGAGCGACCCGGCCATGCCCATGTGGTCGGGATGCAGGTGGGTGATGAACGCGCGTCGCAGGTCCTTCATCGCGATGCGCTGCTCGGCGAGCGCGTCCCGCAGGGCCCGCTCGGCAGCGGTGGTGTGGATGCCTGAGTCCACGAGCGCCCAGCCCCGCTCACCCTCGACCAGGTACGCGTTGATGATCTTCAGCGCGGGGATGGGGAGCGGGATGGCGATGCGGCGGACGCCCGGCGCGACGAGATCGGTCACGAGCCCGGACACGCAGCGTGCGTCGTCGCCTCCTGCGCGGTGCGCTCCTCGGGCGTCCACATCGTCTTGATGTACGCGAGGATCGCGAGGATGTCGTCGTGCGACAGCCGTTCTTTGAAGGCGGGCATCTCGACTGAGCCTGGTGGCGCCTGCGCGGCACGGATCGCGCGCGTGGTGTCGTCGCCGCCGTTGTCGACGATGGTGAGGATCTCGCAGTCGGGGTGCTGCCAGGTGTGGCCGGACGCGTTATGCGGCGGCGGGTAGACGATCCGTCCCTCACTCGGGCGGATCTCGGGCCCGCCGTGGCAGTTCACGCAGAACACGTTGTACAGGCGTTCGCCACGTTGCGCCGGCGACTGCGGGATGAGCTCGCTCACGCTCGCCCCGACGGCCTGCATGTCGACGTGCCATCCCGTGACCGCGAATAGGAGTCCGAGCGCGAGCGCGGCGGCGCCGAGGACGAGGAGACCGCGCTCGAGAACGTCGAGACGGCGATCGTTCAGCGAGGGAGACTCGGGCTCGGCATGGGCGGTAAAATGGTGTTCTCCATTCGGCCCGTTCGTCTAGTGGCCTAGGATGCAGCCCTCTCAAGGCTGAGATCAGCGGTTCGAATCCGCTACGGGCTACCAGCTGCATTAAGAGGACAGCTGGAATAGCGCACGGTCGCGGACCGTTGCCTGGCTCATGGACGTAGTGCGCTGATGCCCGCGGCCCCTTCGACCGCGCTCGACCCGCGGGTCCGCACCCAGATCTTCATCGCCGTGCTGCTCGGTCTGTTCCTGACCGCCCTCGACCAGACGGTCGTCGGGACCGCGCTCCCGCGGATCGTGACCGACCTCCATGGCAACGACATCTACACGTGGGCGTTCACGGGTTACCTGCTGACCGCGACCGTCTCCGGTCCCATCTACGGCAAGCTTTCGGACCTCTTCGGCCGCCGGCCGATCCTGCTCTTCGCGATCGCGCTGTTCCTCATCGGCTCCGCGCTCTGCGGGCAGGCGCGTGAGATGTGGCAGTTCGTCGCCTTCCGCTCGCTCCAGGGCCTGGGCGCCGGCGCGCTCTTCCCGGTCGCGCTCGCGGTCATCGGCGACCTCTTCGAGCCAGCCGAGCGCGGCAAGTATCAGGGGTTCTTTGGCGCGATGTTCGGCGTCAGCTCGCTCATCGGCCCCGCGATCGGCGGCCTCATCACCGACAACATCGGCTGGCCGTGGATCTTCTACGTCAACCTTCCCATCGGATTCGTCGTGTTCGCCGTGATCTGGCGACTTCTGCCGCGCGCCCGCGCCGAGGGCGCCCGCCCGCGGATCGACTACCTCGGAGCCGCGCTCCTCGTCGCGGCTCTCGTCCCGATCCTCATCGGCCTCACCAACAAGCAGACCGCGGAGTGGCTCGACGCGAGCGTCGGCGGATTGATCGCCGCGGGCCTCGTGGTGGCCGTGGTCTTCGTCGTCGTCGAGCTGCGCGTCGCCGAGCCCATCATCCCGCTCGGCCTCTTCCGATCGCGAAACTTCACCGTCGCGGTCGCCGCGATGTTCGTCGTCGCCATGGGCTTCTTCACCCCGATCGTGTTCCTCCCACGCTGGTTCCAGTTCGTCTCGGGGGCGTCGGCGACGCAGTCGGGCTACCAGATCCTCGCGCTCATCGCCGGGCTGATCGTGTCGGCGACCGTGTCGGGCCAGATCGTCGCGCGCACCGGCCGCTACAAGTTCCTCGTCCTTGGTGGCGCGTTGCTCCTCTCGATCGGACTGTTCTTGCTGTCCGGGCTCCGGTCGGACACGCCGCTCCCGCTCCTGTACGTCTGGATGTTCGTGACGGGTCTGGGCGTGGGTCCGATGTTCGCCGTCCTGACCCTGGTCGTGCAGGCCTCGGTGGCG
>DASQIF010000047.1:0-6290 GCA_035631715.1 Candidatus Acidiferrales bacterium
CCGGCGCGAGATCGAACGGCGACCCGCTCATGACCTTGAGGACGTCCGACGTCGCGGTCTGCTGCTCGAGCGCGAGCTTCGTGTCCGTGAAGCGGCGGACGTGCTCGATTGCGATGACCGCCTGCTGCGCGAACGCTTCGACGAGCGCGACCTCGTCCTGCGTGAACGGTCGCACCTCCGTTCGGCGCAGATTGATCGCCCCGATCGGCTTGCCGTCGCGCAGCAGCGGGACGGCCATGACGCTGCGCGCCCCGGTGAGACCACGGGTGCGCTGCGCCCGCGCCGAGATCTCGGCGTCCTCGGTCATGTCCTCCCACAGCATCGTTCGCCCCTCGACCACCGCGCGGCCGACGCCGGTCGACCGATCGATCGGGTAGGGCTCGCGGCGGTAGTCGTCCATCGCCGACTGCGGGATGTTCCAGCCGGCTATCGTGGCGAGCCGATCGCCTTCGCGCAGTGCGATCGTCGCGCGATCGGCATCGCAGAGCTGGCCGGCATGGCTGAGGATCGTGTCGAAGACCGGTGTCGCGTCGTCGCCCACGCGAGCGATCGCAGCGAGGACGTCCGCGAGCGCCGCGCGCTCTTCGCGCGCACGCTGGAGCTCGCGATCGAGGTCCCGCGCCGCTTCCTTCGTCATCGCCCTCCCCGGACGGCTGATGCTAACCGCGGTACACCTTCGCTATGCGACCCAAGTGACCGTCTAACTGACATCGTGAAAGCACAGCGCTCCCCGAAATCGCATTTGAGAAGCATGCGCGGAGCCTCACGTGTGGCGCATACTTCTCGTCACGTCAATGCCGTCCTCATCTGGGGGATCTAGCGCGTGGGAATACCGAAGAACAACTACCTGGCATGGGAGATTGACTGGGCGCGCCGTCGCATCGCGGGACCTGGACGCGGTCATCCGGAGGTCTGGGCGCGTAACCCGAGCAGCATCCGCCGAGCGACCCGCAAGTGGCACTGGACCCCCAGCTGCCACGCTAAAGAAGGCCGGAATCAGATGGATTCCAAAGGTCGAGAAACCCGGACGCTCAAGGGATAGCGCCGGCTACGTGATTCTGACGCGTCGCGCGATGACCGACGTGGATATCGAGCTTGCGAACGCGCACCAGCTCTGGATCGGCCAGCGAAGAGCGCCAGCCTCGACTGCCAGGTCTTCTTCGCAGACTCCACGGAGACGTGGCGTCAAGGAGCACAAGCTCGTTGCCGTGAAGAAATACGGCAGTCGTCCGCTCGGCTTCGTCGTGCGGCACAGGAACGGGAAGAAGGATGACAACCGTCCTTCAAATCTCCTGATAGGAACGCCCCGCGACAACACCCAGGACCACGTTCGAGTCATCCGCGAGTTGATGTATTGGCGCGAACGGGCCCTGCGCGCCGAAGGCGTGTCAGACATCCCCGCGGCACTCTCGCAACCGCCCCATTCCCAGAAGATCTGAGCATCCGAGCGCATACTTCTGCGCCACGTGATCCCGCTCGAGACACTGCGGGCGGCGCCGAAGGTGCTCCTCCACGACCACCTCGATGGCGGGCTGCGTCCGGCGACCGTGGTCGAGCTCGCGCGCGAACAGGGCTACGCCAAGCTCCCCACGGTGGATCCGGACGAGCTCGCGCGCTGGTTCCACGCGAGCGCGGCCTCCGGCTCCCTCGCGCTCTACCTGCGCGGCTTCGCCCACACCATCGCGGTCATGCAGACACCCGAGGCCATCGAGCGCGTCGCCTTCGAATGCGGCGAGGACCTGGCGCGGGACGGCGTCGTCTACGCGGAGTCGCGTTACGCGCCGGTGTTCAGCACCGCGCACGGGCTCCCGTTACAGGACGTCGTCGACGCCGTCGGCCGCGGCTTCGCCCGCGCCGAGGCGCGCTACCGGATCACGCTGCGGCAGATCGTGTGCGCCATGCGCGACCGGACCGACTCGCTCGAGATGGCGCAGCTGGCGGTCGCGAATCGCGACCGGGGCGTCGTCGGCTTCGACATCGCCGGCGAGGAGGCGGGCTACCCGGCGGAGAAGCACCTCGAGGCGTTCCAGCTCTGCCACCGTGAGAACTTCTCGATCACGATCCACGCGGGCGAAGGCTTCGGCCCGCGCTCGATCTGGCAGGCCATCCAGATCTGCGGCGCGCACCGGATCGGGCACGGCGTGCGCCTCGTCGAGGACATGACGATCGAGAACGGCGCGGTCACCGGGCTGGGACTTCTCGCGTCGTACGTCCGCGACAAGCGCATCCCGCTCGAGCTGTGTCCGTCGAGCAACGTCGACACCGGTGCCGTGCCGTCGCTCGAGGCGCATCCGATCCGCCACTTCCTCGCGCAGCGGTTCCGGGTGACGGTGAACACGGACAACCGTCTCATGTCGAACGTGACGCTCTCAGAGGAATTCCGCCGCCTGGGCCAGGTCACGGCCATCGATCTGGCGGATGTCGAAAAGCTCACGATCAACGCGATGAAGTCGGCGTTCGTCGGATATGACGAGCGCCTCGCGATCATCTACGAGCGCATCAAGCCCGGCTACGCGAAGCTGCGCGGCGAGCCGGCGCTCGCGGGGTATCGACTGCCGCCGTCCGCCTGATCCGCGCTATTTGAGCCAGACGAGGTCGCCGAAGAAGAAGTCCTGCCCGTTCGCGATCGTCCGGATGGCCCCGGTCTTCACGTCGAGCACGAAGAAGCCGCCCGAGCCGACGTACGCGATCCTGCCGCCGTCGCTCGACCAGGCCGGCACGATGTCGTCGCCGGTCTGACCCACGGACTTCACGCTCGACCCGTCGCACGGGACGAGGAAGATCTCGGACGGGATGTTGAGGTGCGCGACCTTCCCGCCGGCCGGTGCCGTGTAGAGCGACGCGATCGCCCCGCCCGCGGCCTCGCCAATGGTGTGGCCGGCGGCCGAGAACGCGACCTGACAATCGGTGGGCGAGAAGCGCGGCGCCTGCAGGTACCACCACGAGTCCTTCGTCTTCAGCAGCGGCGCCGGGTTCGAGCCATCGATGTCGGCGCGCCAGATGCCGTCGATCTGGCTCTCCTTCAGGTGCACGTACACGATGGTCTTGCCGTCGGAGCTGATGGTCGGGTCGGCTCCGTCCTTGATGATGCGCTTGCTCTCGCCGCTGCGCAGGTCGATGCGCACGATGTTGTCCTCGTTGCCGACGAACGAGCCATTCTGGATGATCGCCGCGCGGCGGTGGACGTACAGGACGTTCCCGCTCGCGTCGAACCGCGGGCTCGCGTAGAAGACGTTGTTGTCCTCGTGCAGCACGATGGGGTGCAGGTTCGAGCCGTCCAGGTTGACCATGTAGATGTCCGACCCGAACCCCCGCTTCGGATCGGGCTGCTGCGTGAGCGCGAACGCGAACGCCTGGCCGGATGGGTGCATCGCCGGCGTCGACGGCGCGCTCTGATCGGGCAGCTTCACGATCTTGCCGATCGAGCGGGCGGTGTCGTCGAGGCAGGTGAGGCCGCCGGGGTTCGCGAGGATGAAGTTCGCCTTCGTGCCGCAGCCGCCGCCCGGCGAGCCACCACCATCGGGTGATGGGACCGCGGCGGCACCACCGCACGCGGCCGCGACCACGAGCGCCGCGGCGAGCAGCAGTCTCACGCGATGACCTCCCCGGTCTTGCGCGCAGCATCGCGCAGGCCACCGCGGATGGCGGCAGAACGCCGTGCGAAGTGCTGCACCGCGCTGACGAAGGCGGCGTGCGACCAGGTGAGCGGCGAGACCGATAGCGGCGCGCCGGTGTACGGGTGCACCTGCTCCGCGAGGACACCGGAGCGCAGGGCCTTGGTGCGGCACCACTCGAGCAACGCGCGCGGCCGTTCGAGGTCGTCGAGCGAGCGCGCCGTCGCGATGTACCACTCCGCGAGCCAGAGGGTGCTGATGAACCACGGGTTGCCCGGCACGTTCGCGGTGTCCTGCGTGACCTGGAAGTAGTAGTCGTTCTCGTACCGCGCGATGCCGCCCACGGCGGTCTTCACCGTGAGCCGCTGCTCGATCGCCGTCATGGTCGCGATCACGCGCGGATCGTCGGCCGGCAGTAGGCCGAAGAGGAAGATGCCCGCGAGCGAGATGTCGACGGTCGCGTCCTTCACGATGAGGCCGTCCGGCAGCACCGCGACCGTGCGCACGAAGCGGCCGCGGTCGTCATCCCAGAGGTGCGTGAGCGCCGCGTCGCGGATCTCCTGCGCGGCGACGGCGTAGCGCTTCGCGTATTCGTGCTGCCCGAACGCGACGGCGAAGTTCCGCGCCGCGGTGAGGCCGGCGACGACGGCCGCCGTCGTGAAGGCGTGGATGCCGCGCCGCTCCTCCCACAGATCAAATGACGCCGCAGGCAGCTTCGTGCGCGGCTCGCGGAACGTGGCCATGAAGTCCGCGCCCGCCCGAACGAGCTTGCGGTAGAGCGGCCGCACGAACTCGATGTCGCGGTCGCGGTCGTAGTGCTGCCACAGCGCCCAGATGGGAAGGCCGGTCTCGTCCTCCTGGATCGGGAGCTCGAGCCGTCCCTCGGGCGTGGACCAAGCGTGCCACGAGGAGCCCAGGGATCCGTCGGGGTTGTACTTATGAAGGAGATACCCCTCGCGCGTGATGAGCGTGCCGCACAGGTCGAAGAAGCGGCGGGTCACCTCGCCGTAGCCCGCGAGGTCCAGCGCGTCGGCGACCAGCGCGCCGTCGCGCGGCCAGAGATACGAATAGGTGTCGCGGTTAAAACGGAGGACGTCCGAGTCGTTGCCGGCGATGATCGCGCCGCGGTTGTCGACCTGCGTTCGGATCACGAGCGTGCTGCGCTTGTAGAGGCGCGCGAGCTCGGGCGCGACGTGGTCGGCGACGGTCTCGTCCTTGTTCGCCCAGAGGCGCCAGTAGTCCTTCGTGCGCGCGAGGTACGCCGCAGGCGTCCGCTCGCGCACGAGCTTGTCGAGCTCGCGCACCTCGTCGTACGACTGGCCGGCCGCGAGCCAGAACGTGTAGGTCATGGTGCCGTTCGCGGGCACCGCGCCCGCGAGCATCCCGACGCTGTCGATGGAGCCCTGCGCGACCGGGTTGCGTGAGAGCTCGCCGTCCTCAGCGTCTCGCCAGGTGCCCTCACGGCCCGGCGCGTCCTTCTGCCCGATGGCGAACGAGGTCAGCCCGAAGGCGTGGCCGCCAGTGGTGCCGGAGAGCAGGAAGTAGCGGCGGCCCTTGTAATGGACGATGGCCTGCGAGCGGGGGTCGTAGTAGGCCGAGTCGCCGGTCTCGTTGCCGTTGAGGTGCGCGTCGAAGTGCTGGAAGAGGCGGACGTCGCGGTCACGGCCGCTCTGGTCCTCGACCGTCACCTCTTTGAAGTAGATGTTGCGGTCGAAGTCCACCGCGTCGCGGCAGTGCATCGCGATGCCGAGCTCGGCGTGGCGCAGCCGCGTGTCCCCGACGAGCGTCTCGTGCTCGTAGTCGATGGCGCGCTCCCATCCGGCGTCGACGATCCACGAGTACTTGCCGTCCACCCACACGCCGAAGCGGCACGGCTCGCCGACGGTGTGGTTCTCGAGGCCGACGTTCGGGTAGTAGATGTCCCGCAGCTGATAGGTGGCGTCGAAGGTGACGAGGAAGTCGCCGTTCCCGAGCGGTAGGTCGCGTGGCATTACGTGCGACGCGTCGCCGCGAGGAAGCGCTTCGCGTTCGCGACGATGCCGTCGCTGTCGCGTCGCTCGATGAGGTCGGGCCGGATCAAGGGGCCGCCGATCCCGAAGCCGACCACGCCCGCCTTGAAGTACGCGGGGATCTCGTCGTACGCGACGTTCCCTGTGGCGACGAGCGGGAGATGCTGCAGCGCGCGCCGCACGTTCACGATGAAGTCGGGACCTCCGATGGTCGCTAACGGATAGACCTTGATGTAATCGGCACCCAGCTCCGCGGCCTTGACCATCTCGGTCGGCGTCATCGTCCCCGGCATGGTCATCGCGTCGCGCGCGCGCGCCGCCTCGAGCATCTCCGGGATAAGCGCCGGCGACACGAGGAACCGCGCGCCGGCGAGGAGCGCGTCCTCGGCCTGGGCGCCTGAGAGGACTGTGCCCGCTCCGACGACCGCGCCCTGCGACGCGAACTCGTCGTCGGTCGCCAGCTTCGCGATGAGCTCGTACGCGTCCGGCACGGTGAGCGTGATCTCCACGAGGCGCACGCCGGCCCGGGCCATCGCGCGCGCCGCGAGCTCCGCGGCCTCGGGCGTCGCGGTGCGGATGACCGCGACCAGGCGGTCCTCCGAGAAGATGCGGATGAGGTCCCGGCGCAGCGCCAATGGCCGCTTTGTGATCGCCATCTCTAAGCCAT
>DASQIF010000048.1:0-2546 GCA_035631715.1 Candidatus Acidiferrales bacterium
ACGGGCGTCCGCGGCTCTGCGAGAGCTGCGGTGCGCGTGTGGCCACCGGCCCGTGCTGTCCCTCCTGCGGCGGTACCCGGCTCGCGCCGTCGTGGGTCCTCGCGTCCCGCCATCTCGGTCCCGGGCTCGACGCGCGCATCACCGAGTCGAGCCCCGAGTACGGGCCAACGCGCGAGCGCATCTCGCTCACCCGCTGGACGCCGACCGCGGGCGCGCGCGCCACGGTGAACCTGAACACCGCGCAGGAGCTCGACGCTCTCGTCGCTGCGTGTCGCGACTATGCGGCCGTTCTGCGCTGGCCTCTCGCCGCCGCTGCGACGCCCGCGCAGCGAGCCGATGGTGTCCTGCCGTCAGGCCATGTCGCGCCCGCGGCGCTCGCATCGCTACTTAAGCGGTGGTCGGTGGAGCAGGTCGCGGCGGTCGCGGTGGAGGTGCGTCGGCGACTCGACGCGCTGACGCTGTTCGAACGCGTCGCGGTGGACAACCGCACGTACGAGCTTCGCACCGATGCCTCGATCCATCGCGTGCTCGAGGGTTCGCTCTGGCTCATCGATGAGCGGTACTGGCTCCTCACGAGCAACGCGGAGCTGCGGACGCTCATCGGCACGAAGATTCGTGCACGCGCACGGCTCCGCCCCGACTTCGCTTGCGCGACGGGCACGGGCGATGGCGCGATCATCGAGCTCAAGCGTCCCCGCCACGCGCTCACCGTGGACGACGCAAATCAGGTCGAGCGCTACCTCGTTCTTGCCGAACAGCATCTCCCGCGGCTCCGCTGGCGAGCGCTCCTGATCGGCGGTCGCGTCAGTGCGGACCTACGCCGCACGGCGCGTCACCGCCCGGCGGTCGAGATCTGCACCTTCGCAGACGTGATTGCAGACGCGCGTCATCGTTACCGCGACTACCTCCGTATCGTGGCGGCGGTGGGTGGGCCGGGCGCCTCCGCCGGCTCGCAGCACCCCGGCCCGGCGTCACCATCGGTGCGCTCGAAGGTGGCCGCATCACTCGTCTTGACCAACGTGCGTTGACCACCGCCTCGAGCGAACCGCGGTCCGCGCTCGAGACGACAGCAAGCGCCTGCGCGCCCTCCTTCGGCGCGAAAGGGTCGCTACCGCAGCTTGCGGTAGACCTCGCGCCGGTGACGAACGCGCGTCACGACGATGACCCGCGCCGAGTCATCCACCTCGTAGATGAGCCGGTAGTCGCCGACGCGAATTCGGTACGCCTCGAGACCGACGAGCTTCTCCGCGCCGGGTGGACGAGGCTGCTCGGCGAGCGCCGCGAGTCGTTCGGTGATGCGTTCGAAGAGCGTCGGGGACAGCCGGTCTAGATCACGCTCCGCGGAGCGCTGGACGTCAACGCGATACGCGGGCATGCACGCGGCGAGTGGCCTTCCGCTTGGCCGGCTTCGTCGAAGCGGCGGTGCCGCGCGCGCGGATCACGTCGGCAAGGGGACGTGACGTCTCCTGACCGCTATCTCTCCGCTCTCGAGCCATGAGTGCCTCGAGCGTGTCGTCCAGGTGCTCCAGTTGCTCGTTGAGGACCCGGTACTCATCGATGTCCAGCAGCACCGCGCGTGGCTTGCCGCGCTGCGTCAGAAAGAGCGGACCGTTGTCGCCGAGCCGTCGGAGCACGTTCGCCATTTCGGCCCTGAGTCGCGCCACAGTCATGAATTCGCTCGCCATTTCCAGGAATGGTACATCCAACCGTACGCTGTCATGTACATCGTCGCTGCGTCCGACATTCAGATCAGCCGGGCCCCACACACCCCGTCGCAGCCCCGCGCCAGTGGTGCGTCCCGCGTCCAAAGCTCTCCATCGATCTTGCGCGCGAGCGCGACGTAGAAGGAATCGCCCGCCGAGAACGCGGTGCCTAGGTGGTTCGCGTCGGGGAGCAGCGCTTCGAGCGGTATCCGCTTGGCGGGAAAGCGGACGAGTAACGCGATGAGCTCGTTCAGTCGCATTCGCGGAAGTCTTCCGCGGCGCTCGATCCGTCGGAGCGCCCAGAAGACCTCATAGTCGAAGTGGCCGGGGACGAGGAGCGCCCTGTCGCCGAGCCCGGCGACCTCGTGCGCGACATCTCCGGTCAGGAGGTCGGCGGCTAGCGACGCGTCGACGATGACGTTCGTCTGTGGAGCTCCTCCTCTCGTTCTTCCTCTTCCTCACGCATGAGCTCCGCGGTGTCGTAGTCCTTGGGCAGGGCGATCTTGGGCAACGCCGCGACCTCGTCGAGCCACTCTTTGATCGTGGGCTTCGCGAGGTCCTCGTCCAGCAGGTCCGTTACGTACTGGCTCATCGACACGCCCTTGCGCGACGCACGGCGGCGCAGCCGCTCGCGCAGCGCGACGGGGACGCCGCGGATCTGCAGATCGGTCGTCGGAACGCGCCTCATCCGATGAAGGATAGCATGCAAAGCGCATGCAACGTGCAACCGCGCGCCGATATTGCACATGTGCAGCACGTGTGTGAGCCTCGGAATGTGGCGAAGATGATCCAGCTGCGGAACGTCCCTGAACGACTGCACCGCGAGTTGCTGCGCCGTGCGCA
>DASQIF010000049.1:0-3034 GCA_035631715.1 Candidatus Acidiferrales bacterium
GACATCAAGGGCGATGACTACCACGTGGTCGCGATCATCGGAGACGGCGCCCTCACGGCGGGCATCGCGTTCGAGGGGCTGAACAACATCGGCCACGACCGCCGCCGCGTCATCGTGATCCTCAACGACAACGGGATGAGCATCGCGCCGAACGTCGGCGCGGTCTCGCGGATGCTCGAGGCGGTCCGCACCGCCCAGCCCTATCGCGGCGCCAAGCACGTGGTGCGTCAGGTGCTCGACCACCTGCCGGGCGCGGAGCTCGCCGAGGAGGCGCGACGCCGCATCTTCACGAGCATGAAGGCGCTCCTCATCCCGAACCTCCTGTTCGAGCAGTTCGGCTTCACGTATTTCGGTCCGGTCGACGGGCACGACCTCTTCGCCGTCCAGGGCGTTCTCGAGAAGGCGCGCGACTTCCGCGACGGACGGATCCTCGTGCACCTTCACACCCAGAAGGGGCATGGCTACGGCCCGGCCGAGGACGACAACGTGAAGTGGCACGGCGTCTCCGCGACCGGCGCCGCGAAACCGACGGCGCCGCAGTACACCGCGGTCTTCGCCGACACGGTGCGCGAGATCCTGAAGGCCGACCCGAACACCGTCGCGATCACGGCGGCGATGCCCGGCGGCACCGGCCTCCAGCCGCTGTTCAATGAGTTCCCGACGCGTCTCATCGACGTCGGCATCTGCGAGCAGCACGCCGTGACGATGGCCGGCGGCCTGGCGACACAGGGCGTCACGCCGATCGTCGCGATCTACTCGACCTTCCTGCAGCGCGCGTACGACCAGGTGCTGCACGACATCGCGGTGCAGGACCTCTCGATCGTCCTCGCCATGGACCGCGCCGGGATCGTCGGCGACGACGGTCGGACCCATCAGGGCCTGTACGACATCGGCTACCTGCGCGCGATGCCGGGCATGACGCTCATGGCGCCGCGCGACGAGCGGATGCTGCGCCACATGCTCTGGACGGCGTACCGGCACGCCGCGGCCGGACGCGGCAGCGTCGGGGTGCGCTTTCCGCGCGGCGCCGGCTTCGGCCTGCCGCTCGACGAGCCGCTGGCGGAGATCCCGATCGCGACCTCCGAGACGCTGCGCGAAGGCGGCGACGTCGTGATCCTGGCGTACGGCCAGCCGGTGAACGCCTCGCTGAAAGCGGCGGAGCTGCTCGCGCAGGACGGCATCGAAGCCACGGTCATCGACGCGCGCTTCGCGAAGCCGCTCGACGCGGAACGCATCCTCGCGCTCGCGGCGCGGGTGCCGCGCTTCCTCACGGTCGAGGAGCACGTCGTCGCCGGCGGCTTCGGATCCGCGGTGGCCGAGCTGCTGAGCGAGCGCGGCGCGCGCGTGGACATCGAGCACCTCGGCATCCCCGACGAGCACGTCGACCACGGCGCGCAGGGCCTCTGGCGGCACCACTACGGTCTGGACGCCGAGGGCATCGCCGCCGCGGTGCGTCGACGCTGGCCATCACGCGTCGCGGCGCGCCAGGAGTCGGCCGGCTAGTACCGCGTTCACCCGTTCGGGTGAGCGCGTCACCCGTTCAGTCCCGCTGAAATTGCGGAATGCATCCTGATCTCTCGCCGCGCGACCGCGACGTCGACCTCGAGAAGACGTACTCCACCGCCCGGATCGCAGGCGCCGTCTTCGCGCTCGTCCTCGCGCCGTTCATGAACGGGATCCCGTACGTGGGTGTGATCGTCCTCACCGTGTATCTCGCGGCATGCGGAGTCGGGCTCGGCTACGCGTGGCGGCGAGTGTCGACGGCGCGCGGGCGCGGCACGCTTCGCTGGATCGGCATCGGCCTCGATGTGGGCGCGGCGGCCATCGCCGTGGCCATCCTTTCGATCGACCGATCCTGGTCCGCTCTTCTCGTGGTGCCGCTGCTCATCTTCGTATCCACTCTGCGGGCGGGCCTCCGCGGCGGCATCTTCGCAACCGCGACGCTCTCGCTGGTGGTCATCGTCGCCACCGTCGCGCGGCAGCAGCTGTACGGCTATCCCATCGACCCACCCTATGTCGTGTTCGAGATCGGCCTCTTCTGGCTCGCGCTGCTCCTGTTCGGATTCGTGCTCCGCGAGACCGAGACGCTCCAGACGCTGCGCAGCGATCTGCTCGCGCCGCTGCTCATGGCGCAGGAGCAGGTCGGTGACGCCGTGCTCATCCGCGACGGCGAGCAGTTCATCTTCGTCGGCGAGGCCATGCAGCGCATCACCGGTCATAAGCCGGGCGAGTTCGCGCAGCTGGGCAACGTCCTCGACCTCGTGCCGGCCGACGAGCGGAAGGCCGTGGAGCGACGGCTCGAGTCCGAAGGTCCTGATCGCTTCGAGACCCATCTCGTGCACCGCGACGGCCGCCACGTCCCGGTCGAGGTCGTGCGCACGAAGGTGTCGCGCGCCGGCGAGACGCGCGTGGTGGCCATCGTGCGCGACATCACCGAGCGGCGCGCGGTCGCCGAGTCGCTCGAGTTCACTGCGACGCACGATCAGCTCACCGGTCTTCCGAACCGTGTGGTCATCGGGCGGGCGCTCGACGCGGTGAAGGAGGAGCGCGTCGCGCTGCTCCTCGTCGATCTCGCGCACTTCGGCGACGTGAGCGAGCGCTTCGGCCACGCCGCGAGCGATGAGCTGCTGCGGCACGTCGCGGTGCGCATCCGCGCCCACCTGCGCAGCATGGACACGCTCGGGCACATCGGGGCGGACGATTTCGCGATCGTGCTCCCCGGCGCGGACGCCGTCGCGGCGAACCGCATGGCCCGCGACCTGGCGGAGGCCTTCGCCGAACCGTTCGACATCGTCGGACGTCCGCTCCTCACGCGCGCGAACTTCGGCATCGCCATGCGTCCCGAACACGGCCGCGACGCGCTCACGCTGCTGCGCTGCAGCGAGGTCGCCGTCGGTCACGCCGCCGCGAGCGGCGGCGGCATCGCGGTGTACGACGCCGAGCGCGACGCGGAGCGCGCCGAGCGCATGACGCTCCTCGCAGAGCTGCAGGACGTCATCACGCGCGGAGGCCTCTCCATCGCGTTCCAGCCATC
>DASQIF010000050.1:0-2216 GCA_035631715.1 Candidatus Acidiferrales bacterium
CGCGACCGCGATGACGAGGCGGGCGCGTTTAGCGGACGAGGGTTACCTCGTGGGCGAGGGGCTCGGGCTGCGTGCCGGCGCGAGCGAAGGAGATGCGGGCGGCACGAGCTTCGCATCGAGCTGCTGTGCTTTCTGGAACATCTGGTTCGCCTCGGCCGTCGCGCCGGTGTCGCGCAGCAGCAGGCCAAGGTTGAAGTACGCGGCGGCGTTGTTCGGATCGGCCTGGATGTCGCGGCGGTACAGGTCGATGGCCTCGGTCTTCGCTCCGGCGTCGGCGCGGATGATCGCGAGGTTGAAGAGCGCCGGCCCGAAGCGCGCGTCGATGTCGAGCGCGCTGCGGTAGTAGCCCTCGGCGATCTGCGGCTTCTTCTGCGTCTGCGCGATCTGACCGAGGTTGAAGTACGCGAACTTGTTCTTCGGATCGTGCGAGAGCGCTTCGAAGTACGCCTGCGTCGCGACATCGAACTGGCCGGCGTTGTGCGCCTTCAGGCCGCGGTTGAGCGCGTCGGCCGAGAGGTCGGACTCCGACTGCGACCCGCCGCCACATGACGCGAGCGACAGCGCGAGCGCGGCGAGCAGCAGGACGCGGAGCGTGCTACCCATTCCTCGCGGCCATGGTAGGCCGCTGCATCGTGTCATGGCCGTGTCGGTGACGGCGACGCCGACGGTCGCGGGGTCGCCGATGGCGCGATCGACGGCGAAGGGCTCGCCGACGGGGGCGGCGCGGTGAGCGCCGTCGTGGCCTGGTCCGCGATAAGGGTCGCGAGCTCGCTCATGCGCGACACGACCGCGTAGAAACGCGGCGCGAGCAGCACAGGCGCAGGCGACGCCGAGGCGCTCGCGACTGGCGAGGCGTCGAAGCGTGTCTCCGTCGCCGTGCTGTACGTCTCGGCCTCGGCCGGCGCCATCCCCATGACCTGACCGAGCGATTGGAACGCGCTGTGACGGAGCGCGTGGAGGTCCGCGACGGCCTTCGCGGCGATCTGATCGGCCTGCGCCGCGGTGATCGCGAGGTTCAGGGCGCGGACCTTGCGCACCTGCTCGAAGGCCTGCTCGTACGAACGCTCAACGTCGCGCTCGACCGCGGCCTTCTGGGCCGTGAGCTGCGCCGGGTTCGCGGTGGCGATCGGCTCGTTCGCGTGAGCGACCGCGCCGATCGCGAAGATCAACGCGAGCGCCACGAGCGCGGCGAGGGCAGCGAGGGCGATCCGGATCGTGCCCATCGGGACACGGACGCCGAAGTCATCACGGGCGCGCCGCGTCACTTCGCGGTCCGATCCAGCGAGCGCTGCGCTGCGATCGCGAGGCCGATCGGCGAGCCGGGCGTCACGCGCTCGATCGCGAGCACTTTGTCGCGGCGGATGTACATGACGTCGACAGGCTGATGCAGCTCGTTGCCGCGCTTCAGCAGTCCGACCGGCAGGTCGGTGGTGATCTTGGACGCGTCGTTCAGGTAGTAGACGTCACGGAGGACGATCGTCCCCGACAGCGGCGTGTCCTCGAGATGGCCGAAATACGCCTGGCCGTCGAGCAGGAAGACCGCTGAGATCCGTTCCGTGCCGATGAACGGCAGGCTCTGTGGATCGACGGCCGCGCCGAGGAACGTCCCGAGCGCGATCGCACCAGCAATAACGAGGGCGCGAACGAGCGTCACTTGCTGAGCTCGCGGTCCATGAACTGCGCGACCTGCGAGTCCTGGCGGAGGTCCTCGACGAAGAGGATCGCCGACTTCGGGATGAGCACGAACGGCAGCGGTTGATGGAGCTCGCTGCCACGGCGGATGATGCGCGACTCCGGCGTCTGACCCTCTTCGGCGGTGGGCTGCTGCGCGATGTAGAAGGCGTTCTCCACCTTCACGTACGGGCCGAGCCGGTCCAGGTAGTGGCCGAAGTAGGTCTGTCCATTCGCGAGGAAGACGGCCTGGTAGCGAGCGCCGAACGCAGGAAGTGTGAAGTCCCACCAGCGGACGTACACGAAGCTTGCGATGAACACTGCCAGGAACAGCAGCACTATCGGTCCGAGCCGTCGGGCCGTTCGCATCGCCGTCAGGCTACTCGATGACTTGGTAGAAGATGAGGTACGTCCCCGCGCCCTGCGCCGTGGTGTTCGCCTGCAGGACCCATGTCGTCGTGGTCGTTGTGACGAACGGGTTGGTGCCGGCGGTCCGGAACCACGTCGCTGTGGCAGCGTCCCCGGGCGTGATCATGACGCTCGGC
>DASQIF010000051.1:0-10985 GCA_035631715.1 Candidatus Acidiferrales bacterium
AGGAAGACCGGCGAGCTCGTGTCGTTCGTCCAGCGGAAGTCGACACCCGGATCGAACACCGCCGCGTCGAGACCCATCGGGTACCGCTCGATGAGATAGCCGTGCGCGTGGCGCTCGTCGATCTGGTAGCCGAGCTTCGAGACCGCGTTGAAGATCGTGGTCGAGACCTGGCACAGGCCGCCGCCGATCACGTTCTCGTCCGACTTGTTCTCGATGATCGCGCCGGCGTACGCATAGCCGCGTTCCACGGTGACCGGGCCGAGCAGGTTCCAGAAGGAGAACGACTGCCCGGGCATGATCACGATGCCGTCGAACTGGGACGCGCCCGTCGAGATGTTCGCGTGCCGGCTCGCGCTTAGGGGATAGCTCGTCGTGAACGTCGACGTCTTGACCATCCGCGGCAACCACTCCTGCGCCATCTGCGTCGTGAACGCATTGCCGTCGGCGATGGACGGCGCCGCGATCTGGCGCGTCGTGTCCGTCGGCGCCGACAGCAGGCCGGTGCGCATGAGGTCGAGCATCTTCGGCGCGTCGAGGCGGATGCCATTCGTGCCGGGCACGACCGCGAGCGCGCCTTCCTTGCTCACGGCGTACTTCGCGCTGATCGCGGGACGATCGAGGCTCTGGCCGAGGGCCTTGACCCATTCGACCAGCCGCGCCTCGTCGAGCGAGACCGTGTAGCGGTAGCGCGTGGCCGGCACGATCGCGCCGGCCGGAAGCGCGGGCAGATCGCCGGGCTTCGCGGCGAGCCGGTCGATGACCAGGAGCGATGCGAGGCCCGCGGCGTCCTCGGTCACGCGGCGGTCCTCGACCGTCACCGTAAGTGGCGTCGTCGCGTTGCGCGCGGTCACGAGCGCGTCGCGGAAGCCGCTCTCATCGACGTCGGGGTACACCGCACGCACGGCGAGGTCGACGTTGCGATCACCCAGCGACTGCGCCGCGAGCACCATCGCGGCGGTGGCAGTCTTGTCGAGCTGTTGTCCGACCACCGGCTCGGTAACGACCAGACCGTTCGCGCCGATCCCGATCGCGCCGCTCACCGCGGGGCTGTCCAGCTCGGCCGCGATCTGGTCGAGCCACCGGTCGAGGTTGTTCCCGCTCGCGCGCAGCACCATCGAGACGCGCGCGTCGCCGCGGAGGGCGTCCGCCCAGGCCGTGAGCCGGTCGGCGAACGAGTCCGTCTTCCCGTACGACAGCGCGGCGTCGGCCGCGGCGACCAGGTCAGGATTCACAGCGAGCGCGCCGTTCGTCGTGGCCCAGGTGTGCGCGCCGTAGGTCGCCGTGATGGTGCTCTCGGCCCAGGGGCGCCCGAGCTCGGTCTGCAGACGGTCGAGCGTCGCCGCGCGTGTGAGCGAGCCGACGTCGACACCTGCCACGGTGACGCCGGGGAGCGCGCGATCGGCGTAGAGCTGATCCGCGGTGAAGAAGATGGCGAGCGCGACGCACACGACCGTGAGCGGGATGATGGCGAGCGACCACGAGAGCGCGCGCACCCATCCGCGCCGCCCACCACGTGACGCGTTCCTCGCGACGACCGACATCTAGCGCCTGCCTCCCACCATGCTTAGCGCTGTGACGCTGTTCATTCTGACGAAGCGGTCTCCATCTAGGTCGTCAATGAAGTTGCTATTCGTCCTGGTTCCAGTCGTCGTCTGATTTCGCGACATCGAAGTACTAGGGGTACTTAGCAAGCGGCAGGCCGACACGAAACTGGGCGAAAAAGAAGAGCCCCGGCGGTCCAGGGGAGCAGGAACCGCCGGGGCTGAAGGCGGACTGACCGGCGGGCGGGCCGATCAGGGCCTAGCTAAGGGATTAGGAGCACCCGGTCGTCTCTCCGCAGTTCTCGCACTTGTGGCAGGTGCCGTTGCGCACGGTCAGCCAGCCACAGCGAGGACATGGCGGCGCGTCGGGCGTCGAGTTCATGCGCCGGACCTGGCTGGTCGGCTGTGCGGTCGACGCCATTGCGGGTGCGTGCTCGACGCTCTCGGTGAGGTGAGGCTTGATGAGCTCGAGCTGCGGCGCCGCGTCGACGATCTCGGTGTGACGAATCAGACCGAGCGCCTCGCGATCGGCAGCGGAAAGGTAGTTGTGCCCGAGCCAGCGGAAGACGTAGTCGACGATCGACTTCGCCATCCCGATCTGCGGATTCCCGGTCCAACCGGACGGCTCGAAGCGCATGTGCGCGAACTTGTCGACCATGTGCGAGAGCGGGACTCCGTACTGCAGCATGATCGAGATCGACGTCGCGAACGCGTCCATCATGCCGGAGAGCGTCGAGCCCTCCTTGGCCATGGTCACGAAGAGCTCGCCGGGTGTCCCGTCGTCGAAGAGGCCGACGGTGATGTAACCCTCGTGGCCTTCGATCGAGAACTTGTGCGTCTTTGAGTCGCGCGTGTCCGGGAGGCGCCGGCGCTGCGGCCGATTCACCTCGACGATCTTCTCGATCGTGATCGTCTCGACCTTCTTCTTGCTGTTCGACGCGTCGGCGTTCGTCGAGAGCGGCTGGACCTTCTTGCTCCCGTCGCGGTAGATCGCGATCGCCTTCGTGCCCGCCTTCCATGACTCGATATACGCATCCATGACGTCGTCGACGGTCGCGTTCTCCGGCAGGTTCACGGTCTTGCTGATCGCGCCGGAGATGAACGGCTGGACCGCGCCCATCATCTTGATGTGGCCCATGTGTGAGATCGTCCGGACGCCGTTCTGCGGCTTGAAGGCGCAGTCGAAGACCGCGAGGTGCGCGTCCTTCAGCTCGGGCGCGCCTTCGATGGTGCCCTGCGCCTCGATGTACGTCGTGATGGCGGCGGTCTGTGTCTCGGTGTAGCCGAGACGCCGGAGCGCGGCGGGGACCGTCCCGTTGACGAGCTTCAGCATGCCGCCGCCGACGAGCCGCTTGTACTTCACGAGGGCGATGTCCGGCTCAACCCCGGTCGTGTCGCAATCCATCATGAAGCTGATCGTCCCGGTGGGTGCGAGCACGGAGGCCTGCGCGTTGCGATAGCCGGCTGTCTTGCCGAGCGTGACCGCATCGTCCCAGGCCTGACGCGCCGCGGACAGCAGTGACGGCGGGACGAGGTCGTCGACGATCTTGTAGGCGGCCGCGCGGTGCTTGTCCATGACGCGGTCATGGCCAGCCTTGTTCTTCGGGTAGGCCTCGTACGGGCCGACGACAGCGGCCATGCGCGCGGACTGCGCGTAGGACTCGCCGGTCATGAGCGCCGTGATGCATGCCGCGTAGGCGCGGCCTTCGTTCGAGTCGTACGCGAGGCCGCGGTGCATGAGCAGCGCGCCGAGGTTGGCGTAGCCGATGCCGAGCTGGCGATGCGACTTCGCGTTGCGCGCGATCGCCGCCGTCGGGTAGTCCGCGAATCCGACGAGGATCTCCTGCGCCGTGAAGATCACGTCGACGGCGCGCGCGAACCGCTCGACCTCGAACTCGCCGTCCGCGTGCACGAAGCGCATGAGGTTGAGCGACGCGAGGTTGCAGGCCGAGTCGTCGATGTGCATGTACTCGGAGCACGGGTTCGAGCCGTTGATACGGCCCGAGACCGGCGAGGTGTGCCTGTCGTTGATCGTCGTGTCGAACTGCATGCCCGGGTCGCCGCACTCCCACGCCGCCTGCGAGATCTCGCGCAGGAGCTCCCGCGCGTTGGCCGTGTCGACGGTCGCGCCGTCGGTGCGCGCGGTGAGCGCCCAGTCCTCGCCCGCGAGCGCCGCGTTCATGAACGCGTCGGTCGCGCGCACGGAGTTGTTGGCGTTCTGGAACTGGATGGACTGCCAGGCGTCGCCGTTGAGGCTCATGTCGTAACCGGCCTCGCCGAGCGCCCAGGCCTTCTTCTCTTCCTTGGCCTTGCACCAGATGAACTCGTGGATGTCCGGGTGGTCGGAGTCGAGCACGACCATCTTCGCCGCGCGCCGGGTCGTGCCGCCGGACTTGATGGAGCCCGCGACCGAGTCCGCGCCGCGCATGAAGGACACCGGACCCGATGCGTAGCCTCCGCCGGAGAGCTGCTCCTTGCTCGAGCGGATCTTCGAGATGTTGATGCCGGAGCCGGAGCCGCCCTTGAAGATGATCCCCTCGTTCTTGAACCAGTCGAGGATCGAGGTCATCTCGTCGTCGACCGACAGAATGAAGCACGCGCTCGCCTGTTGGGGCACTCCCTCGACGCCGATGTTGAACCACACCGGCGAGTTGAAGGACGCCTGCTGGTGGACCATGAGGTACTTCAGCTCGTCGCTGAAGATCTGCGCGTCGCGCGGGGTCGTGAAGTAGCCGCCCTCGACACCCCACTGCGTGATGCGGTCGACGACGCGGTCGACCATCTGCTTCACGCTCCACTCGCGGTCCGGCGAGGTGAGCTTGCCGCGGAAGTACTTCGACGCGACGACGTTGGTCGCGGTCATCGACCAGAACTTCGGGACCTCGACGCCCTTCTGCTCGAAGACCGTGCCCGCTTCGCCACCGATCTTGGCATCACGGCGCTCCCACTCGATCTCGTCGTACGGGTGGACGCCGTCCTTGGTGAAGAAGCGCTCGAAATGCAGGCCCTTACGGGTGCCCTCGCTGGGGACGGACTGACGCGGTAGCTCGGCGATCGTCATCTTTGGACTCCCCTAGTAGCGGCTGTCGGATTTGGCGCTGCGGAGAAGAAGAAGGGGTGCTCCGTGGGTTCTGGCCTGCGCCGCGGAAGCTGACGGCAAGTCGGTCATATCGACCCCTCCTTCTCAAATCCACCCGCATGCCACTATCTGTCGCCCCCGCCGCCCCGGCTGGTACAACATGTAGTAACAGAGGCAGAGCGCGAACATTACGCCGCGGACGTGGGCTGTCAAGGGCGGGAGGCGATCAGTCCGCGCGGAAGCTACGAAGCGACCACATGCGGGCGCGCGCCCGATGTTGGTCTATACGGGGGTCGGGACCTTCGCGCGCACTGCATCGACCAGCGCGCGCACACCAAGGCGCAAGTCGTCCTCGCTGATGTTGAGAGCAGGGATAAAGCGCACCGCCTGGTCGTGGAAGCCGCAGGTGATGAGAAGCACGTCGCGCTCAAGCGCGCCGGCGATCGCCGCCTTCGACGCCTTGGCGTCGTCGAACTCGACGGCGACCATCGCGCCGAAGCGACGCACCTCCCGCACATGCGGATCGTCGCGGAGCGGCGCGAGCTCGCGGACCATGAGATCGCCAAGACGCTCCGCGCGGGCGACGAGACCTTCGTCGCGGATGACGCGCAGCGTGGCGAGCCCTGAGGCGCACGACACGGGATTGCCGCCGAAGGTCGAGCCATGGGTCCCCGGAAGCCACTTGTCCTGCAGCGCGCGCGGCGCGACGATCGCGCCCAGCGGCAGGCCACCGCCGAGCGCTTTCGCGAGGGCCATGATGTCCGGCGTCACGCCGACCTTCTGCGCCGCGAACCACGCGCCCGTGCGGCCGAAGCCGCTCTGCACCTCGTCGAAGATGAGCATCGCACCAATTCTGGTAGCAAGCTCGCGGAGCGCCTTGAGGAACGACGCGGGCGGCGCGATGTACCCGCCCTCGCCGAGCACCGGCTCGATGAGGATCCCGGCGACGTGCTCCGGCGGGACGTGGTGCTCGAGCAGGACGTCGAGCTCGGCCAGGCAATGCTCGGCGCACTGCGCGGCGTCGTGCTCGGGCTTGATGGGGCAGGCCAAGGGGTACGGGAACGGCGCCATGTAGACGTCGGGCAGGAGCGCGCCGTAGCCGCGGCGGTACGCCGCCTTTGACGTCGTGACGGCCATCGCGCCGGTCGAGCGTCCGTGGAACCCGCCGCGGAACACGATGACCGCGTTCCGCCGCGTGACCTGGCGCGCGAGCTTGATCGAGCCCTCGATGGCCTCGGCGCCGCTGTTCCCGAAGAACACCGTGTCGAGCCCGCTGGGCGTGACCTTCACGAGCTCTTCAGCGAGGGCGACGTTCGGCTCGTACAGAGCGACGCCGGCGCAGATGTGCGAGAGCTTCGAGGCCTGCTCGGTGATCGCAGCGACCACTTTCGGATGCGCATGGCCGATCGGCGTGACCGCGATCCCGCAGGTGAGATCGAGGATGCGACGGCCGCCGTCGCTGATGAGCCAGCTCCCCTCGCCCCGTGTCACGGGAAGCCAGGTGTAGTGGCCGAGGACGGGTGAGAGGACGCGCTTCGCGCGCGTTTCGAGGTCGCTCATCGGTGTGAGGAGTCTAGGTCGTATGCACCGGACCGCTCGGTTATGCGCTCAACCGGGACGGCGCTCGTCACTGTTGCCCGAGACGAGGATCTGGACGGTCGAGCGATCCTCGCCGATGACGCGCACGCGGTAGCCCGGCACACCCGCGCGGAGCGCGTTGGCCAGGCCTTTCTCGCCGACGTACGTGACGCGCATCTTGAGGACGCCCTGGCGGTAGTACTCGGTCTTCAGCTGTCCGATCCCGTGCCCGATGCCGGGCACGCGTCGCAGCGCGAGCTCGAAGCGGTGCCAGTCATCGGGCGTCGGCAGCGGTGTCACAACGAGATCGATCTCTCCCGGGCCAGGCGGCGTGCGCGGCGAGGGGATCGCCTCGCTCTTCGGCGACTCTTCATCGGAGATCGCCGGTCGCGCCTCGCGGCGGGGCGGGAGCGGCCCGTCGAGGCGTGGCGGAAGCGCCTCGGCAGGTGCAGCAGGTGGCGGCGACGGTGGATCTGAGGAGCGGGAGCCGATCCGCGCGGCGAGGTCGAACGGCAGTCCGTCGTCAGCCTTGTGCTTGTCGTTCTTCGCCACGACCACAGGCTAGTCCGACGGGCGCGTCGGGCCATCCCCCAGGACGCCGAAAAGGTGGGCGGGAAGGGGACGATTGTGTACATTTGCGGTCGCACGCGGGGAGTTGGCGAGGAAGAAAGGCGGCGACGCCCTGGACAGCGGCCGCGTGACCGGTGGTGGCGACATCATCGCCATCCTTTCCGCCCGCGTCTCCGAGCTTTCGAAACGCGTCGCGCTGCTCTCCGCGGAGCTCGATTCCGCGCTGAAACGCGTCGCAATCTACGAAGAGCACGACTCCACCATCCAGGAGGCCGTGTCGGGCGCACTCCGCGCCGCGTACACCATCCGCCAGCGCGCGGACACGACGGCCGAGCAGATCCTCGAGCAGGCGCGTGAAGAGCGCCGTCTGATCCTCGCGGAGATCGAGCGGCTTCAAGACGAACGCGATCGTCTTCAGGACGACATCGCGGCCCAACGGCGCAGCGGTCTCTCTGCGCTTGGCTCGATGCCCCTCGCGAGCGAGGCGGCGATGGAAGAGCTGCGCTCGGTCGCGAACGAGGCGCTTCGCGGCATCTTCAAGGAGATCGTCGAGGACGTGCGCGGAATGCCCGCGGCGAAGCCCGCCGAGATGGAGGAGACGCCCCGGCCCGCGAACGAGTCGGCGCTGATCGAGGAAGAGGACGTCATGGCGCCGCCCGCGCCGGACACGCGCGCGATGGACGTCGAGCGCGCCGCGGAGGAACGAGCGGCCGCCGAGCGCGACGCGGCGTCGGCTCGCGCCGACGAGGAGCGTGCGGCCGCGCAGCGCGCGAACGAAGAGCGCGCCGCGGCCGAGGCACGAGCCGCGGAGGAGCGCGCGGCGGCCCTTCGCGCGACCGAGGAGCGCGCCGCCGCGGAAGAGCGCGCCGCAGCCGAACGCGCCGCCGCGCAGCGCGCGAGCGAGGAGCGAGCGGCCGCCGAGGCGCAGATCGCCCTCGAGCGCGCCGCTGCCGAGCGCGCCGCGCAGGAGCGAGCCGCCGCTGAGGCGCGCGCCGACGCGGAGCGCGCCGCGCAAGAACGTGAAGCGCAGCAGCATGCGATGGCCGAGCGCGCCGCGATGGCTCGTGCCGCGGAAGAGCGCGCCGCGGCCGAACGCGCCGCGGAGGAACGAGCAGCCGCCGAGGCCCGCGCCGCGGCGGAGCGAGTCGCTATGGAGCGCGCGGCCGCGGAGGCGCGGTTTGCGAGCGAGCGCGCCGCAGCCGAGGCGCAGATCGCACTCGAACGCGCCGCTGCCGAGCGCGCCCTGCAGGAGCGTGCGGCCGCGGAAGCGCGGGCCGCCGCGGAGCGATCGGCGCTTGAGCGGGCCGCGGCTGAGGCGAAGTTCGCGAGCGAACGCGCCGCGGAAGAACGCGCCGCAGCCGAGCGAGCCGCAGCCGAACGCGATGCCGCGGAACGCGCCGCGGCCGAACGAGCCGCAGCTGAGCGGGCCGCGCAGGAGCGGGCCGCGCAGGAGCGGGCCGCGCAGGAGCGGGCCGCGCAGGAGCAGGCCGAGCGGGTCTGGGCGGAACGCGTGCTGCAAGAGCGCGCCGCGCGGGAGCGCGCGTCGCAAGCGCGGGCAGCGCAGGAACGCGCCGCGGAGGAGCGCGCCGCAGCCGAGCGGGCCGCGCAGGAGCGGGCAGCCGCGCAGGCGCAGCAACCTGCACCCCGTCCCCCGTTAGAGGTAGTCCGACCGACGCACGACGGCCGCGATATCGCCCCGCCGAGGGTTGAGGCCGCGACCCCAACAGGCGACATTCAGCTCGTGCTTTCGCCCGTGCCCTCGTTCCCGCGACTCGTGGAGATCGAGCGTCAGATCCAGGCGCTCCCGAACGTCCGCACGCTCTACGTGCGCGACTTCCGAGGCGGTGCCGCGACGCTCGCCGTCCAACTGCGTTCCCCCATTACGCCGGAGGAGTTCGCGACGCTGCTCAGCGGCCTTCGGGAGCCCCGCCTGCGGCTCGTCGCCGGCTCACGCAACACGCTCGAGTTGAGGGTCGAAGGCGAAGCGGGCGTCGCATAGCGGCGGAGGATGGTGTGACCGCACGGCCCGAAGCTGACAACTGGTCAGCCCGCCTCGCCAACCTCGCCGCGCTTTCCCAGTACGACGGGCTCGCCATCGTCCTGCCCGGCACCGGTGCGCCCACGACGTATGCCGCGCACAACCTCCCGACGCTGACCTGGTCAGCGTCGCCCGCGGCGCGAACGATCGCCAACGTGCTCGCGCAGCGCTTGCCCGAGCAACTCGATGACGCCGGCATCCCACTCGGAGATGGGCGCAATGCCGATTCGCTCGCCGTCGCGCCGGTCGTCTTCCGCGATCAGCTCGTCGGCGCGCTGGTCGGCGTCGCGGCGCGCCCGATCGGACCGCAGGACACGGAGAACCTCGCGCGGACCGCGGACGTCGTCGCGATCGATCTCGCGGACGCGAGCACGGCCTATCGCGCGCAGCGTCAGCTGCAGGAGCTCGAAAGCCGTCTTCGTGCGTCGCGTGAGCTGGGACGCCAGCTGCGCTTCGGCGATCCCGACGCGCTCCTCGCGCGCGCCGTGGACCAGGTCGCCGAGCTGTACGGCGCGGACGGTGCGTCGATCCAGCTGCTCGACGAGACGAACACCCTCACCGTCCGCGCGTCGCGCGGACTCGGTGACGAGGCGAGGCGAGACCGCAAGCAGCTGGGCGAGGGCATCAGCGGATCGGTCGCGAAGACCGGGCAGCCCACGGTGCTGCGGGGACCGGTGCCCGGCGGGAGCGACGACTCGGTGAACGAGTCGATGATCGCGCCGCTTCGCGTGGGCGATCGAACGATCGGCGTCATCAGCGTGAAGCATCGTGGGCCCGCATCGAAGTACGGCGCGCCGCAGCTCGAGTCGCTCGCGCTCCTCGCGCAGGACGTCGCCGGCACATACCTCACGCTCGGCGATCTCACGCAGGCAGAGGAGGATCGTCAGCAGGCCATCGTGCTGTACGAGCTCTCGCGCCTGTCGATGCTCGGATCGGAGCCCACCAGCGACCTCGCGTCCGCGACGGCGATGCTCGCGGGCACGCTGCGACACGACGCGGTCGCGATCTGGCAGATCGAGGGCGACCACCTTCGTCTGCGCGCCGCGACCGGCTACGAGGAAGAGCCCGGCGCGACCATGCCCGTCGACGAATCGGACACGACGCTCGCGACGGTGCTGCGCGAGAAGAAGCGCGCGCGCCAGGAGGTCGCCGGCTCGGAGGATCGCCCCGCATGGGCGGCGCCGGGCTGCACGCGGTTCCTGCTCGCACCCATCGGCACGATCGGCCTGCTCGTGCTCGGTCGCGCGACTCGGGAGTACAGCGACCTCGAGGCGGACTTCAGCCAGACTATCGCCGAGTACATCGGCGGCATGCTCCAGCGCTCCTCGGCGCAGGACGTCGTCGACCGCGGCATCTCGACCGAACGGCGCCGCATCGCGCAGGAGATCCACGACGGACTTGCGCAGGAGATGACCGGCGTGGTGCTCGCGCTCGAGGGCTGTCAGCGCGCGCTGGAGAAGGACGCGACCCTCGTCGGCCCGCAGCTTGCGAAGGCGGCCCGCGACGCGCGCGCGACGCTCGCCGACGTGCGGCAGTACATGGCCGCGCTGCGGCAGAGCGAGACCGGCGCGCTGAACCTGCCGGTCACCCTCGGTCGCCTTGTGGACGACCTGCGCCGCCAGACCGGCCTGTCGGTCGAGATGGAGGAGTCCGGTCCGCAGCGCGAGCTCGAGCCGATCGTCGAGCGCGCGGTGATCCGCATCGTGGGCGAGTCGCTGCGGAACGTCGCGCAGCACGCCGGCGCGCAAAAGGCAAAGGTCTCGCTCCTCTACGGACCCGAGGGCGTCGTGGTCACGATCGAGGACGATGGCAAGGGCTTCGATGTCGAAGCGACGTTCTCGAGCGCCGAGGGCCGCGGTCATTTCGGCGTCGTCGGCATGCGCGAGCGCGCCGAGGCCGCGGGCGGCCAGCTCGTCGTGCGCAGCGAGGCGGGGCACGGCACGATCGTCCGCGCCAGCATCCCGTACCAAAGCTTCGCGGTCGTGCCCGTGGGGCGCGGCCCGATCGAGGACGTCGAGCAGCAGCCCGGCGTCGAAGCATCCGACGCCGGCGAGCGCGGATTCCTGGGGAGGCTGTTCGGCCGATGAGCGATAAGCGCAAGATCCGCATCCTCATCGCGGACGACCACGCGGTCGTGCGCAGCGGTCTGCGCTCGATCCTCGAGCAGGAGGACGACATC
>DASQIF010000052.1:0-4973 GCA_035631715.1 Candidatus Acidiferrales bacterium
GTGGTCGATGACCGGGATCTTGTCCTCGAGTGCCTCCTTCTGGAACCACTCCCACGCGGGCGCGTTCAGGACCTCGCCCGCGCAGAACACGCGCTCGAGCGACGAGAGATCGTGCGCTCGCGCCGGCGCGTTGCCGTAGCGCATGAGCAGCCGGACCGCGGTCGGGGACGTGAAGACGCCGGTCACCTTGTTGCGCTCGACGATCCGATAGAAGGCCTCCGTGTCGGGGTGGTCGAGGGCGCCTTCGTACGCGATCGTCGTGCAGCCGACGAGCAGGGGCGCGAACACGATGTACGAGTGGCCGACGACCCAGCCGATGTCCGAGGTCGACCACCACACGTCGTCCTCGCGCAGCGCGAACATCCACTTGGCCATCGAGTAGACGTAGACCTGATAGCCGCCGTGCGTGTGCACCGCGAGCTTCGGCTTCGCCGTGGTGCCGCTCGTCGCGAGGATGTACGCGGGCTCGTTCGCCTCGCACTCGACGTGCGCGTCGCTCTGGCCCTCGGCGTTGTCGAGGAAGTCCTGCCAGGAGATATCGCGCCCGGGCGTCATGGGAACGTCGGCGCCGCCGCGCTTCAGCATGACCACCGTCTCGACGGTCGGCGCGTCCTGCAGGGCGGTGTCGACGATGCCCTTCAGCGGGACGTCTTTGCCCTTGCGATACGTGATATCCGTCGCGAACAGCGCGCGCGCGCCCGCGAGACGCACGCGCTCGCCGAGCGCTCCGGCGCCGAACCCGGCGAAGACCACGAGGATCACCGCGCCGATGCGGATCGCGCCGAGCATGAGCGTGATCGCCTCGGCCGATGTCGGCATGTAGATCGCGATGCGGTCGCCCTTCGCGATGCCGATCCCGCGCAGCGCCGCGGACACGCGCTTCGTCTCGGACAGCAGCTGCGCGTAGGTGAAACGGCGCGTCTCGCCGCGCTCGTTCTCGGTGATGAGGGCGACATGATCGCCGCGACCAGCCTGCACGTGATGGTCGACGCAGTTGTAGGCGAGGTTGGAGCGCCCGCCGCTGTACCAGCGGAACGTCGGCGGTTCCCAGTCGAGGACACGCTCCCACTTCTTGAACCAGGGCAGCGCCTCGGCGGCCTCGCCCCAGAACTTCTCGGGATCGTCGCTCGCGGCGCGCTTCCAGGCGAGGACCTTCTTATCCACGGTCATCTAGCCGCGCTCCCGCAGCTTGTACCGCTGGATCTTGCCCGTCGCGGTCTTCGGCAGGTCGTCGACGAACTCGATCCACCGCGGATATTTGTACGGCGCGATGCGGCTCTTCACGAACGATTTGAGCTCCTCGTCGAGGCCGTCGCTCGCCTTCGCCTTGTCCTTGAGCAGGACGAAGGCGCGTGGCTTCGTCAGCTCGTCCTTGTCCTTCGCGCCGACGACCGCGCATTCGAGCACCGCGGGGTGCTCCATGACGGCCGCCTCGACCTCGGCCGGCGAGACCCACTGCCCCGACACCTTGAGCATGTCGTCGGAGCGGCCCTCATATGAGAAGAAGCCGTCCTCGCTCAGGTGATAGCGGTCGCCGGTCACGGTCCAGTCGCCCTTGAAGGTCGCCTTCGATTTCTCGTGCTTGTTCCAGTAGAAGGCGCAGCACGAGTCGCCCGAGACCCAGAGGTTCCCGGTGTCGCCCGGGCCGAGCTCGCGGCCCTCGTCGTCGACGATCTTCGCGCGATATCCCGGCACGACCGTCCCGCTCGTTCCGCCGCGCGCGCTCCCGACGCGATTGCAGATGAAGATGTGCAGCATCTCGGTCGAGCCGATGCCGTCGATGATCTCCGTGCCGAAGCGCGCCTTCCAGCGATCGAACAGCGGCTTCGGCAGCGCCTCGCCGGCGGAGACGCAGAACTTCAGGGACGAAAGGTCGTACTTGAAACCCTCCTCGGGATACGCGAGCAGCGCCGCGTAGAAGGTCGGCGCCGTGTACATGACCGTCGGCCTCTCGGTCGTCACGAGGCCGTAGACGACGTCGGGCGTCGCGCGCTCGGGCTTGTACACGGCCGACGCGCCGAACCGGAAGGGCACGAACACGCCGTTGCCGAGGCCGTACGCGTGGAACAGCGGCGACACCGTGAAGTAGCGGTCGTCCTCGGTGCAGCAGAGAACGTGGCGACCAAAGGTCTCGGCCGAATAGATCATGTCGTGCTGCAGGTGCACCGCGCCCTTCGGAAAGCCGGTCGTGCCCGAGGAGTACAGCCAGAAGCACATGTCATCCGGCGTCGTGTCCGCCGGCGTCAGCGTCTTGTCCGCCGCGGCGCAGGCTTCCTCGAAGGAGATGACGTCCTTCGGGAGCGGGCCGTCCAGCGGCGCGGTGCCCGACGTCGTGACGAGGACGTGACGAAGACGCGGGCAGTCCTTTCGAACATCGAGCACCTTCTGAAGGAGCGGCGCCGACACGACGACCGCCCTCGCGCGGCTGTCGCGGAGGATGTACGTGAGATCGCGCGCGATGAGGAGCGTGTTCGTGGGCACCGGGACTGCGCCGATCTTGATCGCGCCGAAGAACGCGTACACGAAGGCCGGCGAGTCGAGGCACAGGATGACGACGCGGTCCTCGATGTCGATGCCGAGCTCGCGCAGGGCGTTGCCGGCGCGGTCCACGTTCGCCGCGTACTCGCCGTAGGTGACGCTCTTGCCCTGGCAGCGGATGGCGACCTTGTCCGGACGCAGCTCGCGGTGCGCGTCGACGTAGGTCGTCGCGGCGTTGTAGCGATCGGGCAATTCCGGGAGCCGGATCTCGGCCGGTCGGGATACGAGCTGCGTCATCGCTGCTGCTCCTCCGCGCGGATGATGGCACCAAGCGCAAGGAGAATGCTGTCCTCGCCACGGTGCAGGCTGCGCCCGTCCCACAGCGCCGGCACACGGCCGCCGCCCAGGCTGGCGAAGGCGTCGCGGCCCTCGGTGTCCACGTTCTGGAAATCGACGCGCGGTTTGAGTCCGACCTCGACGATGCGCCGCCGCACGCGCGCGGACTCCGGATCGGCGACACGGTGGTAGAGGACGAGCGCGCTCATTCGCCGCGGCGCGTCCAGAAGCCCTTCGGGTCGTACTCGCGGATGATCCGCAGCACTTCGGCCGACGGCAACGGTGTCTCGCGCACGCCCGGCCCGACGCGCAGCGCCCAGCCGGTGTTCTCGCGCACGCGCTCGACCGACACGCCGGGGTGACACGTGTCGAGCACGGCCTCGCCGTCCTCGAAGCGGAAGACCCCGAGCGTCGTGATCAGCGCGGACGGACCGCCGCGTGGAAGTCCGACGCGCGCACGCCACTTGCCGCCATCGCCGTACCCCGGTGAGGTGATGAAGTCGACGCGCTCCCGGAGACGCCGTTTGTCGTGCGGCATGATCACGATGAGGCGGTGCGCGAGGCTCGCGATGTCCGCACCGCCGCCTGAGCCGGGGAGCGCCACGGTCGGATGTTGGCGGTCGCCGCCGATCGCCGTCGTGTTCAGGTTCCCGTGCCGGTCGATCTCGGCGCCGCCGATGAACCCCGCCTGCACCTCGCCGCGCTGCAGCATGCCCATGAGCTCGATCATCGGGCCGCACCAGAGCGCGGCATCGACGTTCGGGTTATCGCCCATCGTGTACAGGAGCTCGCTCGCCGGCCGGTCACGCATGAGGCCGAGCTCGAAGAGGCCGATCGCGCTCGGCGCATGCGTGCGCTTCGCGACCACGAAGGCGATGAGCGGCAGCCGCATCCCGACGAAGACCGTCTCGCCGTCGCGGATCTCGCGCGCCGCCTGCGCGACCATGACCTCACCGGCCGACACGCTCGTCACAGCCGCAGCGCGTCCCAACGCGCGCCGAGCTTCCGCAGATACGTCGCGCGATCCGGAACGCCGATCACCCACTCCGCGGCCCATTCGTCGAACCCGGCGCGCTCGCGCGTCGCGCGGTGGTACTCGTGAAAGAACTCGTGGTCGCGCTCGTAGGCGCCGAAGAGCGGCGAGGGATGGCACGCCCCGGGCTCGTGCACGACCGCGGCGACCTTCGCCGGCGGGAACAGCGGACGGTCGACGTCACCGATCCGCTCCGCCAGCACGATGACGTCCGACGCCGCGAGCGCCGCGTCGCGCGAGACGCCAGAGGGTCCCGCGAGATCGGCGGCGCCCTCGACGCTCGCGACCTGGCACGCGATGACCGCGAGGTCCGGCCTGATCGCCGGGACGAGGAGCACCTGCGAGCCATCGAACGGTGAGGTGCTCTCGCGGAACGTCCTGTTCGCCCTTGGGATATCGCTGCCGAGGAGGGTCTTCGTCGGGAGGTACGGCGCGCCGATCGCGCCGGCGAGGAGCGCCTGCGCGATGGTGAAGTTCGAGTGATCGCGAACCGTGATGGACCGCGGGACGCCGTGCTCGAGCGCGCGGCGGTAGCAGTGTCCGAGGCCCGCGGAGACGTTCCCGACCCAGGCCGCCTCGACCGCGGCGACGCACCCGGCGCCGATGAGCTGATCGAAGAGGATGTCGGAGATCGGGCCGATGAGCGTGAGGTCGCGCTTGCGCTGACGGATCACCTCGTGCGCGAACGCGAACGGGATCGCCGGCTCGAGCGCGCAGCCGATGGCGATGGACATGCCGTCGCGCACGTGCCGCTCGACGGCCTCCCGCAGCGTGACGCGCTTGTCGGGCGTGGTCAGCGCCCTTTGTAGTCGGGCTTCCGCTTCTCGCCGAAGGCCTTCACGCCTTCCTTGAAGTCGTCCGAGGCGAAGAGCCGGCCCACGGCCTCGTGCTCGAAGAGCATCGCGTCAGCGAAGGGCATCCCGCCGCCGAGGACCGCGGCGAGCTTGATCTGTCCCTTCGCGAGCGTCGCTCCGCTGGCGTGCGCCGCGGCCCACTCCTGCGCCTTGGCCTGCAGCTCCGCCGCGGGCACGACGTCGTCGACGATGCCGTACTCCTTGGCCTTCGCCGGCTGCACCGACAGCCCACGCAGCATCAGGTCGAGCGCGCGCTGGCGGCCGATGAGCCG
>DASQIF010000053.1:0-4769 GCA_035631715.1 Candidatus Acidiferrales bacterium
CGACTCCCCCGCCCGCGCCCGGCGCGCGACGAGCGCGCGGCCGTTCAGGTGATCCGCGTCGTACGCGTGGAGCGGCTGGCCGAGCTCGAGCATCACGTAGTTGGTGATGTCGACGACGTTCGAGATCGGGCGCATCCCCGCGGCGAGGAGGCGCTCCTGCATCCACTTCGGCGACGGACCGATGCGGATGCCGTCGAGGCGCACGGCCGCGAAGCGCGGGCAGGCATCCGGATCCTCGATGCGCACGTCGAGCGCGTCGGGCTTGCGCGGGGCGAGGTCGTCGCCCTTCGGTTCGCGCAGCGTCGTCTCGACGAGCGCCGCGCCCTCGCGCGCGATCCCAACGATGCCGAGGCAGTCCGGGCGGTTCGGCTGCAGCTCGAGGAGCAGGACGGTCTGGCCCAGCACCTCCGCGAGCGCGGCGCCGACGGGAGGCTCCGGTCGAGCAGCATGATCCCGTCGTGGTCCTCGCCGAGGCCCAGCTCCTTCTCGGACAGGACCATTCCCTCGCTCGTGACCCCGCGCATGTTCTTCGCCTTCATGACCATGCGCTCACCGGTGTGGCCGTCGACATACTCCGCGCCGAGCTCGGCGTACGGCACGCGCGCGCCGACGGTGAGGTTCGTCGCGCCGGTCACGACCTGCTTGCGCCGGCCGCCGCCGTACTCGACGGTCGCGAGCTGCAGCTTGTCGGCGTTCGGGTGCTTGTCCAGCGCCGCGATCTCGCCGACCCAGATGTCCTTCCATGACCTGCGCTCGATGCCCTTCACCTCGGTGCCCGACATGTGCAGGCGCAGCGCGAGATCGTCGACGGGGATCGTCACGTCGACGTAGTCGCGCAGCCAGGACAGCGGCACGTGGATGAGCATCTAGACGCTCTCCAGGTAGCGCAGGTCGTTCTGATAGAGGAGGCGGATGTCGGGCGTGCCCGTCTTGAGCATCGCGAGACGCTCGATGCCGCCGCCGAACGCGAAGCCCTGGTAGCGGTCCGGGTCGTACCCGACGCGGCGCAGGACGTTCGGGTGGACCATGCCGCAGCCGGCGGCCTCGATCCAACCATCGCCGCCGCAGGTGTGGCACTGCGGGTCCTTGCCCTCGCAGATGAAGCAGGCGAACGCGATCTCCGCCGACGGCTCGGTGAACGGGAAGTAGTCCGGGCGGAAGCGCACGTCCTTGTCGGTGCCGAAGTACTGGCGCGCGAACGAGTACAGGACGCCCTTCAGGTCCGACATCGAGAGGTGCTCGTCGATCGCGAGACCCTCGTACTGGAAGAAGATGCTCTCGCGGATCGCGTCGGTCGCTTCGTAGCGGTAGCAGCGGCCGGGTATGACCACGCGGATCGGCGGCTTGCGCTGCTCCATGACGCGGACCTGCATGGGCGACGTGTGCGTGCGCCCGAGCAGCGGTTTCGCCGGGTCGTCCCCCAGCGGGTTCGCGATCCAGAGCGTGTCCCACTTCTCCCGCGCTGGATGGCCGGGCGGGATGTTGAGCGCTTCGAAGTTGTAATAGTCGTTGTCGATCTCAGGGCCCTCGATGGTCTCGAAGCCCATCGTGCCGAAGATCCGTGAGACGTCGCGGATCGTGCGGCTCACCGGATGCAGCCGGCCGATGCGGACACGTCGCGGCGGCAGCGTGAGGTCCTCGCTCTCCTGCAGGCCCGACGCGATGGCGCGCTCCTTCATACCGGCCGCGGCGTTCGTCAGGAGCGATTCGACGCGGCCCTTGCCCTCGTTCGCCGCGCGCCCCGCGACCGAGCGCTCATCGCGCGGCAGCGTCGCGATCTCCTCGATGGCCTTGCTCAGGGTGCCGCGCTCGCGGCCGAGCCAGCGGACGCGCTCCGCCTCGATGGCAGCGGCATCCGACGCCGAAGCGATGGCCGTCTCGGCCTCGGCGACGATGCCTTTGATCTTGTCCGCGAGTTCTTGTCCCGTCATTTCCTTCCCAAAACAAAACCCGCCTCGTCCTCTAGGGACGGAGGCGGGCCTCCGCGGTACCACCCAAGTTCCCGATCTACGCGAGCTTCGCTCGCTAAACGGGGGCCCCTGCCCCCGATCGGGCTCTCGATCTGAGCGCTATCGGGCTCTTCCCGGATGCGCTTTTCTGCGCATCGGCTCCGGAGCGAATTCTCGCGTCCTCTGTCGCGGCGAGATCTCAGTCACGTCTCGCCTTCCCTGTCGCGACCGGATCGCGGTACTGCTCTCCTTCGCGGCCTTCCTTATGAACCGTTCTTCGCGGCGGTCTTGCCCTTCATCATCTCGACGTACGACCGGAACGTCTTCGGGTCGCGCACGGCCATGTCCGCGAGGATCTTGCGGTCGAGGTCCACGCCGGATGCGCGCATCGCGGACATGAGACGGCTGTACGAGATGCCGGCCTCGCGCGAGGCGGCGTTGATGCGTGCGATCCACAGGGCGCGGAACTGGGCCTTGCGGGCGCGCCGGTCACGGAACGAGTAGCGCAGGGCGTGCAGCGCAGCCTCACGGGCCGGTCGGACCAGCTTGCGCTTCGTGGCCCGACGGCCCTCGGCCGCCTTGAGGAGCTTCTTGTGCTTCTTGTGCGCGGCGACGCCGCGCTTGACCCGTGCCATTTCGTGCGCTCCTTACAGGTTGGGCAGCAGCTTGCGAACGAGCTTCACGTCGCCCTTGGCGACGAGACCCTTGCCCGCGTGACGCCGCTTACGTGACGGCGACTTGTGCTGGTTGAGGTGCCCTTTGTACGCCTTCATGCGCGAGAACTTGCCCGTACCGGTCACGCGGAAACGCTTCTTGGCGCCGCTGTGGCTCTTCATCTTGGGCACGGCGTGACCTCCTTACGGGCAAATCGGACGTGAAGCGCAAGTGTAGACGAACGCGAGCGCTAGTTCGTCTTGCGCGTGGTCGGCGGCGTCGCTCGCGTGGTCGCGGCCGCGCGGGGGGCCGGAGGCGCGGGCGTGGCCGGCCGCGGTGCGGGTGTGGGCGTTGGTGCGGCGGCCGGGCGCGGAGCTGCGGTCGGTGTCGCCGGACGCGGCGCCGGTCCGGGTGCCGGCCGAGCCGCCTGCGGCGCGAGCAGCGGCGACGTCGGTCGCGGCGTGACAGGCGCAGGTCCCGGTGCGCCGGGCGCGGGCGGCGGCACCGCGCCAGGCCCGAGGGCCTGCTGGCGCATCGGGTTCATGACCATGAACATCTGCCGACCTTCGAGGAGCGGCGGGCGCTCGACCGTGCCGTGGTCCTTCAGCTTGTCAGCCATCTGCATCAGGAGCGTCCGGCCGCGGTCGGGGTGCGCGAGCTCGCGTCCGCGGAAACGGACCGTGAGCTTCAGCTTGTCACCCTCGTCGAGGAACTTGCCGGCCGCCTTGATCTTCGTCTCGATGTCGTGGTCGTCGATCTTCGGCGTGACGCGGACTTCCTTCCACGTGACGGACTTCTGCCGCTTCTTGGCTTCCTTCGCCTTCTGCTGCTCGGCGAAGCGGTACTTCCCGAAGTCCAGGATGCGGGCGACCGGCGGCACCGAGTTCGGCGCGATCTCCACGAGGTCGAAGCCGAGATCCTGCGCGTGCGCGAGGGCGCGCGCGGTCGGCAGCACACCAAGCTGTTCGCCGTTGGGACCGATGAGCCGCACGGCAGGGACGCGGATCTGGTCGTTGACCCGCAGTTCGGGCGCGGCTATCGGGATGACTCCGCGATCAGGAGAGAGGTGCCTCTGGCGCTTGTTGCTTCAACTCGGAACACGATATCACCGCGCGAGCATCGCCTGTAGCCGTGCGCGCAGCGCGGGCCATTCGTCGCGCGTGACGCCGTACACGACGCTCGTCCTGATGCGGCCGTCGTACGAGACGCGGTCCTCGCGCAGCTCGCCCTCCCGCTTCAGCCCGAGCCGCTCGATCGCGCGCCAGGAGCGCTCGTTCAGCTTGTCGGTCTGGAGCCATACGCGGTTCGCGCCGAGCTCGAACAGGTGGGTGAACTGAAGCAACTTCGCCTCGGTGTTGATCGCCGTCCGGCGCGCGTCCTTCCCGAGCCAGGTCCAGCCGATCTCCGCGGTCCGGTTGGACCGGTCGACGTGGAGGAAGCGGGTGCTGCCGACGATCGCGCCGTCCGAGAGACGCCGCGTGACGAACGCGACCTGCTCGCCCAGCGTCTGCAGCTCCATCGCGCTCGCGATAAGGCCCTCCATGTCCGCGAGCGTCTTCGGCTGCCGAATGAGGTACCAGGTCCAGATATCGGGGTCCGCCGCGACGGCGAGCAGCTCCGCCGCATGTTCGCGGTGCAGCGGCTCAAGCCGCACGTGCTTCCCCGTCAGCGTCACCGGCCGCGGATCGAACGCCGGTGGCTTGCGTCCAGCGATGTACGCCATCTCGACGTCGTCCGCGTAGAAGCCGCGGTCCGTCATCACCGCGTCGCGCTCGATGCCTTCGACCTGGAAGCCCGAGGCGCGATACGAGTTGATGGCGCGGTCGTTGTACGCGAGCACGTGCAGGTTGATGCGGTGCGCGCCGAGATCGTCGACCAGGTGCTTCACGAGGAGCCCGAGCGCCTCGCGTCCCAGGCCCCTGCTCCAAAGCGCGGGCTCGCCGATGCCGATGCCCACCTCCGCGCTCTTCGCCTTCGGCTGCCAGTCGCGGTAGTTCGCCTGACCGATGGCGCGGCCGTCGTATTCGATGGCGAAGAGCATCCCGTCGCGATCGGCGAAGCGGTCCATCCACTCGCGGGCCGTCGCGTCGTCCTTCCAGCGTCCGGGATTCCTTCCCCACTGCGACCACGCGAAGTCAGCGTTGTCGCCCCAGCGGATGAGCGCGG
>DASQIF010000054.1:0-2550 GCA_035631715.1 Candidatus Acidiferrales bacterium
CACCGGTATCGGCGCAGCGAGCTCGGCGACGAGCGCGTCGTTCAGGTGCGTGAGGCGCTGCTCGCCCTTGCCGTCGACATCGCTCGTGAAGAGCTCCGCCGGGTCGCGCGGATCTCCGGCCGCGTAAGCGAGGCGGCCGCCGGCGCTCGTGAGGTACGTCACCTGGCGCTCGCCGCCGCCGAGCGTCTCCGTCTTACCGTCCGCCACCCGCGCGCGGACCACGTGCACGTCGCCGCGCACCGCGTAGCACGCTGTGAGGGTGGCGCCGTCCGCGGACCATGACGGACCGGGGGTTGTCGTGGGTGGCGGGAGCAGCGTGACGTGGTGATCGAAGTCCTTCGTGACGCAGCGCGCCGCGCCGCCGTCAGCGCTCACGACCCAGGTGCGGACCATCGGATCGCCGAGCGTCGCCATCGGCTCATCGAGCGCATAGAACGCGATGGTCTTGCCGTCGGGCGACCAGGTCGGCGACGTTGGGCGCCCGACGTCATGCGTGAGCTGCTTGAGGTTCGAGCCGTCGGCGTTCGCCACGAACAGGTCGGACTGGTTGTAGTCAGTCTTTCCGGTGCGGTTGCGCACGAAGGCGATGCGACGTCGGTCGGGTGACCACGCCTCGGCGCGCTCGTCGGCGTCACCGTCCGTGAGCTGCCGCACCGCCGCGCTCGCGACGTCCGCCACGAACAGGTGCGAACGCGCGTCGAACGTGTAGCCCTGGCCGTCGGCCTTGTACTGCGCGCGGGTCACGTGTCTGACGCGCTGTTCCCAGCGCTTCTTCGCCTCCGGCTCGGTCGGCATCGACGCGTTCGGGACGCGCGCCGCAAAGAGCAGGCGCGACGAGTCCGGCGACCACGACGCCGGCATCGCGCCGAGCGGGAGATCGGTGAGCCGTCGCGCGTCACCGCCCGACGCGGGCATCACGTAGAGCTGCGGCTTCTCGTGGTCGCGATCCGAGAGGAACGCCAGCCACTTGCCGTCGGGCGAGAAGCGCGGCGCGGCGTCCTTCTTCGGCCCGCTCGTCAGCTCGCGCGGCTCTTCGCCGATACGACCTGCCCAGATGCGCGTTCGGTAGTCGTCCGCCACGGGATCGATCGCGGATACGGTGAACGCGACGCGCGAGCCGTCGGGCGAAAGCGCGACGTCGCCGATCGTGCGGAAGCGGAGCAGGTCTTCGGGTCGCACGGAAGCGGCAAGCCTAGCGCGGCTATCCTCGCCGCGCATGTCCACCGTGCGAAGCGAATGGCTGCACGCGAAGACCGAGCCCGTCGCCGCGCACGGAATGGTCACCGCCGAGCACCACCTCGCGGCCGAGGCGGGCGTCGAGGTCATGCGCGACGGCGGGAACGCCGTCGACGGGGCGATCGCCGCGGCCTTCGTGATGAACGTGGTGGAGCCGTTCACCAGCGGGATCGGTGGCATCGCCGGCCTGGTGATCCGCGACGCGAACGGCGCGGTGACGAGCGTGCAGGGCGGGACGCGCGCGCCGAAGGCCGCGCGGCCGGACATGTTCGAGCTGCTCGGCGGTGGTGCGCGCTCCGGGATGTACGCGTGGCCGGCGGTGAAGGACAACGCCAACATCGAAGGACCGCTCTCGGTCGGCGTCCCCGGTCAGCCCGCCGCGCTCTGCCTGGCGCTCGAGCGCTACGGCCGCCTGCCGCGCGACCGCGTCATGGAACCGGCGATCCGCATCGCGCGCGAGGGCTTCGAGGTCGACTGGTACGTGAGCCTCTCGCTCGCGATGTATCACGAGCGGCTGCACAAGGCCGGCGACGCGGGCGGCATCTTCTTCCGCTCGTCGGGCGCGCCGCTGCGTCCGCCCATCGGCACCGAGCCTTCCGACAAGCTGGTGCAGACCGACCTCGCCCGTTCGCTCGAAGCGGTGGCGCGCGAAGGCCCGCGCGTGCTGTATGAGGGCGAGCTCGGACGCGCCATCGTCGATGGCGTGCGCGCGTGCGGCGGAGTGCTCGCGATGGACGACCTGCGGGGGTACGCCGCGGTCGAGGAGGAGCCGCTCACCACGATGTACCGCGGCACGAAGGTGCACACGCTCCCGGGCCTGTCGGGCGGGCCCACCGTCGCGCAGACGCTGGCGATCCTCGACGCGTTCCCGCTGGGCGCGCAGGAGCAGGGCGGCGCGGAGCATCTGCATCTCGTGGCCGAGGCGCTGCGCGCCGCGTTCCTGCAGCGCTTCTCGTCGCTCGCCGATCACACCACGCACATCAACGCGGTCGACGCGGACCGGATGATGGTGTCCCTCACCGAGACGCTCGGCCAGGGCTTCGGCTCGGGCTTCGTGCCGAAGGGCACCGGCGTGGTGCTGCTCGACACGATGACCTGGTTCGACCCGGTGCCCGACCATCCGAACTCGATCGCCGGCGGAAAGCGGGTGCTGTGGGCTGGCGCGCCCACGCTCCTCACACGCGGGTCGGCGCCGTTCCTCGCGGTCGGCGCGCCGGGCGGACGCAAGATCATGAGCGCGGTCGCGCAGTCGATCGTGAACGTGGTCGACTTCGGCGACGGCGCGCAGGACGCGGTGAACCGGCCGCGCGTGCA
>DASQIF010000055.1:0-11213 GCA_035631715.1 Candidatus Acidiferrales bacterium
GACGAGGGCGACATCGCCGCGGAGCGCGTGCTCCTCGCGACGGGGTGCTGGACCGCGCCGCTCGCCGCGACCGCCGCCGTCGTCGTGCCGATCTGGCCGTACGCGCGGTCGATCATGGAGTCGCAACCGATCCCGCACATGGCGAACGCGCCGATGGTCATCGAGTGGGAATCCGGCTTCCATTTCCGACCGAAGGGCAAGGCCGTGCGCTTCGCCATGCCGAACCTCACGACGGATGGCGCGGTCGAGAAGGGGCCGGCCGCGCCGCCTTCCGCGTACCCCGGCGAGTACGCGCCGCTCGCGGTGCCGCCCGCGCTCGAGCCGTGGGTGAAGGCGCGCGCGGCGTGGCGCCACCCGGCGTTCGCGGATCTCGAGATCCGCTCGTCGTGGTCCTGCTACTACGAGATGACGCCGGACGACCATCCCGTCGTCGGCGCCGTCCCCGGCGTCGAGGGCCTGTACATCGCCGCCGGCTTCAGCGGCCACGGCTTCATGCACGCGCCCGCGACCGCGCGCCTCATCGTGGAGCAGATGCTCGACGGCAAGACCGCGGCGCTGGACATCAGCGATCTCTCGCTGGAGCGCTTCCAGACCGGACGCCGGCCGTTCGCGGCGACCGTCCTCTGAACGTCCGCGTCGCGCGGCTGCTCGAGGGCGCGCGCTCCGCGACCGGTCACGCGGTCATCGTCGACGTGTTCCGCGCCTTCACCACCGCGGCCTTCTGCGTCGCGGCCGGCGCGCGCGAGGTCGTGCTCGTCGGATCCCACGAGCAGGCGCTCGCGCTGAAGCGCGCAGATCCCGAACTCTTCCTCACGGGTGAGATCGGCGGCAGGCCCATCCCGGGCTTCGACGCGGGCAACTCGCCGTCGGTCATCGAACACCTCGATCTCGCGGGCCGCCGCGTCGTGCAGCGGACCTCGTCGGGAACGCAGGGCGTCGTCGCCGCGACCAAGGCGACGGCGATCGCGCTCGGGTCGTTCGTGATCGCGGAGGCCACGGTGCGCTACCTCGCGACGCGCGCAAGCGAGGTGACGGTCGTGTCAATGGGCGAGAACGGCATCCTGCACAGCGCGGAGGACGACGCCTGCGCGGAGTACCTGGCGGCGCGCCTCGATGGCGTGACGCCCGATGTCGCGGCGATCGTCGCGCGGCTCTGGGAGGACGAGGACCCGAACTGGCCCGAGTGGTTCCCGCGCCGCGACGCGGAGCTGGCGTGCGAGGTCGATCGTTTCGACTTCGCGCTGCCGGTCACGCGTGAGGGCGGCCTCCTGGTGGCGCGACCTGCGCGCTAGCTGTGTCGGGCGAGCGCGTCGCGGATCGCGTCGTACAGATCGTCGAGGTCGAACGGCTTCTCGACGACCACGTCGGCATCGAGCCTGATGAGGTCCTCGCTCTTGAGCTCGACGGCCGAGAGCACGACGACCGGGAGCTGCGGGTGCGTGGCGAGAAGCTTCTCGCGCAGCTGCCAGCCGTCCATCACCGGCATCCAGAGATCGATGAGGATCACATCGGGCGGCGCGCTCGCGACGAGCGCCAGCGCATCCGCGCCGTTCTCCGCCTCGCTGACGGTGTAGCCCTCGTACAGGAGCGCTTCTCGCACGGTCGCTCGCACCTGCGGCTCGTCGTCGACGACGAGCACGTGCGCCGGTGCTCGTGGCGTCACGCGCCGAGGATAGGTCCGCCGTACAGTCTCGACGGTGCCCGAGCGCGTCCTCATCACCGGCATCACCGGCTTCGCGGGAAGCCATCTCGCCGAGCGCTTCGTCGCACGAGGCGTCACGGTGCACGGCCTCGCGTTCGAGGATCCGCCGTATCCGAACCTCGCGCGGGTCGCCGACCGCGTCGCGATCCAGCGTGGCGACATCACCGCGACCGCGGACATCCGCGCGGCGCTCGACGCCGCCCGGCCCGACGTCGTCGTGCACCTCGCGGGTCAGGCCGTACCGACGCAGGCGGCGCGCGATCCGGTCGCTGCGGTGCGCGTCAACGTCCTCGGCACGGCCGCGCTCCTCACGGCGATCGAAGAGCGCGAGCGGCTGCGGGTCGTCGTCGCGTCGAGCGCCGAGGTCTACGGCGAGCCCGCCCGAACGCCGGTGAACGAAGAGACGCCCACCGACCCGAAGAACGCGTACGCGGCGACGAAGCTCGCGGCCGAGGCGATCGCGCGCGAGGTGGGCGCACGTGGCCGCCGCGCCGTGGTGATCCTCCGACCGATGAACCAGATCGGCCCGCGCCAGCATCCGGCGCTCGCGGCGTCGGCGTTCGCGAAGCAGATCGCGGAGGCCGAGGCCGGTCTGGTGGAGCCAGTCATCCGGCACGGCTCGCTCGAGGCACGACGCGACTTCCTCGACGTCCGCGACATGGCCGACGCGTACGCGCGCGCGAGCGACATCGAGACGCCGGGCGCGCACATCTTCAACGTCGGCACCGGTCATGCGGTGACGATCGCGGAGATCCTCAGCACGCTGCTCGAGCTCGCGCGCACGAAGGTGCGCTCGGAGCTCGACCGGTCGCTCGTGCGTCACACCGCCCCGGCGCTCGCGCTTGACGCTTCGCGCTTCCGCGCGCGCACCGGCTGGGCGGCGACGACAGACCTGCGCACGTCTCTGGGCGATCTCCTCGACTATTGGCGAGAACAGATACGAGTGGGAGTGAGGACATGAACATCCAATTCGGGACGGACGGCTGGCGTGCCGGCATTGCCGACTCGTACACCTTTGACGCGGTGCGCGTGTGCTCGCAGGCGGTGGCCGAGTGGGTGATCGCCTCCGGCGCGAAGGATCGCGGCATCGTCATCGGCTTCGACCGGCGCTTCCGCTCGGAGCACTTCGCGCAGGCCGCGGCGGAGGTCGTCGCCGCGCACGGCATCCACGCGTTCCTCGCGACCGCCGCGTCGCCGACGCAGTCGTTCTCGTACGCCACGATGCGCAAGAAGGCGAAGGCGGGCATCGTCATCACCGCGTCGCACAACCCGTGGACCGACAACGGCTTCAAAGTGAAAGAGGAGAGCGGCGCCGCCGCCTCGCCTCCGGTGCTCAAGCAGCTCGAGGCGGTGATCGGTCCGCTCGAGGGGCACCCGCGGGACGTGAAGCAGATGGATTTCGACGAGGCGAAGAAGCGGGGCCTGGTCGAGATGTTCGATCCCGCGCCGGATTACCTCGCGCGCGTGGCCGAGCTGTTCGACCTCGAGGCCTTCAAAGGCGCCGGCTACCGCATCGTCTGCGAGCCGCTCTTCGGCAGCGCCGCGGGGTACTTCCCGCGGCTTCTGGGCGGCGGCAAGACGCAGATCATCGAGCTGCACAGCGAGCGCAATCCGTATTTCGGCGGCGTGAATCCCGAGCCGATCCCGCCGAACATCGACGAGTTCCTCGCGCGCGTGCCCAAGGAGCGCGCCGATATCGGGCTCGCGGTCGACGGCGACGCCGACCGCGCCGGCCTCGCGGACGAGAAGGGCAACTTCGTCACCACGCTCACGGTGTACGCGCTGCTGATGTGGTACCTGCTCGAGGTCCGCAAGCTGCGCCAGCCCGTGGTGAAGACGGTGAACATGACCTCGATGGTCGACCGGCTCGGCCAGAAGTACGGCGTGCCGGTCTACGAGGTGCCCGTGGGCTTCAAGTACATCGGCCCGAAGATGCAGGAGACCGGAGCGATGATGGGCGGCGAGGAATCGGGCGGCTTCGGCTTCGCGATGCACCTGCCGGAGCGCGACGGCATCGTGGCCGACCTGTTCCTGCTCGACTTCATGCACCAGACGAAGAAGAAGCCGTCGCAACTCATCGCAGAGCTCATGGACCTCGTCGGGCCGTCCTTCTATCTGCGTCGTGACCTGCATCTCTCGGCGGAGACCTATGCGGCCGACAAGCCGAAGATCATGGAGCGTCTCTTGGCCGCGCAGCCGCGCGAGCTCGCGGGTCATGCCGTCGCGAAGACGGTGATGCTCGACACGAATGACGGGGTGAAGTGGTTCGTCGACGACGGCTCCTGGCTCCTCGTGCGCCTCTCGGGCACGGAGCCGCTGGTCCGCGTCTACACCGAGACGAGATCGCAGGACGAGGTGAAGCCCATGCTCGACGTGGGAGAGAGGATGGTGCGTGGTGGCAAGTAGCCTGACGCGCGCGAGCGTCGACACCGCGGTGATCGAGTCCGTCGAGAGGATCCGCGCCGCCGATCCCGGCAACATGCTCGACCGCATCAAGGAGCTGGCGCAGCAGATCCGCGACGGCTGGAAGATCGCGACCAGCGCGAGCCTGCCGCCCGCGTACGCCGACGTTCGCAACATCACCGTGGCCGGCATGGGCGGCTCCGCGATCGGCGGCGACCTCGCCGCCGCGCTGCTCGCCGACGAGCTCAAGGTCCCGATGTCCGTCCACCGCGACTACGGCGTGCCCGGTTACATCGGCCGCGACTCGCTCGTCATCGCCTCGTCCTACTCCGGCAACACCGAGGAGACCCTCTCGGCCTTCGAGGCCGCAAAGCAGCGCGGCGCGAAGATCCTCGTCCTCACGACCGGCGGCAAGGTCGCGGAGCTGGGCCGGAGCGCGAGCTTCCCGGTCGTGACCTTCTCGTACAAGGCGCAGCCGCGCGCCGCGCTGGGCTACTCGCTCAGCCTCGTCCTCGGCTCGCTCACACGGCTCGGCCTCGTGCGCGACCTGAAGAGCGACATCGAAGTGGCCCTTGCCGACCTCGCGAAGATCGAGGAACGGGTGCACGAGGGCGCGCGCACGAACGATGCGAAGAAGCTCGCCATCGAGCTCTACGGCCACGTGCCGTTCATGTACGGGGCGGGCGTGATGGGCGTCATGGCGCGCCGCGTGAAGGGTCAGTTCAATGAGAACGGCAAGAACTGGTCGGCGTTCGACGTGATGAGCGAGCTCAACCACAACGCCGTGGTCGGGTTCCCGCACCCGCCCATCGCGAAGGACGCGCTCACCGTCCTCATGCTGCGCAGCGACCGCGACAACCCGCGGCACAAGATCCGCTTCGACGTGACCGGCGAGCTGCTCGACCGCGCCGGGGTCCGCCACAAGACCCTCAAGTTCTCCGGCCAGAGCATGCTGTCCGAGGTCCTGCAGATGACGATGTTCACCGACTACGTCACCTTCTACCTCGCGCTGCTCAACGGCGCCGATCCCTCAGAGGTGAAGTCGATCGACTACCTCAAGGATCGTCTCGCAAAGGGGTGACGGTCGCACCGCCGTCGTTCCCGCAGCGCGAGGCCGCGTTCACCTTCTGCCCGCGCGACGGCACGAAGCTCGTCGCGACGAAGATCGACGGCCGCCTTCGTCCCACGTGCCCGACCTGCGGTTTCGCCGACTTCTTCCACGTCCAGATCGGCGCCAACACGATCGTCGAGCGCGACGGTGGCGTGCTCCTGGTGCGGCTCAACTACGGCCCGCGCGACGGCCGCTGGTCGCTCCCCGGCGGCCTGGTGGAGGCCGACGAGACGATCGAGCAGGCCGCGGTCCGCGAGACGAAGGAGGAGACGGGCTTCGGCGTCGGGCTCGATGGTCTGCTCGCGATGTGGACGCGGGCCGCGCTGCCGCTTCTCGTCGTGATCTACCGCGCGCACATCACAAGCGGGGCGCTCCAGGTCGCGCCCGACGAGGCATCCGAGGCGCGCTTCTTTCCCCGCGACAGCCTGCCCTCGCTCGACGACCTTGCCTGGCCCTCGACCGCGCACGGTCTCGACGCCTGGCGCGCCTACGAGCCGCCGCGTCCCTGATAGCGCGGGCTAGACCGGGACGGGCTCCTTGATGGCGCTCGCGAACACCGGGAGCGCGCGCTCGATCATCTCATCGCTCGCCGTCACCGAGATGCGGAAGTGCTTCGGCATCTCGAACGTCGCGCCGGGTAGGACGAGGATGCGCTCGGTGGCGAGCCGCTCGACGAACGCGTTCGCGTCGGGCCAGGGTGAGTCGACGAGCACGTAGAAGGTGCCCTCGGGCACGTTGAGCCGGTAGCCGGCGTCGCGCAGGCCCTTGACGACACGGTCGCGCTTGCGCTGCAGGTGCGGGATGTCGATCGTGAGCCGCTCGAGCTCGGCGACGCTGTATTGCAGGACGGCGTTCGGCCACATCCATCCGAGGAGCACCTGCGTCATGGTGATGGCGTTGCGCAGCGCGTCGCGTTCCTCGCGTGGCATCGTCGCCGGAAGGGCGATGTAGCCGATGCGCTCGCCCGGCGTGAGGAGCTGCTTGCCGTAGGTGTAGATCACGATCGTGTGCGCGTACGACGGCGCAGGTGCGACATAGCGCGCCCCATCGAACAGGATCCGCCGATAGGCCTCGTCGGAGATGAGGAAGATCGGCCGTCCGATGCGTGCCGAGGCCTTCCGCAGGACGTCGCCGAGCGCATCGAGATTCGCGCGGGTGTACATGCGGCCCGAGGGATTGCACGGCGAGTTCACGATGATGGCGCGTGTGCGCGGCGTGATCGCGGCGGCGACCTTGTCGATGGGGATGTCCCAATCCGTCGGATCGACCGACACGCGCACCGGTATCGCGCCGTTGATGCGGATCATGCCGCGATAGAAGAACCACGGCGGGCTGAGGTAGATCACCTCGTCGCCCTCGTCGCACAGCGAGCGGATCGAGACGGACAGGGCGCCGAACGCGCCGGTCGTCATGAAGATGTCGTCGAGCTCGACGCGCGTGTCATAGCCGCGGGCGAGCGCGTCCCTGACCGCCTGGCGTGCCTCGGGCAGGCTCTGCTTGTAAGCGAAGTGGTCCTTGCTCGTCGGCTTCGTCCATTTCATCAGCGTCTCCGCGAAACCGGCGATCGGCATCTCCTGCGGGTTGCCGGCGACGAAGTCGGCGATGGCAGTCGGGCCACGCTCTTCGTACTTCCCGAAGAACTCGAGGAACAGCTCGTGCTCGCGGGTGATCTCGCCGATGAGCCGTGAAACCGAAGCATTTGCCTGCGCCACGCGCCCAAGAATAGTGCGAGCCTAGAATCCCCGTGACCGGCGCCAGCCGGATATGACGGAGTGGTGGAGGAGTCGCATGTACTCGAGCCTCATCTCCAAGATCGAGAAGGCGAAGCGCTACGCCGAAGAGCCCGACCGGATCACCTTCGAGACCTTCGATGTCCGATTTCGCGGCGACAACGGCACGCATCGCGTCTCTCTCAAGGGCGATGAATGGTCCTGCGAGTGCGATCACTTCCATAGCACCGGTCTCTGCGCGCACGTGATGACCATGCAGCGCGTCTTCGCGAGCCACCTGACCGACGCGGCACGGTTCACCACGGAGCACGTCCCGGCCTAGCCGGTCGCGGTCCCACAACTGAATAGGCGGGTCGATCAGCGAAGCCGGTGAGATCCCGGCAGGGTCGCGCCACCGTGACGAGCGGCGCCGAACGCATGTAGCGCCAGCTCCCAACTCGGGTCGCCTGGTCATCCCGCTCGCGGCTGACACACCTTCGCGTGAAAGGGGTGCGCCTGTCATGACCCGACGCTTCGCGTCACTTCTCGCGATCCTCGCCTTCCTCCTGGCCGCCTGCGGCTCTCCGCTCGCGAGCCCGAGCGCGTCACCCGCCGTCACCGGCACGGCCGCCGCAACCGCCGCGTTCCCCGCGACGCTCACCGACTTCCAGGGACGATCGGTCACGCTGTCGCAGCGTCCTCAGCGCCTCGTATCGATCGGACCGTCGATCACCGAGTTCCTGTACGCGCTCGGCGCAGGCTCGCGCGTCGTCGGCGACGACGACTTCTCCGACACACCGGCCGAGGCGGCGAAGGTCACGCACGTCGGCGGCGTGAAGGTGAACTTCGAGCAGGTCGTCGCGCTCAAGCCGGATCTCGTCCTCAGCGTGAAGTTCTCCGACGGCACGATCGAGAAGCTCGCGTCCGCGGGTCTCACCGTCCTCGTCGTCGACCCGCAATCGGCGAGCGACGTCGCGCGCACCGCGATCCTGCTCGGCAAGGCCGTCGGGGCCGACGGCGACACTATGGCGCAGGACATCCAGAAGCGGGTCGATGCCGTGCGTGCGACGACCGCGAAGGCGGCCTCGAAGCCGCGTGTGTACCACGAGATCGATGCGTCGGACCCGACGAAGATCTTCACCGTCGGGCCGGGCAGCTACATCGCCGACCTCATCGAGATCGCCGGCGGCGTGAACGTCTTCGCTACCGCGACCGGCGCCTACCCGCAGGTCTCCGCGGAACAGGTGCTCAGGGCCGACCCCGAGGTCATCGTCGTCGCGGCCTCCGACTACTCGGCGAAGCCGGACCAGATCGCCGCGCGTCCGGGCTGGTCCGTCATCAGCGCGGTCAGGAACAAGCGCTTCGGTGCCATCGACCCCAACCTCATCAACCGACCCGGGCCGCGGATCGGCGAAGCCGCCGAAGCGTATGCCCGCGTCGTCCATCCCGAGCTCTTCAAGTAGTGCGGCTCGCGTTCGTTCTCGCGATCCTCGTGGCCGCGCTCGTCGTGAGCGCAGCCGCGGGGACCTTCATCGGCAGCGTGGCCATCGCGCCGGGGGACGTCGTCGGCGCGATCTTCGGCAGCGACACGACGAGCGGCACGATCATCCGCGAGCTGCGTCTGCCCCGCGTGCTCGGCGCCGCACTCGTCGGGGCCGCGCTCGCCGGTGCCGGCGCGTTGCTGCAGGGACTCCTCCGCAATCCGCTCGCGGATCCGTTCGTCACCGGGACATCGGCGGGCGCGTCGCTCGGCGCCGTCATCGCGGTCGCGCTCGGTGCCGAAGCGACGATCGTCCCGCTCGCGTCCTTCGCCGGCGCGATCGCCGCGATCGTGGTGGTCTGGCGGCTCGCGCGCCTCGGCGGCCGGACGACCGTGCTCACAGTGCTGCTCGGCGGCGTCGTGCTCACGTCGTTCACCGGGGCGCTCGTCACGTTCATCCTCGTCTCGAGCGATCGCCTCGCGCTCCGACTTCGCGCCGTGCTCGGCTGGCTCCAGGGCGGCGTCTCGGTCATCTCGTGGAGTGAGCTCGCCGTCGCGGCGGTCGTGGTCGCGATCGGCGTCGCGGCCGCGCTGATGCTCGCGCCGCGCATCGACGCCTACGCGTTCGGAGAGGAGACCGCGGCGGCCCTCGGCATCGATCTCGAGCGGACCACGGCGGCGGTGCTCGTCACGACCGCGCTCCTGACCGGAGCGGCGGTGTCGATCGCGGGGCTCGTCGGTTTCGTCGGGCTCGTGGTCCCGCACGCGCTGCGCTTCCTCATCGGCGCGACGCATCGACGTCTCGTTATCGCCAGCCTGCCCGCGGGCGCGATCGCGCTCGTCCTGGCGGACCTCGGCGCGCGCACGCTCATCCCGCCCGCGGAGCTGCCGGTCGGCGTGATCACCGGTCTGGTCGGCGCGCCGTTCTTCCTCGCGCTCCTCGTCCGATCGCGTCAGGCGATCGTGTGATCGCGGCCGAACGCGTCGCGGCCGGCTATCGCGCGCACGCCGTGCTGCGCGACGTCGACCTTACCGTCGGCGCGGGCGAGGTCGTCGCGCTCATCGGTCCGAACGGCGCCGGAAAATCGACGCTGCTGCGCGTGCTCGCGGGCCTGCTGCGACCGACGAGCGGCCGGGTCACGCTCGCCGGCGACGACGTGCACGCGCTCGATCGTCGCGCGGCGGCGCGCCGCATCGCCGTGGTCCCGCAGGTCTTCGACACGCTCTTCCCGTTGACCGTGCGCGAGGTCGCGGCCCTCGGTCGCACACCGCATCACGGCGCGCTCGGGCTCTTCGGGTCGGACGATGCCGCCGCGGTGGACCGCTCGCTGCGCGCGCTCGGCGCGTCCGACCTCGCCGGTCGCCGGATCGATCGCATCTCCGGCGGCGAGCGCCAGCGCGCCGTGCTCGCGATGGCGCTCGCGCAGGAGCCGCAGGTGCTGCTGCTCGACGAGCCGACCGCGCACCTCGATCCGACGCATCAGCTCGCGACGATGAGGATGGTGATGCGCCTTGCGCATGAACGCGGTCTCGCCGTGCTCGCGATCCTGCATGACCCGAACCTCGCCGCGCTCGCGGACCGCGTCGCAGTGCTCGCCGAGGGCCGGATCGTGCGGGATGCGGCGCCGCTCGACGCGATCGACGAGGCCCTCGTGTCAGGGATCTTCGGTGCGGGCTGGGACGTCGTCGTCCGCGACGGGCGTCCGGCGGTCATCCCCGCGGCGCATTGACGCGCCGCCACCGGCGCCGCTAGACAACGGGCGTGCGTCTCCGTGTAGATACGGTCCTCGCCGTGTGCTGGCTGTGCGCGTTCACGCCGATCCTCGACACGAACATCGTGAATCTGGCCATCCCGCGGATCGGGATGGCCTTCGGCACGAGCGCGTCGGAGCTCGCGTGGGTGGTCACGGCGTACGTGATCCCGTTCGCCGTGTCGATCCTGGCCATCGGCCGGCTCGGCGATCGGCTCGGCCGCCGCCGGGTGCTGGCGACCGGCGCCCTGGTCTTCGCGATCGCGTCGCTCCTGTGCGCCGTCGCGCCGGGCTACCCCTTCCTCATCGCCGCGCGCGCGCTGCAGGGGATCGGCGGCAGCACGCTCATCACGACCGGTCTCGGTGTCATCAGCGCGACCTACACCGGCCCGGCGCGTGCGCGTGCGCTCGGCATCTTCTTCTCCGGCGGCTTCTTCGCTGGCGTCGTCGGCCCGGTGCTCGGTGGCGTGCTGACCTCGCTCTTCACCTGGCGCGGCATGTTCGCGCTCCAGATCCCTCTCGCGCTCGTCGTCCTCGTGGTCGCCCCACGTTTGTTGCGGGACCAGGAGCGGCGGCCGCGCGGGCTCGACGTGCCCGGCCTGCTCGCCGGGACCGCGATGCTGCTCGGCGTCAACGTCGGGCTGCTCGAGGCGCACACGTGGGGCTGGACCTCGGCGCCGATCGTCGCGGCGTGGCTGATCGCCGTCGTCGCGTTCGCCGCGTTCATCGCGCGGGAACGAACGGCCGCGGAGCCGGCGGTCGACCTGCGCGTGTTCCGCAATCGATCGTTCGTGGCGCACAGCCTCGCCGGCGCTGCGATGTGGTGGAGCCTCGTGTCGCTCAGCATCGAGCTCGCCATCTATTTGCAGAACGGTCGCGGTCTCGATCCGACGCAGGCCGCGATCGTGCTGACGCCATGGCCGTTGCTCGGGTTCTTCACCGTCCCGCGCGTCGGCGGCCTCGTGGCCCGCATCGGGCACCGCACGACGCTCCTCATCGGCCTCGTGGGCTCCGCGCTCGGAGCGATCGCGCTGGTCGCGCTCGACGCGTCGTCGCC
>DASQIF010000056.1:0-16891 GCA_035631715.1 Candidatus Acidiferrales bacterium
TCGCGCTCATGGAGGGTGCGATGCCGCCCGAGGCGCAGCGCTCCATGACGAACATCGAGCGCGCGGGCAATCCCTGGGGCGAGCCGCGCGATGCGCGGGCGGCCTGGGCCGAGGGCCTCGAGGTCCCGACGTTCGCGGAGAAGCCCGACGCGGAGTACCTGTACTTCGTCGGCTGCGCCGCGTCGTACGACCGGCGTAACCAGAAGGTCGCGCAGGCCCTCGCGACGATCCTGAAGGCGGCCGGCCTGTCGTTCGCGATCCTCGGCCAGGCCGAGACCTGCAACGGCGACCCGGCGCGCCGACTCGGCAACGAGTACCTCTGGCAGCTCCAGGCGCAGCAGAACATCGAGACGATGAACGGGCACAAGGTGCGCAAGGTCATCACCTCGTGCCCGCACTGCTTCAACACCATCGCGATCGAATACCCGCAGCTCGGCGGCAACTACGACGTCACGCATGCGCTGCCGCTGGTGCAGAAGCTGATCGCCGAGAAACGGATCGCGCTGGCGGGCGACGAGAAGGACATCGTCGCCTATCACGACCCGTGCTACCTCGGCCGCCACAACGGCATCTACGACGAGCCGCGCGCCGTGCTGGACGCCATCCCGGGGGTGGAGCGCCGCGAGATCGCGCCGCACCATCGCGAGCGCGGCTTCTGCTGCGGGGCGGGCGGCGGCCGCATGTGGATGGAAGAGAAGATGGGACAGCGGGTGAACCACCGGCGCATCGAGCAGCTCACCATGGCCGACCCGGACGCGACCAAGGTCGCGAGCGGCTGCCCGTTCTGTCTCATCATGCTCGACGAGGGCGTCGGCGCGAAGGGCATCGCCGACAAGACGAAGCCCGTGGACGTGCTCGAGCTCGTGGCATCGAGATTAGTGCAGGGGAGTAACTGATGCGCTTTCTGGTGTGCCTCAAGCAGGTGCCCGACTCGACGGTGCGCGTGAAGGTCGGCTCCGACGGCAGGAGCATCGCGACCGAGGGCATCACCTGGTCCATCTCGCCGTACGACGAGTACGCCATCGAGCTCGCGCTCGAGCGCAAGGACGCCGACGCGAGCACGGGCGTCTCCGTCGTCACCGTCGGCGGCGCGCGCGCAAGAGACGCGCTGCGCCAGGCGCTGGCGATGGGCTGCGACGACGCGACCCTTGTGATGAGCGAGCAGGAGCTGCCGGCGCTCGACGCGGCGAAGGCCCTGGCCAAGGTCGTGGGCGAGCTCAAGCCCGACGTCGTCTTGTGCGGGAAGCAGGCGTCCGATGACGACCAGGGGCTGGTCGGCCCCGCGCTCGCGGAGGCCCTGGGGTGGCCGCACGTCGGGATGCTCACCAAGCTCGTGCCCGCCGGAGACGGCGTGGAGCTCTGGCGCGAGATCGAGGGCGGTCACGAAGTGTGGAAGGCGAAGACGCCGGTGCTCGGGCTCGTGCACAAGAGCGAGAAGGAGCCCCGCTACCCGAGCCTGCCGGGGATCATGAAGGCGAAGAAGAAAGAGATACCCGAGAAGGACCTCGAGTCACTGGGCGTGTCCGCGTCCGCGCCGCGCCTCGAGATCCTCGCGATGGAGCCACCTCCGGCGCGCGGTCAGGGAAAGATCTTCAAGCTCGACGGCGACGCCAAGGGCGTGGCCGCGCAGGTCGCGAAGGCACTGCACGAGGAGGCGAAGGTCATATGAAGATCCTCGTGATCGCTGAGTCGAAGGACGGCGAGCTCCGCCGCGTCACGCGCGAGGTCGCGGCGAAGGCGGCGAGCTTCGGCGAGGTCGAGGTCGTCGGCGTGAAGGGCGAGCGGTATTCGCCGGTCGCGTGGAGCGCCGCAGTCGCCGACAAGGCGAAGTCCTCCGGCGCGCAGCTCGTGCTCCTCGGCGCGACGCTCAACGGGCGCGATCTCGGCGCGCGCACCGCGGCGAAGCTGGGCTGGGCGTACGCGGCGGACTGCACCGACGTCGCGGTGAAGGGCGACGCGATAGAAGTCCGCCGTCCGATGTACGCGGGGAAGATCCGCGCGACGGTGAAGGTCCCGGCGCCGGCAGTGGTGTCCATTCGACCGGGCGCGTGGACGCTGCCGGCCGACGCCGCGGCCCCCAGCGTCTCGGAGATCGCCGCGGGCGCGGAGAGCGACCGGCTTTCGTTCGATCGGTTCCAAGCGGCCGCGGGCGGCGGCGATCGCGTCACGCTCGCGGAGGCGCGCGCGATCGTGTCGGGCGGCCGAGGCCTCAAGGGTCCCGAGAACTGGAAGATGGTCGAGGCTCTGGCCGACGCCCTCGGCGCCGCGACCGGCGCGTCGCGCGCCGTGACCGACGCGGGCTGGCGTCCCAACGAGGAGCAGGTCGGGCAGACCGGCAAGACCGTCACGCCGGACCTCTACGTCGCGCTCGGCATCTCCGGCGCGATCCAGCACCTCGCGGGCATGACCTCGTCGAAGGTCATCGTCGCGGTGAACAAGGACCCGGATGCCGACATCTTCAAGATCGCGGACTACGGCGTGGTCGGCGACCTGTTCGAGTTCGTCCCCGCCTTCACCGAGGCAGTGAAGAGAGTGAAGTCGCAAGCCTGATGGATCTCACACCGTCGGCGACCGACCGCGAACTCGCCGCGGCAGTGCGCGAGTGGGCGGCGGGTCTCGGCCCGCGGATCGCGGAGGCCGAGCGCGCCGGCACACTGCCGCTCGACGTCGTCCGCGAGCTGGGCGACCTCGGGGTGCTCGGCATGACCGTGCCGGAGCGCGACGGCGGCCTCGGCGCATCGGGCATCGCGTTCGCGCTCGTGCTCGAGGAGCTCGCCTACGCCTGGCCGTCGCTCGCCGTGGCCGTGTCGGTGAACAGCGGCATCGCCGAGGGCACCATCGCGCGTTGCGGCACCGACGCGCAGCGCGACCGCTGGCTGCCGACGCTCATGGACGGGTCGGGTCTCGGCGCGTTCGCGCTCACCGAGCCCGCGTCGGGAAGCGACGCGGCCTCGCTCCGTGCCACCGCTGTGCGCGACGGCGCGGGCTGGCGCATCACCGGCCGCAAGCAGTTCATCACCAACGCCCGCTACGCGCCGCTCGTCATCGTTCTCGCGCGCGTCGGTCAGTCCGAGACAGACAGGCCGCACGCGGGCGTCACGGCCTTTATCGTCCCAGCCGGCACGCCCTGACTCACGATCGGACCCGCGGAGTTAAAGACCGGACTGCTCGCGTCGGACACGAGCGCGATCACGCTCGAGGACGCGCGCGGCGAGGGCGACTGCGTGCTGGGAGAGGCCGGCAAGGGCTTCAGCATCGCGCTCGCCGGGCTCGATGGCGGACGCATCGGCATCGCGGCACAGTCGGTGGGCATCGCGCGCGCCGCCCTGGACCGCGCGCTGGCCTACGGACGCGAGCGGCGCCAGTTCGGAAAGCCGATCACGTCCTTCGAGATGGTCTCCTTCGCGCTGGCGACCGCGCGCGCGGACGTCGATGCCGCGCGGCTCCTCGCGCATCGCGCGGCGTGGCGCCGCGACCTGGGGCTGCCGTTCACGCGCGAGGCGTCGATGGCCAAGCTCTTCGCGAGCGAGGCCGCGCAGCGCGTGACCTACACCGCGGTGCAGACCTTCGGCGGTTACGGGTTCATGCGCGAGTACGAGGTCGAGCGCTACGCGCGGGACGTTCGCGCCACGACGATCTACGAGGGAACGAGCGAGGTCCAGCGCCTGGTCATCGCGCGCTCGCTGCTGAGCGCGGCATGACGATCTCGAAGTCGCGTACCAAAAAGCAGGAGTGGCTCGACCGCGTCTACGAGCCCGCGGTGAGGAAGCGCCCCGAACGGAAGAAGGCGTTCACCACGATCTCGGGCGATCCGGTCGAGCCGCTGTACACGGCCGATGACCTCGAGGGCTTCGAGCCCGAGCGGGATCTCGGCGCGCCCGGTGACTTCCCGTACACGCGCGGCATCCATCCGACGATGTACCGCGGTCGCCTCTGGACGATGCGGCAGTTCGCGGGCTTCGGATCGGCCGAGGACACCAACGCGCGCTTCCACTACCTCCTGAAGCACGGCGTGACCGGTCTCTCGACCGCGTTCGACATGCCGACGCTCATGGGGCGCGACGCCGACGACCCGCTGTCACGCGGCGAGGTCGGGCGCGAGGGCGTCGCCGTCTCGACGCTGCGAGACATGGAGATCCTGTTCGACAAGGTCCCGATGGACGAGGTCACGACGTCGATGACCATCAACGGCCCGGCGTCGATCGTGTGGGCGATGTACCTCGCGGCCGCCGAGAAGCGCGGCTATCCGCTGAAGGCGCTGGGCGGCACGATCCAGAACGACTGCCTCAAGGAGTACATCGCGCAGCGCGAGTGGATCGTTCCGGAGCGCGCCGCGATGGACCTGGTGGTCGACACGTTCCGCTTCGGCGCGCGCGAGGTCCCGAAATGGAACAGCATCAGCGTCTCCGGCTACCACATCCGCGAGGCCGGCGCGACCGCGCTGCAGGAGCTCGCGTTCACGCTCATCGACGGGCTCGAGTACGTGAAGTGGGGCGTCGCCGCGGGGCTCGATGTGAACGACTTCGTACCGCGCATCTCGTTCTTCTTCGACGTGCACAACGACTTCTTCGAGGAGATCGCCAAGTTCCGCGCGGCCCGTCGCATCTGGGCGCGCGAGATGGAACGGCGCTACCACCCGACGAACCCGCGCGTCCTGCAGCTGCGCACGCACGCGCAGACCGCCGGCGTGTCGCTCACGGCGCAGCAGCCGTACAACAACGTCGTCCGCGTCGCCCTGCAGGCCCTCGCCGCGGTGCTCGGCGGCACGCAGTCGCTCCACACGAACTCGCTGGACGAGACGTACGCCCTTCCGACCGAAGAGGCCGTGACGCTCGCGCTGCGCACGCAGCAGGTCATCGCGCACGAGACGGGCGCGGCCGACACGGTCGATCCGCTCGCGGGCTCGTACTACCTCGAACACCTCACCGACCGGATGGAAGCCGGCTTCGCGCGCTATCTCACCGAGATCGAGTCGTTCGGCGGCATGGTCGAGGCCGTCGAGCGCGGCTACCCCCAGCGCGAGATCACCGAGGCTTCCTTCCGCTTCCAGGAGCAGATCGAGTCAAAGGAGAAGCTCGTCGTCGGCATCAATGCGTACGCCACTACAGAGGAGCCCCCGATCCCGATCCTCCAGATCGATCCCGAGGTAGAGAGGAAGCAGATGGCCCGCCTCGAGGAGACAAGGAGGACGCGTGACGCCGGCCACTGGCGCGAGGCGTTGTCGCGCCTGCGCGACGCCGCGATCGCCGCGAAGACCGACAAGCACGCCGAGATGATGCCGGCCTTCCTCGAGTGCGCCCGCGCGAACGCGACCGTGGGTGAGCAGGTGCGGGTCCTGAAGGAGGTCTTCGGTGAGTACCGAGACCCTGGGTACTTCTAGCGTCAGCGGTCTGCTCGAGAAGGTCGAGCACATGTATGTCGCGGCGCGCGCCGCGTTCGACGCGGTCCCCGCCGACCGGTACGACGAGCCGCTCCCGTCGGGCATGACGCTCCGGCAGGTGCTCGCGCACCTCGCGGCGTGGGAGGAGACGGTCCCGCCGCGCGTCGAGGCAGCGCGCGCCACCGGAAGGGACCTCGACGACCACGGCGACATCGATGGCTTCAACGCGCGGGTGTTCGACGAGACGCGGGACACGCCGATCGACGACCTCAAGGCGCGCCACGCGCGCTCGCACGCCGCCGTCGTGAAGGTCGTGCGCGCGCTGGAGGGGCGTGATGTCCCGAAGCTCGCCGTCGACATCATCGACTGGAACACCACCGGCCACTATCCCGACCACTACGTCGACCTCGCGGCCGTGCTACGGACGCCGAAGGACGTCGCGCTCGCGGTCAACGCCGGCTGGGTGAACTTCCGCCTCGCGGTGACGTCCCTCGGCGATCGCGCCCTGGAGCAGCCCACGCGCGCGGGCTGGACGTTCAAGCAGATGGTCGCGCACGCCGCCGCGTGGGAGGACCGCGCCGCGACGCGCCTCCGGGAGCTGCGCGAGGACAAGGTCACCCAGCAGCCGGTCGAGGCCGACGAGTTCAACGCGAAGGTCGCGGCGGCCTCGGCCACCCGTCCCGTGGGCGAGATCCTGAGCGAGCTCGACGACGCGCACGCGCGCTTGGTCAAAGAGATCGAGCAGTTCCCGCAGGACCGGCTGCACCCGAGCGACGAGCGCCTCATCGGCTACATCGCGGGCAACTCGTACGGTCATTACGCCGAGCACCACGTCGAGCTCTTCGAGGCGGTACCGACGCGTCCGGCCCAGCTGCTCGAGCGGATGCGCGAGGGCTGGCGGCCGTTCCGGCGCGCGGTCGCGCGCGTGGGCTGGCGGCGCCTGGGCGACGCCACCAGCGCCGGATGGACCGCGAAGGCGATGCTGTCGCACATCGCGTACTGGCTCGAGAGCCTCGACCGCTCGCTGCCGTACCGGCTGCGCGGTGAGCGCGGGCCGATCCCGAACGTGCAGTCCGAGAACGAGCGGGAGCAGGCCGCTGCCGCATCGCGCAGCGCCGAAGACGTCATCAAGCGGCTCGACGCGGCGCACGCGAAGGTCACGAAGATCGTCGAGGGCCTGCCGGCGGACGGGGACGTGCACTTCATGGCCGTGCGTCTGATCGCGGGCGAGAGCTACGGGCACTTCGCGGAGCACGTCAGCGAGCTCGAGCCGTGGGTGCCGAAGACGACCGCCGGCGTGCTCGCGCGTTTCGACGAGACCTGGACGCTGTTCCGCGCTCGGTTGCGCGATGTCGGACGCGCGCGTCTCCTCGAGGCGACGCCGGCGGGCTGGTCGTATCGCGACATGTGCGCGCACGCCGCGAACTGGATGCAGCACGCGGCCCGCGAGCTCTCCGGCGAGCCGAAGGTGTGGCAGGACGTGCAGAAGGAGAATGAGCGCGCCGTGGAGGCGCACAAGCTCGTCGGACCCGAGGCGATGCTCGACGAGCTCGATGCCTCGCACAAACGGGTGCGCGAGGCCATCGCGAAGATCTCCGACGATCGCATCATGACGCCCGAGGTCTTCGGCATCGCCGGGTTCTACACGTATCTCCACTGGGAGGAGCATCTGTTCTGGGATCTCGGGGTGGCCATGTGAAGCGTCCGATCCGCGTCGTCGTCGCGAAGGCCGGGCTCGACGGGCACGACCGCGGCGCGAAGGTCGTCGCGCGCGCGCTGCGCGACGCCGGCATGGAGGTCATCTACACCGGCGTGCACCAGACGCCGGAGCAGGTCGTCGAGACCGCGCTTCAGGAGGACGTCGACGCGGTCGGCATCAGCCTCCTGTCGGGCGCGCACAACTACATCTTTCCGCGCGTGGCGGAGCTGATGCGCGAGAAGGGGATGGACGACGTCCTCCTCTTCGGCGGCGGCATCATCCCGGAGGCGGACGTGCCGGGCCTGCAAGAGGCCGGTGTAGGGCGCATCTTCCCGCCCGGCGCCAGCTTGGAAGAGATCGTGCGGTACCTGAACGAGGCGGTCGGGAAGCGCCGAGGCCAGCCCGTTGGCTAACTACGACGGCGGGCCGATGACACGCATTCCGATCGACCGTGAGGTCGGAAAGGCGCGGGATCGCGAGCTTGCAGACGATCGCGCGCAGATATGGAAAAAAGGGAGAATTCGCATGGGACTCTTCGGCAACAAGAAGGACACACGGCCAGTCGACGAGGGGCTCGCGCGGCTTCGCGGCGTCGACGAGAACACGGCGGTCGAATTCTGGAAGAAGCGATTCGAGCTCGTCGCGGCCGTGCCGACGGACATCGCGCGTACCGGAGCGATCACACCGCAGGTGCGCGAGCTCACCCGCGTCGACGACATGGAGGAGCGCAAGCGCCTCACTCGCGCGCGCATCATCGCGTTCTCGCAGCTGCCCGAGGACAAGCGGCGGCTCATCGCGACCGCGCGGCAGAAGGCCTTCACCGTCGACCCCGCGGTGCTGAACGACGATCAAAAGCTCGTGGACGAGATCCTGCCGACGCTTGACGCGAACGTCCGCGCGGCCTACCCGCACGCGGGCGGGGCCGCCTGAGACATGAGCGCTTGAACTTCGCGTACCGCGACGACCAGCTCCTGATCCGCGACACGGTGCGCGAGTTCGTGCGCACGCGCATCACGCCGAGCGCGGACGCGTGGAGCGAGGCGGGCGAGTTCCCACGCGCGATCCTTCCCGAGCTCGCGTCGCTCGGCCTGCTCGGCCTCGCCGTCCCGCACGAATACGGCGGTGCTGGCCTCGACATGGTCACGATCGCGATGGTCATGGAGGAGCTCGGCGCGGGCGACGGCTCGGTCGCGCTGACCCTCGCGGCGCACAACAGCCTCTGCATCGGCCACCTCCTCGTCGCGGCGAACGACGAGCAGAAGCGTCGGTGGCTCCCAGGGCTCGTGTCCGGCGCGTCGCTCGGCGCGTGGGCGCTCACTGAGCCGGGCTCGGGGTCCGACGCGATCGCGGTGCAGAGCCGCGCGAGGAACGTCGGCGAGGGGTACGTGCTGAGCGGCACGAAGCAGTTCATCACCAACGCCTCGCTCGCGGGCTTCTACGTCGTCAGTGTCGGGAGCGCCGAGCGCCGTTTGAGCGCGTTCGGCGTCACCCAAGGCGCGCAGGGCATCAAGCCCGGAAAGCGCGAGCGCAAGATGGGGCTGCACGCCTCGGACACCGCGCAGCTGATCCTCGAGGATTGCCGCGTCGGCAGATCCGATCTCATCGGGACCGAAGGCAACGCCTTCGCCGACGTGAAGAAGGTGCTCGACAAGGGACGCATCGGCATCGGCGCGCTCGCCCTCGGGCTGGGCCGCGCGTCGGTCGAGACCGCGACCGCGTACGCCAAGGGACGCACACAGTTCGGCCGGCCCATCGCCGAGTTCGAGATGATCCAGTGGAAGCTCGCGACCGCGCGCGCCGAACTCGACGCGGCGCGCATGCTCGTGCACCGCGCCGCGGCGCTGGCCGACCTCGGACGGCCCTTCACCATCGAGGCGTCGAAGGCGAAGCTCTACGCATCCGAGGCCGCGAGCCGCGCCGCGAACGCGAGCCTCCAGGTGCTCGGCGGCTACGGCTACCTGCGCGACTACCCAGTCGAGCGCCACCTGCGCGACGCGCGCCTCATGGAGATCGGCGAAGGCACGAGCGAGGTGCAGCGCATCGTCATCGCCCGCGACCTCGTGCAGCGCGCGACCGCTTGATCGCGAGCAGCGATCTCGTCGCACGCGCGCGCGGCGGCGACAAGCGCGCTATCGCGCGCCTGCTCTCGGTCGTCGAGAACGAGGAGCCCGGCGCGGCCGACGTGCTGCGCGAGCTCTATCCCAAGACCGGCGCGGCGCGCGTCATCGGCGTCACCGGACCGCCGGGCGGCGGAAAGAGCACCCTCGTCAATCGTCTCGCCGGCGCGTATCGCGAGACCGACGCGCGCGTCGCCGTGGTCGCGGTCGATCCGTCGTCGCCATTCTCTGGCGGGGCGCTCCTCGGCGACCGCATCCGCATGCACGAGCGTTTCCTCGACGAGGGCCTCTTCATTCGGAGCATGGCGAGCCGCGGACATTCCGGCGGCCTCGCGCGCACGACCTCGCGTGTGGTGAACGTGCTCGACGCGCTCGGGCACAGCGTCGTGATCGTCGAGACGGTCGGCGTCGGGCAGGAGGAGGTCGAAGTCGTCCGCGTCGCGGACACGGTCTGCCTCGTGACCGTGCCTGGACTCGGCGACGACATCCAGGCCATCAAGGCCGGCGTCCTCGAGATCGCCGACGTCCTCGTCGTGAACAAGGCCGACCGTCCCGGCGCGGACGAGACGGCGCGCGATCTCGGTCAGATGCTGACTCTCGGCAGGCTGCGCACCGCGTGGAAGCCGCCCATCGTGCGCACGGTCGCGGCGACGGGCGACGGCGTTCCGGAGCTCGTCTCGGCCATCGCGAAGCACGAGGCCTGGGCCGGCGAGAGCGGCGAGCGCGAGCGACGGCGGCGCGACGCGGCGCGCGCGGCGATCGAGGACCTCTTGCGCGAGGCATTGGTGCGGCGATTACGCGACCGCATCGGCACGGAGCGCGTCGACAGCGCGGTCGCGCGTGTCGCCGACCGAACGCTCGACCCCTACGCGGCCGTCGACGAGCTGCTGCGGGACTAGGCATCCCGTACATGTCGGCAGGGTGCTTGCTGTAGATATGACGACGTGAGCAGTCCGCGCAATACGGTTGGTCATGGGCTGGTCCGCAATGCGAAATGGATCGACGCCTTCGCCAACGTGTTCGGCGCGATCGTCGATGGCTTCTACAAGATCCCAGGGACGGGATTCATCAAGAACGCGCTGCACGGGACCTGGCTGCTCCAGCATCCACTGCATCCGGCGCTCACCGATGCGACGGTCGGCGGCTACACGGCCATGGTCGCACTCGACATCTTCTACCTGATCACCCGCGATGCGACGCTCATCCGCGCGGCTGACGCGCTGCTCGTGTTCTCGTTCGCAACGTCACTGCTGTCGATCGTGTCGGGCCTCACCGACTGGAGCTCGACGTACGCCGAGGAGCGCCGCAACGGCATGCTCCACGGACTCATCATGGTCCTCGCGACGATCTTCTTCCTCGTGTCGCTCTGGATGCGGCTGAACCGAGGCCTGGACGGCCGAGACAGCGCGATCTACGTCGGGATCGTCGGCTGGGCGATCATGACCGCCGCCGCGTTCCTCGGCGGCGAGCAGGTCTTTGGCTACGGCACGCAGGTGAACCGCCAGGCCTGGTCCGAGACGAAGTCGAAGTGGCAGAAGCTCGACGTGGCGGCGAGCGGCCTCGACGATCGCAAGCCGGTCGTCGGCAAGACGAAGGAGGGTCTCGACGTCTTCGTCGCGAAGCTCGACGGCAAGATCTACGCGATCGCGAACGTCTGCACGCACGCGGGCGGTCCCTTGAACGAAGGGACGTGGGTCGGCAAGGATCGCTGCGAGATCCAGTGCCCGTGGCACGGATCACGGTTCTGCGTCAAGGACGGGCACGCCGTGGGCGGACCGGCGACGTTCGACGAGCCGGCATTCGAGACGCGCGTCAGCGATCAGGGCTTCGTCGAGGTGAAGGCTCGCGACTAGACGCGGAACGCGTAGCGCGTGAACAGGTAGTCGTCCGCCGCTTTCACGGACACGAGGCGCCCGATCGGCGAGCTCGCTGAACGGAACGCAGCGCCCTCCACGAGCGCAAGGCGCCGGCGGTCCTCCGATCGGCCGGCGAGCCGCGGCGCGATGGTCAGGAAGAGCTCGTCGACGAGACCGTCCTCGAGGAAGCGTCCGAGCAGCGTCGGTCCGCCTTCGGTGAGGATCCGACCGCCGCCGCCCTCGCGCACCGCGAGGTCGACGATCTCCGCGGCGCGTAGGTGCTTGCCGCTCGCCACGACAACCGGGACGCCGCTGTTGAAGGCCGGCAGCGAACGATCGATCTCGCCCGACGCGGTGACGATGACCGTCGTCGGCTGTGGACGCAGTCCCATCCGCTTCCGAAGCTCGGCGAACGCAGGCGCGAGGTCGGGCACGACCTTCTCCGCCGTCCACACGGTCTTTGGCTCCTTGCGCAGCGTGCCCGCGCCGACGACGACGGCGTCGGCGACCGCGCGGAGGATCGCGAGCATGAAGCGATCGTCGGGATGGCCGGCGCTGACGTATTTCGCCTGCTCCGCGCCCGGCTCGTCGTACGAGACGACACCGTCCAGCGTGCTGACGAAGTTCGCGAAGACGTGCGGAGAACGCGCCGGCATCCGCAGCGGACCGCCGTACCGCGCCGCGATCGCCTCGGGCAGCGGGAGCTCCTCGCCCTCGCTGCGATCGAGGAGGGTCGCGAGCACTAGGCGGGCCGGTCGCCGGTCAAATGGAAGAACTCGTCGCGCAGGTTGGCGTTCTTGGCGTATTCGCCGCGCCACACCGCGGTGCGCGTCATCGGGTGGAGCTCGCGCACGCCACGCATCTGCGTGCAGAGGTGGTGCGCCTCGATGCGCACCGCCACACCGTGCGGCCGCACGAGCGACTCGAGGGTGTCGGCGATCTCATTGCCCATGCGCTCCTGCACCGTGAAGCGCTTGGCCCAGACGCGCACGAGGCGCGTGAGCTTGCTGATGCCGATGATCTGCTCGTGCGCGATGTAGCCGACGTAGTCGTTGCCGTAGAAGGGGAACGAGTGGTGCTCGCACAGCGCGAAGAACGGGATCGGCGCTTCCACGATCTGGTTGATCTCACACGAGAGGCCGCCCTTGCACTCCGTCGGGAAGGTGGTGAGGAGCTTCGCGTCGCCCTCGTAGCCCTCGGTCGCGTCGAACAGGGCGCGCACGAAGCGCTTCGGCGTGTCGCGCGTGCCGGGCGTGTCCCGGTCCATCCCGAACGCGGTGAAGATCTCGCCCATGTAGCCCTCGAAACGCATCCACTGCTCCGGCGACAGCTCGCGGTGCTGCACCAAGTCGGGCCGGCGGATCTCCTCCTCGTCGCGTGGGACGTGGGTGTGCTCGAGCTCGGTCGTCATGTGAGGCCTCCTTCGCGCGGGCTCATCATGTTGTCTAACACGTGATCGAGCTCACCCTCCTCCGGACGGGCGGTGTGGACATCGCGCGCTCGGCGTTCGCGCCATGGCTGGAAGGCGCGGCGCGCGACGAGCTCGTGTATGCGCCGGTGTGGTCGGCGCTGCTGCGGACGCCGGAAGGGAACATCCTCTTCGACACCGGTCTGCATCCCGTCCACGTCGCGCGCCCCGAGGCCACCTTCGGGCCGTCACCGACGATGAAGGTGAACATGGCGAACGAGGACGCCGTGGTGTCGCGCCTCAGGGCGCTCGGCGTCGGCCCCGACGACATCGCGATCGTGGTCAACAGTCATCTGCATTTCGACCACGCCGGCAACAACGGCGCGTTCCCGAAGGCGACGTTCGTGGTCCAGGCCGAGCACCTCGCGTTCGCCAAGGGGAAGCCGAATTTCCCCGGCGTCTACTGGGACATCCCGGAGCTGACCTACGTCCCCGCCGCCGGCCGTTCGCGCGTCGCGCCCGGCGTGGAGGTCGTCCCGACCCCCGGCCATGCCCCAGGCCACCAGTCGCTCGTCGTCGATCTGCGCGAGACTGGACGTGTCGTGCTGACCGGTGACGCGGCCTTCACCCGCACGAACCTGGAGCGCGGTGTGATCCCGGCGATGGATCAAGCCGCCGCGACGGAGTCGCTCGCGCTCATCCGCTCGCTGGTCAAGGACGACCTCACGCGCGTCTTCACCAGTCACGACGCCGACCACTGGCCGACGTGGCGGCACGCACCGGAGTCGTACCGCTGACGAAGGAAGCGAGCCTGGTGATCCTCGCCGGCGGTCGATCGACGCGAATGGGCACACCGAAGCGTGACCTGCGCGTCGGCGATCAGACGCTGCTCGAATGGATGGTCCGCCGTCTCGCGCCGTCCTTCGCCGAGACCATCGTCTGCGGCGCGAGCGCGCCGAAGCCCGCGCGCGCGGTGGCGGACCTGCGCAACGATGGCGGACCGCTCGCCGGCATCGAGGCCGGGCTGCGCTCCGCGCGCACGCCGTACGTGTACGTCGTCGCGTGCGACATGCCGCGCGCGACCGCGAAGCTCGGCGACTTCTTGCTCTCCCGCGCCGCCAGTCACGACGCGGCCGTCCCGGTGACGGTTCTGCCGCAGCCGCTCTGCGCCGCGTACTCGCGGGGCGCTGTGTCGAAGATCTCCGCGTTCCTCGACCGCGGCGGCCGACGCGTGACGCACGTGATGGAGTCGCTCGACGTGGTGACGGTCAGCGAGGCCGATCTCGCGAAGGCGAACATCGCCAAGGACGAGCTCATCGATCTCGACACGCGCGCGGACTACGACGCCTTCATCGCGTCCTTCCGCGCTTAGCATCGGCCCATGGCGCGCGACTCGTCCCGCCCCGTATCGATCGACCGTTTCGCGGGCGGCGCGTGGGCCACGACCGACGACGAGATCGCGACCGAGGAGCCGCTGCAACTCCTCCTCGACGGCGAGCCGCTCTCGGTGATCATGCGCACGCCCGGCAACGACGTGGAGCTCGCCATCGGACTGCTGCACGGCGAGCGCGTCATCACCTCGCTCGACGACGTCGCATCGCTGCGCATCTCAGCCGAGGCCCACGAGACGGAGCGGGCCCTGCCCGTCGCGTCCGACCTCATCGAGTCGAACGCGGTCGACGTGCGGCTGCGCACGACCGCGGCGCGAAGGCCGCGCCGCTCGTTCCTCTCGTCGTCGGCCTGTGGCGTCTGCGGCGCGACCACCATGGACGATCTCGCGCACGACCACGCGCCGCTGGCCGACGGCCCGGTCGTGGACGCGCGCGCGCTGCCGCCGCTCGCCGACCGGCTGCGCGAACGGCAGCGACTCTTCGAGAAGACCGGCGGCCTCCATGCCGCAGGCCTGTTCGACGACGCTGGGAAGCTGGTCGCGCTGCGCGAGGACATCGGCCGGCACAACGCGGTCGACAAGGTCGTCGGCCGCGCGGTGCTGGATCGGACGATCCCGCTCCGCCGCTCGCTCCTGGCCGTGTCCGGACGCGCCGGCTACGAGCTGGTGCAGAAGGCCGTGGCCGCGGGGATCCCGATCATGGTCGCGGTGGGCGCGCCGTCGACGCTCGCGGTCGCGACCGCGCAGCGCTTCGGCCTCACGCTGGTCGGCTTCCTGCGCAACGATCGCTTCAACGTGTACTCGCGACCTGAGCGAATCCGCCGGAGCTAGCCGACGGCGATGTTCAGGTCGCCGCGATCGTCCTCACGGTCGGGATTGCGCAGCAGGTCGAGCAAGCGCGGGTCGTTCGGCAGCGTGATCCCGGTCGCGCCGGCCGCCGTGGCGGCGGCGCGCGCCTCGCGCCATTTCGTGCGGTCATCCGGGAACGGCAGGTGCTGCCAGCGCTCGCCGGACTCCTCGGCGACCGCGAGGCGGCCGCGCGCGAGCTGCTCGCAGGTGGCGCGCCCGGCGCCGCGCGGCGCCCCCTTCGCGACCAGGCGGATGCGCCAGGTCACCGCGGCCAGCGCCGCAAGCGCGACGTACGGATCGCCGTCCGTGGCGTCGAACCAGATCGAGTCGGCCGCGGCGGACTCGACGGCGCGCGCGTCGGCGAAGAGGTCGCCGGGATCGGCGCCGAGCGCGAAGCGCACGCCGATGAGGAGTTCGGTCGGCGCTGCGTCGGTCACGTGAGCCGTCGTCGTTCCGCGGTGCGCAACATCACAGCGCACGGTACCGCCCCTCGTCGCTTGACGCGACACGTAGCAGGAGTAGAACGGTGAACGGCTGATGACCGACCTCACGCGCCGGCAGCTGCTCAAGGCGGGTGCTTCGACCGCCGGCTTGGCGCTCGTTCCGTTCGCAAACCCGCTCGGCTTCGACCTCCGCTCCGCCAAGAAGATCCAGATGGATTTCCGCCTGGCCGGCGCGAAGGAAGTCCACTCCCTCTGCCCGTACTGCGCGGTCGGCTGCAGCCTCATCGCGTACACGAAGACCGATGCGAACGGGAAGACGCGGCTCCTGCAGATCGAGGGCGATCCGGACAGCCCGGTCAACGAAGGCCGTCTCTGCCCCAAGGGCGCGACCGCCATGCAGCTCGCGACCAGCTCGCGCCGCGTCGAGCACCCGCTCTATCGCGCGCCGGGCTCGGACAAGTGGGAAGAGAAGACCTGGGACTTCATGCTCGACAAGATCGCGCAGAACATCAAGGCGTCACGCGACAACACGTTCGTCGCGCAGGACGCGAACGGCAACATCGTGAACCGCACCGAAGGCATAGCCTTCGCCGGGGGCGCCGCATTCACCAGTGAAGAGGGTTACCTCGCCACGAAGATGATGCGCACCCTCGGTGTCGTTCACCTGGAGCAGCAAGCTCGGGTCTGACACGGTCCAACGGTGGTCAGTTTGGCCGCCTCATTCGGTCGGGGAGCGATGACGAACCACTGGCGTGACATCAAGCACGCTGACGTCATCCTCATCAACGGCGCGAACCCCGCGGAAGCGCATCCCGTCGGCTTCCAGTGGTTCGTGAAAGCGAAACTCGACCCGACGAAGGGCCCGGGCGCGGGCGGCGGCGCGAAGATCATCCACGCGGATCCGCGCTTCACGCGCACCTCGGCGGTCGCCGACAAGTACCTGCGCATCCGCACCGGCACGGACGTCGCCTACTTCGGCGGCCTCATCAACTACGTCCTGCAGAACAACCTCTACCACGACGAGTACGTGAAGAACTACACCAACGCGTCGTTCCTGGTCCGCAAGGACTTCACGTTCACCGACGGTCTGTTCAGCGGCTACGACAAGGCGAACCGTACCTACAGCATCTCGACCTGGGCGTACGACACCGAGGGCGATCCGCTGCCGGGTCCCGCTGGCACCACCCAGGCGAAGGCCAAGCGCGACATGACCCTGCAGGATCCGCAGACCGTCTTCCAGCTCATGAAGAAGCACTACAGCCGCTACACGCCGGAGATGGTCTCGAGCATCACCGGGATCCCCCAGGACCAGTTCATGGAGGTCGCGAAGATCGTCGGCGAGATGGGGAAGCCCGCCAAGGTCATGACCATCGTGTACGCCGTCGGCCTCACGCATCACACCACCGGCGGTCAGCTCATCCGCTCGGGCGCGCTGCTCCAGCTGCTGCTGGGGAACATGGGCCGGCCGGGTGGCGGCATGAACGCGGAGCGCGGTCACGCGAACATCCAGGGCAACACCGACCACGCGATCTCGTGGGACATCCTCCCGGGCTACCTGCGCATCCCGGCGCCGGGCCAGAAGACGATCGACGATTACGTCGCCGCGAGCGCGGCGAAGAAGAGCGATCCGAACTCGCAGAACTTCTTCGGCACGAACTACAAGAACTTCATGGTGAGCCTGCTGAAGGCCTGGTACCGCGGCGCGGCGCAGCCCACGAACGACTTCGCGTTCAACTTCATCCCGAAGCC
>DASQIF010000057.1:0-3297 GCA_035631715.1 Candidatus Acidiferrales bacterium
CCGTGGCGTGCTCGACGTTGCGCGTGGCCTCTTCGGCGGTGTCGTCGTCGGACGGCCGCGCCTCCGCGGCCTCGAGCGGCGCCGGACGGAACGTCGTCTTGCGGCGAAGCACGTCGACGGCGCGGTGATGGACGATCGAGAGGAGCCAGCCGCGGACGTTGCCGCGTTCGGAGCGGTAGCTCGCGGCGCCACGCCAGGCCGAGATGAAGCCGTCGTGCACGACGTCCTCAGCCGCCTCGGCCTCGCCCAGGATCCGGTAGGCGAGGGCGTAGGCGATGCGGCCGTAGCGGTCGTAGAGGGCGGCGAGCGCCGTCAGATCGTGACCGGCGAGGGCAGCGATCAGGGCGTCGTCAGGCAGGGTTTGGTCGGTCATCCTGACGAATGTACGGAGGCCGTCCAGAGACGGATGTAGCGGTGGGGGATCGCGGGAAAAGCACGGAAAAAGAAGCGTCCCGAGCGAACTACCTCCGTGCCCGACCGCTGCATCGATGCTCAGCAGCCTGGCCGTGGAGCCGATCCTCGATTTCCTCTCGGACCGCCTTTGATGCTATCTCCGGTTGCGCTCCCGGGGACCGTCGCCCTTGATGGAATCTTAGGCCCGGTCCCTTCGATAGTCCCCTCGGGACGAGAGGAAACATACGGGTGGGCGAGGGGGCCAGCAATCGGCTTATCCACGGACGGCTGGACCAGTCATCCACGGATTGCGTCGAGTTCTCCACATCGAATCCCCAGCGTCCGTCGCGCAAGGGCGGGCCGATGGAAAAGGAAATCCCGAAGCTCCTGCGTGGGCCGATGGCCGCCCCGCGCAAGCTCTTCGGGATAGGCCGCGAACACTGCCCCGCACGCGCGACGCGTGGAAGGCCTTTATCCACATTCACGTCCACAATTGATGACGGTGTCCGACCCCATCCTCGACCCCCTTAATCCCGAGCAGCGCGCCGCCGTCACGCACAAGGACGGCCCGCTGCTCATCCTCGCCGGCGCCGGCTCCGGCAAGACGCGCGTCCTCACGCATCGCATCGCCTACCTCATCCGGGAGGGCGTGCCGGCGCGATCGATCCTGGCCGTGACCTTCACCAATAAGGCGGCGAAGGAGATGCGGCAGCGGCTGGACCGGCTGGTCGGCCCGGAGCGGCTGGCCGAGCTGACGGTCGGCACCTTCCACGCGTTCTGCGCCCGCCTCCTGCGACACGACGCACCCCTCGTCGGGCTCGACCGCAGCTTCGCCATCTACGACGAGGGCGACCAGCGCGCGCTCCTCCGCCAGGCCATGGCCGATCAGGGCGTCTCCGAGAAGCTCGTCTCGCCCGGCGCGATCGGCGCGGCGATCTCCGCCGCGAAGAACGAGCTCCAGGGCCCGGCGGACATGGCCGCGGCGCCGAAGGACCAGCTCCGGCGGGTGACCGCGCTGGTCTGGCCGCGGTACGAGGCGCTGCTCCGCGAGAACAACGCCCTCGACTTCGACGACATCCTGCTCTTCGCGGTGCGCGTGCTCGCGACGAGCGACCGCGCGCTCGAGCGATGGCAGGATCGCTATCAGTACATCCTCGTCGACGAATACCAGGACACGAACCGCGCGCAGTACGAGCTGCTCCGCTACCTCGCGGGGTTCAAGCAGAACCTCGCCGTCGTCGGCGACGACGACCAGAGCGTGTTCTCGTGGCGGGGCGCCGACGTGCGCAACATCCTCGACTTCGAGCGCGCCTACGCCAACGCGACGGTGGTGAAGCTCGAGCAGAACTACCGCTCGACCCAGCGGATCCTCGACGCGGCCTGGTCGGTCGTGCGCAACAACGCCGCGCGCAAGGAGAAGCGGCTCTGGACCGAGCGGAAGGGCGGGCCCGACGTCGTCGTGCTGCAGGCGTACGACGAGCACCACGAGGCCGAGCTCATCGGTCGCGAGATCGAGCGGCTGCAGCGGCAGGGCGAGGTGAAGAGCGCGAAGGACGTCGCGGTCCTCTACCGCACGAACGCGCAGTCGCGCCCCATCGAAGATGTGTTCCGCTCGTTCGGCCTCGCGTACCAGGTCGTCGGCGGCGTGTCCTTCTACCAGCGCCGCGAGGTCAAGGATGTGCTCGCGTACCTGCGGCTCGTCCGCAACGCACAGGACTCCGTCGCCCTCGCGCGCGTGCTGAACGTCCCGCCGCGCGGCATCGGCGACAAGACACGCGCGAGCCTCCTGCTGTTCGCGCGCGAGCAGGAGCTCACCGCGGCGCAGGCGCTCCTGCGCGCCGAGGAGCTCGGCGACATCCCGGCGCGCCAGCGCACCGCGCTCGCCGCGTTCGGCCGGATGCTCGAGCGCATCCGCGCAGACGTCGCCGAGCGCGAGCTGCCCGCGCTCATCGACGAGGTCATCGGCGCCACCGGGTACGGGACGTACCTCAAGGACGGCACCGAGGAGGGCGAGGAGCGGTACGAGAACGTGCAGGAGCTGCGCAGCGTGGCCGAGGAGTTCGTCGCGCTGCCGCTCGACGAGCAGCTGCCGGCCTTCCTCGAGCAGATCGCGCTCGTGTCCGACCAGGACGAGTGGAAGGAGGCGCAGCCCGCCGCGACGCTGATCACGCTGCACGCAGTGAAGGGCCTCGAGTTCCCGATCGTCTTTCTCACCGGGATGGAGGAGTCCGTCTTCCCGCACGCGCGCTCGCTCGAAAGCGAGTCCGAGCTCGAGGAGGAGCGCCGTCTCTGCTACGTCGGCATCACGCGCGCGATGGACCGCTGCTTCCTCACCTACACCCGGCACCGCATGCTCTTCGGCCGCACGAACGACAACCCGCCGTCGCGTTTCCTGCGCGAGCTGCCGACCGAGGGTGTCGAGGTGCGGGGCACCATCGAGACCGAGGAACGCGACCAGTGGGCCGACCTCGACTGGGAGCGCGGCCGCGAGCGGTACGAGGAGCGCAAGGAAGCGCGACGCGACGCCGCGCTCGCTGGTCTCGCGCCGGCGTGGACCGGCCGCGCGGCCGATGCGCCACGGAGGCGCGCCACGCCGAGCGAGACGAAGTTCCGAGCCGGCGACCACGTCCGGCATCCGCTGCTCGGCTCGGGCGTCGTCGTGTCGAGCACGCTGCGCAGCGACGACGAGGAGGTCACCGTCGCGTTCCCGGACAAGGGCGTGAAGAAGCTCATGGCGTCGTTCGCGAAGCTCGCGAAGGGGTAGGCTCGGTCAAGCTGTGACCGAACAACGCTTCGTGGGTCTCACATATATCGACGGCCTCGTGAGCGGCCGCAGTGGTCAGCGCTCAGTCACGTTCCTCATCGATACGGGCGCTCAGTACTCACTGTTGCCGCACGACGTAT
>DASQIF010000058.1:0-11717 GCA_035631715.1 Candidatus Acidiferrales bacterium
CGGCCACTCAAGAGCGATTTTACCGCAGCAGGCTTTCAGACGCACTTTTCGTACGCTCTGCGTACGAAAGCGCCGCTTGTTTGTCAGTGACTCCGACACACCTCACGCTGCGCGGCGTTAGACCTACAGATGATGCCTCGACATGCGCTGCTCGTCGCACTCTTCGCGGTCACTCTCGCCTGCTCGCCTGAGGAGACGGTGCGATTGACGCCGTCGCCGACGCCTCCGCCTTCCACCCCGGCGGCGACCACGCCCGCACCGACGCGGACCGCCTCGCCCGTCCCGACGCCCTCGGTCAACACCGGTCCGGCGACGCCGAGCCCGACCCCGACGACCGCCCCGGGCAGCAGCCCGAACGCCGCCTGCGCGCCGCTGACCGGCGGATCGCAGGCGAACCGCGCTGTGCTGACGGCGATCCGGATCGCACACAACCCCGGATTCGACCGGCTGGTGTTCGAGTTCGGACCGAGCACCGGCCCCGGCACCTACGGCATACCGCCCTATCAGATAGAGGTGGCGAACACGTTCACCACGACGTCGGGGCAGCAAGTGCGCGTCGACGGCAACGCGTTCATCGGCATCCGCTTCCAGAACACCGACGCGCACGACCAGGCCGGCCGGGTCACCCTGACCTCGACCGACATCAAGCCGACGACGCCGCTCATCAAGGAAGCGCGCATGGTGGAGGACTTCGAAGCGGTCGTCCGCTGGGCGGTCGGCCTCGATCACCTCGTGTGCCCTCAGGTGCTGACGCTCTCCGGGCCGGTGCGCGTCGTCCTCGACTTCCCCACGCCCCCCTGAATCGGCCATAATTAGGGCTCCGCAGCGCTCGAAGGGGAGAACACGTGGCCGACGCACAGAAGATCGCCATCCGTCCACGCGCCATCACGGGTAAGAAGGTGAGCCGCCTTCGTCGTGAGGGCGTGCTTCCCGGCGTCGTCTTCGGCGGCCACAAAGACTCCACTCCGGTTCAGACCGACCTGAAGGAGTTCGAGCGCGGGTACCGCCGCTGGGGCAACACCACCCTCATCTCGCTCGAGGGCCTTCCCGAGGGCGAGCAATCCGTCCTGATCCACGACGTCTCCCGCAGCACCCTTACGGGCCTGCTGCTCCATGTCGACTTCCAGCGCGTGTCTCTCACGGAGAAGGTCCGCGCCGCGGTCCCGCTCCACTTCGCCGGCGAGTCGCCGGCGGTGAAGGGCGGCGGCGTCCTCGTGCACGCCATGAGCGAGGTCAACGTCGAGGCGTTCCCGCAGGACATCCCGCATGCCATCGAGGTCGACCTCTCCAAGCTGCTCGAGATCGATGACTCGCTCTACGTCCGCGACCTCATCGTCGATACGACGAAGGTCGAGCTCCTCGACGACGCGGACGATCTCGTCGTGCGCGTCGTCCCGGTCCGCATCGAGGAAGAGGCTCCGGCTCCTGCCGCTGCCGTCCCCGCCGAGGGCGAGGCCGCTGCGCCGGTCGAGGGCGAGGCTGCTCCTGCTGCCGGCGCGGCACCCGCGCCTGCCGCCGGCGCGAAGCCCGCTGCTGGTGCGGCTCCGGCCGCGAAGGGCGCACCTGCCGCTCCCGCGAAGGGCGAAGCGAAGAAGGGCTAGCGAGGCGACCCGGGTCTAGCGAGCGGGGACGAGCTGACCTGAGACCGAGAAGTCGGCTGCCGACGCATCTGCGAACGGGTTGTCAGCGCGCTCGAGGCTCCGCAGCTCCACCTCATCGTCGCTCGTGCCGCGCAGCGCGATCTCCGCTGAGCGTCGGAACCGCAGCGCGTGGCTCCGGAATCGCTCGACGGCGTAGTCGGCGGCCTGACCCGTCGTCACCAGGAACGGCCAGTCGCTCGACTGCGCGAGCAGCAGCTCACGCGCGGCCTGACGCGCGGCCCGTTCGCGCAGGCCGCCGCTGACCGAGACGAGCCGCAGCGACGTCATCTCGTTGGCCATGCGTCCCAGCTCCGTCCACATCCACTCGGTGCGCTCGTTGAGCCACGTCGAATGGTCGTTGTTCTTCCCCCACGAGCCTTCCTGCATGTCGACGCGCAGGCGCGGCGGATCGCTGCGCAGATACTCCGCCGCGGTCACGGGCCGGGGCCCGCGCGCCGCGAGCTCGCGGAGGACCCGACCAAGCCAGTCGATGCCCTCGAACCACCAGTGACCGAACAGCTCGGCGTCGAACGTCACGCATAGCAGCGCTGACTCGTCCTCGTGCGTACGCGACGCGAGCGTGTCGCGCACCAGGCCGACGAAATGCTCGGCGTGCGACTTCACGCGCTCGAACGCGTCCCCCGGCGAATAGACCGTCTTGCCACCGAGGCCGACCTTCACATCGGTGACGCGCCAGTAGCGCAGGCCGCTCTTGTCGTCCTTGCGATGGAACTCGCGGTAGGACGGGTCGCCCGGGTACCCCATCATCGCCGACCACACCTGGCCCGCGACCTTGTCGTGACGCGCGATCGTCGCGACGTTCGACTTGCGCACGAGATACGGACGCAGCATGTCGACGGCATCGGGATCGGCGAGCGGCGCGGCGAACGCATCGCCGGACCGCCGACCCTTGAAGGTGTGCCCGCCCTCGACGAGGCGTTTGCCGCCGAGAAGCGCCGGATCGGTGAAGAAGTGCGTGATGCCGTACTCCTCGAGGATCTGCTCGAGACCCGGCGCGTACGCGCACTCGGGCAGCCAGATCCCGCGCGGCTCGACCCCGGTGCGCTCGCGTGTCGTCCGCGTGCCCACCGCGAGCTGCGCATGCACGGAAGCGGTGTCGAGGAGCGGGAGATAGCCGTGCGTCGCGGCGGACGTGAGGATCTCGACGTGGCCGGTGCGCGCGAGATCGGCGAACGCGCCGACGACGTCACGGGAGAAGCGGTCGAGGTACGCGGCGCGCTGAGTTCGGAAGAGCGAGCGGTAGAACATCGCGAGCGCGCCCCGGCCGGTGTCGCCGTTGCCGCCGAAACGCTTCGCGTCCTGGTCGGCGCGCTTGATCTGGTCGTCGACGTACTCGATGAAGCGCTTGTCGATGTCCGGATCGACGAGCTGCTCGAGGAGCGGTGGCGTGAGACCGATGGTGATGCGGTACGGAACGCCGTCGTCGCGGAGGTCGTGCAGCAGGCCGAGCAGCGGGAGGTAGGTGCCGAGGATCGCCTCGTGAACCCACTCCTCGCCGTGAGGCCACCGGCCCGCGCCGCGTGCGTACGGGAGATGCGAATGGAGGACGATCGCGAATGCGTCGTTGGTCATTGCAGCACCATTGTGGCGCGGTCGAAGATGCCCTCGAGTCGGCCGCCCACCTCGTGGTAGAAGATGAGGATCTCGCCGCGTCTGTCGTCGCCGACGATCCGGGCATAGCGGGCGACCGCATGCCGGCCCGAGCACCTGAAGCCCTTGCTCGCGAGGAACGTCGCGGTGCGCGCCATCTCGGCAAGAGGCGCGGCCGCGCGCCCCGCCGCTACATCGAGCAGCTCCGCGCTTCGTCCGTACCTCTCGCCGGCGAGCACCGCGGGGTCGCGCAGCGCGTATCGGTAGTGGTCGTCGACGCCGGGCAGAAAGACCTCAAAGTGCACGACGATCAGGCGCGTCACGTCCCGCGCGCCTTCGACGAAGTGGTGACGCTCCACACGCGCGCCCGCCGCGAGGTCGAAGAGCAGCGAGCCGGCATACGCGAACGCGGGGGCGATCTTGAGATGGAGCGACATGCCGAACGACGCGGTGAGCACACCGCGCTCGTACCTGCCGGACTGACCCACCGGGCCATTGTCCTCGCATAGCATCCCGCGACATGACGTTCGAGATCGATCGCGACATCCGCGTCGCGCGAACGCTGCCGGCCCGCGTGTACTCCGACCCCGAGATCTTCCGGCGCCAGCGCGACCGCGTCTTCGCACGCACCTGGCAGTACGTCGCGCACGGCGACGTGGTGAAGATCCCGGGGCAGGTCTATCCGTTCACGCTGCTGCCGGGCACCCTCGACGAGCCGCTCGTCCTGACCCGTGACCCGGCCGATCGCGTGCGCTGCCTGTCGAACGTGTGCACGCATCGCGGCACGCTCGTCGTCGAAGGCGCCGGCGTCGAGCAGCAGCTGCGCTGCCGCTACCACGGACGGCGCTTCACCCTGGACGGCAGGTTCCACTCGATGCCCGAGTTCGAGGGCACGAAGGACTTCCCCTCGAAGGACGACGACCTGCGCGAGCTCGAGCTCGGCTGGTTCCACAGCTTCATGCTCGTGGCGCTCGCGCCCGCGATGGCGTTCACCGAGGCGGCGCAGCCGATGACACGACGTCTCTCCGGTCTGCCGTTCGGCGCGCTGGTCTACGACGCGGCCGGCGCGCGCGACTACGTCGTCGGCGCGAACTGGGCGCTGTACATCGACAACTACCTCGAGGGCTTCCACATCCCGTACGTGCACTCCGGCCTCGCCGACGTGCTCGACTACGGCGAGTACGCGGTGGAGCTCGAGCGCTACGCCGTGTTGCAGCTCGGGATCGCGAACGAGGGCGAGCGCGCGTTCGCGCTGCCGGCATCGCATCCGGACGCGAAACGCCGCGTCGCCGCGTACTACTACTGGCTGTTCCCGACGACGATGTTCAACGTCTACCCGTGGGGCGTATCGGTGAACGTCGTCACGCCGCTCGCGGTGGATCGCACGCGCGTGTCGTTCCTGCCGTTCGTGTGGGACGCGACGGCGCGCGAGCAGGGCGCGGGCGCGGGCCTCGACCGCGTCGAGCGTGAGGACGAGGCGATCGTCGAATCGGTGCAGCGCGGCGTACGCTCGCGGCTGTACGAGCGCGGCCGGTATTCACCCACGCGGGAGACCGGCGTGCATCACTTCCACCGGCTGCTCGCCGAATTCCTTGCCTAAGACCGTCTGGCGCAACAAGAAGGACACCATCGCGCGCGTGGAGCGCGAGTACCGCGCCCTCGATCGCGCGGTGCGCCGGCTCGGCACGAAGGGCCTCGAGGAGCCGGTGCCCGGATTCGGCGCACGGGCGCGCATCAAGCGCGAGCGCTGGCTGCGCAAGGACGCTTTGGCGCACATCGTCGAGTGGAAGAGCCACCAGCTCCGCACGCTGCGAGGCGAGCCGCCCGATCGGACGCTGCGGGGTCTCCCCATCGCGCGCCAAAACCGGCTCATCTACGAGCGCTGGCACGCGCGACCCGCGCGGAAGATCGTGGCTTGGCACCGCCGCGTGGGCCGCGAGGTCCGCGACGCGATGCGCGCGCTTCCGGATGCGTACTTCGCGAAGCGCTTCTCACCGCACTGGCCGAACGAGCTGGTCGGTGCCTCGCGGTGGCACCGCGAGCACCACCTCGAGACCGCGGCTACTGGCTCGGGATCGTCCAGTCGCTCGGGACGACGTGGACCCACGTCTGTCCGGGCTCGAGCTCGATGACCGCGCCCTTGCTGTCCTTGAGGATGAACGAGTCGACGACGTCGTCGCGCGTCCAGGTCGCGTCGACGCGGAGCCCGTCGCGGAAGACGACGGCCTTGCCGGTGCCGGTGAGGACCTCCTCGAGCTTCGGGTTGCCGGCGGGGTCGAGGCCGAACGCGGTCGTGAAATGGACCTCGGTCTGGATGACGACGATGTTCTTCGCGGCGATGGCCTGATTGTTCGCACCGTCGACCTCGCGCACGCCGTCGTCGTAGCGCGCGTAGCTGCGCGAGGTGGCGTCGTACTTGTACTGCACGCCGAAGAGCGCGCGGTACGGGATGGTGATGCTCGTGGCCGCGAGGCCAGTCCCGAAGCCGCCCACCTGGGGATCGGCGCTGGCCGTCGGCAGGAAGGGCCACGGCGCGACCGTCGCGGGCTGCTCGCCGTCGGGCGCCGCCGCGATCGCGGCCTTCACGTTCGCCCAGGTCGTGAAGTAGTTGTACGGCCCCTCGCGGAACGGCACGCGGTAGCCCCAGCCGTAGTTGGGCGAGAGATCGACATAGCGGTGCGCGACCGATGCGTCGTAGTTGATGGCCATGAGCTCCTCGGGGCCGCCCCCCGAGTACACGAGCACCGCGTCGAGCGAAGGCAGCACGTGGCGATCGGTCATGCGCACGCTGCGCACCGACCCGATGACGTCAGGGCGCTGCGACTGGTACACGGCCGCGAGGCGCGTGGTGAGGCCCTCGACCAGCCACTCGTACACGATGTCCGCCTTGCTGATGCCGTAGTGCGGACGGGCGCTCGGGTTGTTGTCGGTCTTCACGTAGACCGGGCGCTGCGTCGCGTCGCCGAAACCGAGCGGCATCCCCGTGAGCGGCCACACCGGGCACCCCAGGGTCGTCGGGCCACCCGTCGCCACGTTGAACGAGGTGCCCGTGCTCATCAGGCTCGTCGCGCGGATGGGCGCGAACGTCGTGGCCCGTGCGGGTGCGATCGCAGCGGCATCGGCGCGTCCATCCGTGTCCCAGTCGCCCAGCGCCAGAACACCCGGGCCGCCGCACACCGTGCCCGCCGGCAGCGTGGCCCAGCCGTCCCAGCCCTTGAGCGGCGTCAAGAACGACACGGGCGCCGCGGAAAGATCGAAGACGTGGACCCTCGCCCCGCCCTGCGCGTCGGTGTACAGGGATACGAGCTCGTCGTGTCCGGTGCCCAGGACGTCCGCGGCTCCGAGGGTCGCGTGCGTCACATCGACCTCCGCGTCGCTCACGAGATCGATCCCTAGCGCGAAGCCGTTCGCCGTCGCGTCCAGGACCCGCACGGTCGCTTTCTTGTCGCTCTGGCGCATCGCCAGGAGCTGGTCCGCGCCGCCGCTGCGCGTGAAGTGACCGACGGCGAAGCGCGTCGTCCCAAGGTCGAACTGGCCCTTCCCTGAGTCATAGGCGTTCATCGGGTCGGTGAAGGATTTTCCGTTCGAGTCGAACGCGAGGATGCGCATGCGCGAGCCGTCGTCCTGGAACGGGACGAGCAGCGTGTCGTGACCGCTCGCCGAGAACTTGCCCGCGAGCAGCTGGCGCCCGCGGCTCCAGTCGAGCGCGCCGCTCCACCACACTCCCCCGAACGCGAAGCCCTGACCGGTGGAGCGGAAGACGAAGAGCTTCGAGGTGTTCTCGCCGCTGTTGTAGAGCGCGACGAGGTCGTCCTTGCCATCGAAGTCGACGTCGGCGACGGCGAATTTCGCGCGCTGCAGCGCGAGGAAGTTGCGGTCCGCGTCGAACCACGCCACCGGCTCGGCGTCGAAGCGGTCTGCGACGGCGATGCGCAGCGCCGCCTCGCCCGTGGGATCGGCGATGCGCGCGAGCTGTGTGGTGTTGTTGCCGCGGAAGTCTCCGCTCGCGATGACGGTGTCGCCCGCGACGCTCACCGAGCGCGCCTTCACGAGCGGTCGTGGCGTCGGGCTCGGCGACGGCGACGGCGTCGGCGCGAGCGTGATGAGCGACTCGAGCGGCGACGGGCTCACCGCGGTCGGGACGGCTGCGCTGCATGCGACGAGGACAACGGTGAGGAGCGCGAAGGTCTTGGGCCGGCGCATCACGGCGGAGCGGATGCGCAGAAGCCATGCCGGGGCACGGTTGGTCACCCCGCGCGAGGCCTCGTAGCGGCGATCCCTTCCACCCACGCCCTTGATAACACGTCGCACGACCGCTGAGTTGCGGCTGCGCGGCTAGAACGGAAAAGTTTTCACGAGCGTGGCCGGTAGCCCGAGGGTCGAACGAAGGAAGCGGTCGCCTTTGAGGTCGACGGTGTCGAGCGTGCCTTGGACGCGCACCGAGATGGGCCGTCCGCCGGGGCTCTCGTTGAAGCCGATGGCGATGAGCTGCCCGATGTCGTATCCGAAGTCCTCGAGGATCTCGCGGCGGACCGTGTCCGCGCTGAACGAGAAGGACCAGCCGACGTACGGCATACCGCCGAAGTTGTCGTAGGCGACGAGCTCGGCCGGGTCGTCCACCACGCTGAGGTACGGCCAACCATCCGCGCACTTCCATGTGTCGCCGACCCGCTCGGCGTCGAGGAGGCAGCCGACGTTCTCGGTGACGCCGCCATTGGCCGACGAGTAGAGCGCGCGGATCGGCTGACCGGCGTAGGTCAGGATCGTCGCGGCCGTCGATTTCACCGCCGCGGTCGTGCGCGGGCTCTCGAAGGAGTGCCCGCCGTAGCACTGGTCCGCGGTGTCGTCGCGAACGTCCCAGGTGCGGTCACCCGCGGTCGCCTGACGCCACGCGACGTAGGTGCGCGCGGTGATGGCCTGCGCGCGAAGCGCCTCCATCTCCCAGCGGCTCGGCATCTCGCCGGGCAGCGCGCCCATCATGTAGTCGTCCGAGTTGACGTAGTTCACGACCCGCAGCTCGCCCTCGTCGCGGACCTGCACCAGGATGTTGCCGCGGTACTCGAGGTCCTTCTCGCGGACCGCGATCGGGTCCCACCACTGGGTCGGTACGAGCGTCAGTGAATCGTTGTCTCCCGCGTACACGGTCCGGCGTGTGCGCACGTCGACCGCGACGAGCGTGGTCCCGCCGTACACGCCGAAGCGGATCTGATCGTAGGGACCGAGGTCGTCGTACACGACGCTCGGGTCGGCATCGTTGACCAGACGCATGCCGCCGGCGGAGCTCATCGTCGCGGTGTTGAAGATCGTGCGGCCGACGCAGCCGGTGGACGGATAGGACAGGAGCACGCGGAACGGCTTCGTGGCTGGCTGCGTCCCCAGCGTGGCGAGCGGGAAGTAGTGCTGCACGATCTGCTCGCCGGAGAGGCGCACGCCGGTCGCGCCCTCGGCCCAGCCCTGCGCACCCCACTGCGACAGACCGATGCCGTGGCCCCAGCCCTTCCCGTAGAAGGTCACGCTCCGTGAGACCGTGACCTCTTCGACCTTCGTGGTCACGCCGTGACCGCTGAACCAGCCCACGCCTTCCTTCACCAGATCCCACACGAGGAGGTACGTGCCTTCCGCCTCCGGCGCGCGCACCGCCACCGCGAGCTGCACCGCCTCGCCCGGCGCGACGTCGTGGCCGAGCGAGTTGCGCGCGCCGTCCCAGATGACCGGCGTCCCGTCGAGGGCGAGCCAGTGATATGAGACGTGCACCGGGTGGTCGCCGCTCGCGCTCCACGGTGCGAGGCCGGTGTTGCTCAGGTTCACCTCGACCGGGACCTCCGCGCCGGGGATGACGATCGCCGGTGAGGTCGTCGGTCCGTAACCCGCGTCGAGGGCGTCGGTCACGTGGAGCGTGAATTTGCCCGCGGGTGCCTCGTCCTTGGAGAACCATCCGCCGGCGCCGTCGCGCACCAGGTCGGGGCTGACCGTGTACGCGCCGGTCCGCGCGGGCGCGGCGAAGGCCATCTGGACGACGGCGCTTCCGCCGGGCGCGATGTCAGCCGACAGCGCGGTCCGCACACCGTCCCACGCGACGAGGGCGCCGCTGGAGTCATAGAGGTGATACGAGAGTGCGACGGCGCGCTCGCCGGCCGCCTCCCACACGCCATCACCGAGGTTGCGGACGGTCACGGGGATGGTCGAATTCGAGGAAACCTCGATCGGATCGGATGAGGCCGCGTAGGTCGCCGAGCGATGCGCGCCCTGCACCACGTCGCGGGTCTCGGGGGCGCTCACGCGCGCGACGCCGCGCGCGGCGCCCACCGCGCGTCCGCTCGGGGCCGGCGTCACGGAGGCCGCACCCGGGACGGCATCGACGACCGATCCGAGTGCGATGAGCGTGCTGACGAGGGAGATGGCGACCGTCAGGCCGAGGCGCACGTCGTCGGAACGTGCGCGCGACCATGACATGACGACGTGCGTGGGGTCGTTCATATGGTCGGATATCGAACAAGCTTGTGCACGTTCGTTCGCTCCACGAACGAACGAGGGCTGACCGCATCAGAGTCCGCGACGACCGCGTTGCCCCGGTGTGTGGAAGGGAAGGGCGCTGTCACGCGTCCTGATCGCGGCTCTCTGTGCGCTCGCTTGCTCTCCGACCCCCCGGGAGGTCGCCGTGAATAACGAGGTGGACCTGCCAAACGATCCGCCCCTCCCCCACGTGCAGCCCGGCGACCCGCTGGCGTGCGTCGATCGCGTCGCGCTTCCGTCGGTGGACAACGCCTTCGATGCGCAGTGGTCGCCGGATTCCAAGTCGCTCCTGATCTCACGCATCGTCACGATCCCGAACGCGAAGATGGTCACGGGCTACGAGGAGGATCAGCGCCTCTCGATCCTGAGCGTGACGACCGGCGGGGTCCAGGACCTCGGTCGCGGCAGCAAGCCCACCTGGTCGGGATATGGCACGTACTTCGCGTACTGGATCGACGGTCGCGACGACCTCCGGATCATGCAGCAGGGGAAGGGGACCATCGCGTTCGCCGCATCGAGCCAGCCGAACGTGAGATGGGTCGGCGATGACCTCTACTTCTTCGACGAGGACGCGATCCACGTGTGGAGCGGCGGCGTGGACACGATCATCGCGCACACCACGGACGAGCTCGCGCCGGAGTACCCGCGCGACGAGGTGTACTTCAGCGCCGACGCGACACGCTTCACCATGACGCGCTACTACCAGAACGGCGCGCTCGAGCGGTACATGGGGATCACCGCGACCGGGCAGATGACCCTGATGCCCGGTGAGGCGCCCTTCAGCCAGTGGTCACCCGTCGGCCACACGCTCCTCCTGCGCAGCAACGACGCGATCACGCTCGTCTATGAGGAAGGCACGAGCGTGAACATCGCGAACTCGCTGCTCGCGGGTCGCGTCCACGGCTGGACCGCGGATGGTCGTCTCTACTTCGGGAACATCACGGCGACGGTGCCGGGCGGGAACACCTTCGACACGTTCAAGGTGCTCGGCTCGGACGACGTCGCGACCCTGCCGAACGTGATCGGTGTGCGCGCCTTCAGCCCCGACGGCCGCCTCTTCGCCGGAACGACGCGCACCGGTCTGTACCCCACCGACATCGCGGTCTACCGCTGCGGTGTGGCCGAGGAGACGGAAGTGCGCGCCGACACCACCGCACGCGCGCGCCAGGCGCGCATCGATTCGGACCCGCGGCGCTTCGTGCGGCCCGTGTCCGGCGCGATCGTGCAGTTCGTGCAGGGCTCGCACACCGGCATCGACATCTCAGCGCCGTACGGCGCGATCATCTATGCGTCCGACGACGGCGTCGTCGATGACGCGGGCTGGGTCCCGGTCGGCGGGCGCCGCGTCTGCGTCATGCACAAGGACGGCCTCGAGTCCTGCGACTACCACACCTCGCTGGCGCTCGTCTCCATCGGCCAGCAGGTGAAGCGCGGTCAGCCGGTCGCGCTCGTCGGGCTCAGCGGTCTCACGGCCGGGACGCACGTGCACTGGGAGGCCAGGCTCAACGGGATGGTCGTCGACCCGCTGCAGCGTTAGCCCCCTCACCCGTGCGTAGCATGACGAACAGATCGGTCCTCGCCGTCCGAGGAGGAGCAAGACGATGCTGACCGGAAGACCGCCGCAAGCGGTCCAGCGATTCGTGGACGCCGCGGCGAAGCGCGACTTCCAGGCTGTCGCGGAGTGCTTCACCGAGGACGCCACGGTGACGGACGAAGGGCGCACCCATCGCGGCAGGGCTCAGATACGGAAGTGGCAAGAGGACGGCCGCAAGCAGTGGGAGTACATCCTCACGGTCCGCGGCGGCAGGGCACGCGGTGCGGACGGTTACCTCATGCAGGGACACCTGAGCGGGAACTTCCCCGGCGGCGAGGCGGATGTGCGGTACGACTTCACGCTCCGCGGGGGACTCATCAGCCACCTGGCGATCTCGTGATGGCTGGAGCCAACGCTAC
>DASQIF010000059.1:0-1548 GCA_035631715.1 Candidatus Acidiferrales bacterium
TCGCAGCGCTTCCTCGGCGAGCTCATCGCCGCCACGGCGTACGCCGCGAAGCGCATGGCCTCGTCGCTCGAGGGCATCCGCATCGACCGCGACCGGCTGAAGAGCAACCTCGCATCGTCACGCGGCGCGATCGCGGCCGAGCCCCTCTACGTCCTCCTCTCGAAGTACGGCCACCCCGACGCGCACGAGGCCGTGCGCAAGCTGACGCTCGAGGCCGAGCGCTCTGGCCGCACCGTGCTCGAGATCGCGATGCTCGACCGCGACGTGCGCGAGTATCTGAAGAAGCTCACGCCCGAGGAGCGGCGCGTCCTCGACCAGCCGGAGGAATACCGCGGCCTCGCGTCCGAGGTGACACGCGACGTCACGACGACCTGGCGAGAACGATTGAAAGGTGTGCTGCCCGAATGAGCACCGTGATCCAGACCGACATCCCGGGCGCGACACTCTTCCGGCGCGGCAAGGTCCGCGACGTCTATGAGGCCGGCGGCGACCGGCTCGTCATCGTCGCGAGCGACCGGCTCTCCGCATTCGACGTCGTCATACCGACGCCGATCCCCGATAAGGGCCGCATCCTCACGCAGCTCTCGAACTTCTGGTTCCGCAAGACCGCGCACATCGTGCCGAACCACCTCGTCTCGACGGACATCCGCCGCTTCCCACCAGCCTTCCGCGAGCGGAAGGAGCTCTCGCAGCGCACCGTGCTCGTGAAGCGATGCGAGCGCATCGACATCGAGTGCGTCGCGCGCGGATACATCTCGGGATCGGCGTGGACCGAGTACAAGGCGCTCGGCACCGTCGCGGGCGAGACGCTGCCGCCGGGCATGATCGAGTCGGAACGGCTCGCGGAGCCGATCTTCACGCCAGCCACGAAGGCCGCGACCGGGCACGACGAGAACATCAGCCGCAAGCAGCTCGCCGCCGTCGTCGGCAGCGAGCTCGCGAAGCAGCTCGAGCAGGTGACCCTCGCGCTCTACCGCTTCGCGCACACCTATGCGCTCGGGAAGGGGATCATCCTCGCCGACACGAAGTTCGAGTTCGGCTTCTACGACGGACAGCTCACGCTCATCGACGAGGCGCTCACGCCGGACTCGTCGCGCTACTGGGAGGCGTCGACGTACGCACCCGGGAGCTCGCCCGCTTCGTATGACAAGCAGTACGTGCGCAACTTCCTCATGCTCTCCGGCTGGAACAAGGAGCCGCCAGCGCCGGAGCTGCCTGACGACGTCGTCGAGGGCACGGCCGATCGCTACCGGGAGTGCTACGAGCGTCTGGTCGGCGAGCCCCTCCGATGAGGTTCGTCGCCACCTTTCACGTGCGCCCGAAGGGCGAGGTGCGCGATCCGCAGGGCGAGGCCGTGTCGAGCGCGCTGCGCTCGCTGGGCGTCGACGTCGCGAGCGTGCGGACCGGCAAAGAGATCGTCGTCGCGTTCGACGCGGCCGACCAGAGCGCGGCGCGCGACGCGGTGCGCCTCATGGGCAGCGAGCTCCTCGCGAACCCGGTCATCGAGGACTACGCCTTCGATCTGAAGGAGGCGGCCCCGGTATGACC
>DASQIF010000060.1:0-10416 GCA_035631715.1 Candidatus Acidiferrales bacterium
GGCGTGGCGGCGCGGGTGCCGTGGGCTTCGTGCCGACGATGGGCGCGCTCCACGCCGGCCACCTCTCGCTCGTCGAACGGTCGCGTCGCGACAACGACGCGACCATCGTCTCGATCTTCGTGAACCCCACGCAGTTCGGGCCGAACGAGGATCTCGCCGCGTACCCGCGACGCGAGCGCGAAGATCTCGCGCTGCTCGAGATGGCGCGCACGAACGCGGCCTTCGTGCCGAGCGTCGAGGAGATCTATCCCAAAGGAGACGACGCGCGGATCGATCCGGGCCCGGTCGCCGCGCCGCTCGAGGGCGCCGCGCGGCCGGGGCACTTCGCCGGTGTCGCGACCGTCGTCGCGCGGCTGTTCGAGATCGTCCGGCCCGACCCCGCGTACTTCGGCCAGAAGGACTTCCAGCAGCTGCGCGTGCTGCAGACCATGGCGCGCCGGCGCTTCCCCCGCATCCGCGTGATCGGCTGCCCGATCGTCCGCGAGGACGACGGCCTCGCGATGTCGTCCCGCAACGCGTACCTCGGTCCATCCGAGCGGCCCGCGGCGGTCGCGCTGTCGCGCGGCCTTCGCGAGGCTCAGGAGCTATGGGAGCGCGGGGAGCGCGATCCCGAGCCGCTGCGGGCGGCGGTGCGCGACGCCGTGCGGAGCGCGGCGGGCGTGTCCCTCGAATACGTCTCCGCCGCCGACCCACTCGACCTGCACGAGCTGCACGGGTCGGCGGACCGTGCGGTCGTCTCGCTGGCCGCGCGTGTGGGCAAGGCGCGTCTCATCGACAATGTGCTTCTCGGCATGGATGTGAGCGAGTTGTCATGACGCGGCGCTCCCTGCTCGTCGCGCTCTCGATCGCGCATTTCGCCGGACACGTCACGAACAGCCTGCTGTCGGCGCTCCTCCCGTTCATCCGCGACGCCTTCCTGCTGTCGAACACGCAGGCCGGATTCGCCGTGACCGCGTACGCGATCGCGTCGGGCGTGACGAACGCGCCGTTCGGCCTCCTGGCCGATCGCGTCGGCGCGCGGCGCGTGATCATCGGCGGTCTCGTCGCCAGCGGGCTCGCGAGCATCGCGATCGGTCTCTCGGGTTCATATCCGCTGCTCCTGCTGGGGCTCCTCGCGATGGGCATCGCCAGCGGCACGTACCACGCGCCGGCGTCGGCGCTCATCGCCGAGACCTTCACCTTCGCGCGGCGCGGGGTCGCGCTCGGCACGCACACGACCGCCGGGCATCTCGCGTTCTTCGCGGCGCCGCTGGTCGCCGGGACGCTCGCGGCCGCCGGAACGTGGCGGCTGCCCTACCTCGTCTTCGCGGTCGCGCCCATCGCGTGCGCGTTCCTCGTCCTGCGCATCGCGCCGCCGGGCACGCGTTCGACCGAGAGACACGAATGGCTCGCGACGTTCTCGGACATCGGCCGCGTGGCGCGCTCGATCGGGTCGCTGGTCTCCATCTCCATCGTCGCGCAGGTGTTCGTGTCGAGCGCGCTCGCATTCCTCACGCTATATCTCGTCGACGCGCGCGGCATCTCGCCCGCGCTCGCCGCGGCGCTGTACGGCGTGCCGCAGCTGGCCGGTCTCTTCTCGGCGCCCCTCTCCGGCATCCTGTCGGATCGGTTCGGCCGGCCCGCGGTGCTGCTCGGCGCACTCGTGCTCGCCGGCCCGGCGGTGTGGCTCCTGGTCGCGCTGCCGGTGGAGCTCGCGGTCATACCGCTGCTGCTCGTCGGCGCGTCGCTGTCGTTCCGCGCGACCGCCACCGAGGTCCTCATCATCGACAACACGCCGGTGACGCGCCGGTCCACGATGCTCGGCACGTACTACCTGGTGAATCAGCCGGTGGGCGGGATCGCGGCGCCGATCTTCGGCGCGGTGGCTGACGCGTCGGGCATCGGGAACGCGTTCCTCTGGCTCGCGTACGTCTCGATCGGCATGTCGGTCGTCGCGCTCGTCGTCGCGGCTATGGGTGGAGCGCGGAGACGAGCACTGCCATCGACTGGTTAAGAGGAGCGGCCACGCCCCGGCGCTGACCCTCGCGCTGCACCGCGCCGCAGATCGCGTCGATCTCCGTCGCCCGCTTCGCCTCTACGTCCTGCAGCATCGACGAGCGGTTCGCGCCGGTGAGGCTCGCCATGTCGCGCCACCATGCGACGGCGTCGTCCTCGCCGATCGCGACGCCGCTCGCGGTGGCGACGCGCGCGACCTCGCGCGCGAGGACGTCGGCCATGCGTGCAGCGCGCTCGTCGGCGAGCAGTTCCATGTTCGGGATCCCGAGGAGCGCCGTGACCGGGTTCACCGCAGCGTTCGTCGCGACCTTGCGCCACACCGCCGGCCACGGATCGTCCACGACCGACACGGTCATGCCGCCGGCGCGCAGGTGCGCGGCGAGAGCGTCGAGCGTGCGCGCGGGCGCGGCGCCCTTCGGCCGTCCGAGGTCGGCCCTGCCGGGTCCGGTCGCGTGCAGCGCGCGCTGCTCATCGAGACGCGCGCCCACGTAGATGACCCCGACCGCGGCGCGGTCCGCGCCGACCGCGTCCCGCAGACGCTCGTAGTTGCCGAGCCCGTTCTGGATGGTGACCGCGACGCTGTCGCGCGAGAGCACCGTCCGAGCGACATCCGCGGCCCACGCCGTCCCGTGCGTCTTGACGCAAACGACCGCCGCATCCACCGGACGCTCGTCCGCCCGCAGCGGCGCGTGGGTGCGGTCGATGGGCACGAGCTCGACGCGGCCGCGGAGAGCGTGTTCGACGACGTGGCCGATCGCGCCCATGCCGACGATCGCGACGCGGATCGTTAGACGGCCTTCGGTCGCGCCGGCGTCTCGAGATCGTGCTTCAGCGCCGCGAGCTCGGTCTCCTTCATGGTGAAGGAGTGCTCGGCGTCGGGGAACGTGCCGTCGCGGACCTCACGGTCGAAGGCCCGCAGCGCTTCGGTGACCTGCGCGCCGATGTCCGCGTAGCGCTTGGCGAACTTCGGCTTGAAGTCACCGAAGAGCCCGAGCACATCGTGCAGCACGAGCACCTGCCCGTCGCAGTCCGATCCCGCGCCGATGCCGATCGTCGGGATCGAAAGACGCTCGGTCACCATCGCCGCCACCGGCGCCGGGATCGACTCGAGCACGATGGAGAACGCGCCGGCGTCCTCGAGCGCGAGCGCGTCGTCGATGAGGCGCCGCGCGGCGCGCGCGCTGCGCGCCTGCGTCTTGAAGCCGCCGAACTGCGCGACCCGCTGCGGCGTGAGACCGACGTGCGCCATGACCGCGATACCGTTCTCCACGAGCGTGCGGACCGTGTCGACGGTCTCGTGCCCGCCCTCGATCTTCACCGCGTCCATGCCGGCCTCCTTCAGGAAGCGCGCGGCGTTATGGAGCGCGTCCTGGGGGCCTGTCTGGTATGTGCCGAAGGGCATGTCGCCGACCAGCACGGGGTGCGTCGCGCCGCGCGCGACGGACGCGGCCATCTGGATCATGTTGTCCATCGTCACCGGGACGGTGTTGGCGTAGCCCAGCATGACCATGCCGGCGGAGTCGCCGACGAGCAACATGTCGATGCCCGCGCGGTCGACGAGGCGCGCGAACGCGACGTCGTACGCGGTCATCATCGTGATCTTCTTGCCGTCGCGCTTCATCGCGACCAGCTCGGGGATGGTGAGCTTCTTTACGCTCGCTTCGCTCGCTAAACCGGGGCCCCCGCCGCGGGGCGCCATCGCGGCGCCGCCGTAAGCGGACTCGGTCTTCTCGCTCATGTCGTACCTCCGTCCAGGCCGGCTTGGCCGGTCCCGGCGAATGAGTTGATGGTAGCGCGGCGTACGAGTTAGCCCGGACAACGCGGACGCGCAGGCACTCGGCCGTACGCGATGCTTCCAGGCATGCGACGACGGGCCTTTCTGGCCGGGGCTGCCGCGACCGTGGCGACGGCATGCGTCCCCGGCCAAGTCGTCTCGTCGTCGCCGTCGCCGAGCGCGTCACCGGCACCCTCACCGACATCGCCGCCGCCCGTCACACCCAGTCCCTCGCCCACGGCGCGCGTCGCCGACTGGAACGCCCTCGCGGCGTCGCTGCGCGGGACGCTCGTGCGTCCGTCCGATGCCGCGTACGACAGCGTTCGCGTGCTCTACAACACGCGCTTCGATGCCGTCCGACCGCAGGGCATCGCGCGCTGCGCCGATGAGCGCGATGTGCAGGCGTGTGTGCGGTTCACGCGCGACGCCGGCGTTCCGCTGCGAGTGCGTAGCGGTGGCCACAGCTACATCGGTGCGTCATCCGGCAGCGGCCTCGTCGTCGATCTGCGTCCGATGTCAGCGGTAAGCATCGCCGGGACGCGCGCGACCATCGGCGCCGGCGCCGCGCTCATCGACGCGTACGACGCGCTGTCCTCCGCGGGCCGCGGCATCGCCGCGGGCAGCTGCCCGACCGTCGGCATCAGCGGGCTCACGCTCGGCGGCGGCATCGGGGTGCTCACGCGCGCGTGGGGACTCACGTGCGACCAACTGGCATCGGCGCGCGTCGTGCTCGCCGACGGCAGTGCCGTCACCTGCGATGCGAACAACGAGCCAGCTCTTTTCTGGGCCCTGCGTGGCGGTGGCGGTTCATTCGGTGCGGTCACGTCGCTCACGTTCGATACGCATCGGGCCGCGCCGCTCGGGATAGCGTTCTACAGCTGGGACAGCGCCGACGCCGCGGCTGCCATCGACGGCTGGCAGCGCTGGATGCAAGACGCACCCGACGAGATCTGGTCGAACGTCCACGTCTCGTCCGCGGGCGCCAGCGTCCACGTCGTCTCGCCGTTCTATGGCAGTGCGCTTGGCGCGCGCCTGGACAACCTCAGCGCCCTCGTGGGCCGATCGCCGTCGTACCGCGAATCCGGAGTACGCGCATTCGACGAGGTGATGCTGCTCGAAGCAGGCTGCCTCGGCGCAACGAGTGGGCAGTGCCACCTTCACGGTGCCACGCCAGATGGCGTCCTGAACCGAGAGAGCTTCACCGCGAGATCGATCGTCGCCGGCGCGCCACTCAGCGCGGCGGCGATCACGAAGCTGCTCGAGCGGGGACGAGCATCCGGCGCGGGCGATGTGCTCATCGATTCGCTGGGCGGCGCCGTGTCGCGTGTCGCTCCCGATGCGACGGCGTTCCCACATCGCGGCGCATTCGCAGTGCTGCAGCTCTATGCCGGCGGGGCGCCGACGGCCTGGCTCAACGACACGTTCACGTCGCTGCGGCCGCTCATCGGCACTGGTGCGTACGCGAACTACGGCGACGCCGATCTCACGGATTGGCAAGCCGCGTACTACGGTGCGAACTACGCGCGGCTCCAGCAGGTGAAGCGCCAGTACGACCCGGGCCGGCTCTTCGACGGCCCGCAGGCGATCTAGCGGGCGAGACGCTCCGCGAGCTTCGCGACCAGGCGGCGCGCGACCTCGCTCTTCGGAAGGGTGTCGAGGCGCTCGACCCCGTCGGCGGAGACGAACGTCACGCGATCGGTGTCGCTGCCGAACACCGAGGACGGCTCGGTGATGTCGTTCGCGACGACCAGATCGAGCTTCTTCTCGCGCAGCATGCGCTCGGCCTCCGCGGTGGCGTCGCCGGTCTCGGCCTTGAAGCCGATGACGAGCGTGTTCGGACGCCGCGCCGCGACGATTGCCTTCAGCACGTCGGGGTTCTCGGTCATGCGGATCGTGAGCTCGGACCCCGCGTCGCGCTTCTTGATCTTGCGCTCCGACGTCTCGCGCGGACGGTAGTCGGCGACCGCGGCGGCCATCACGACCGCGTCGGTCTCGGGGAGCAGCGCGAGCACCGCGTCCTTGAGGTCCTCCGCGCTCTCGATCGCGATGGCACGGACCCCGTTCGGCACGCGCAGCGCCGTCGGTCCGTGAACGAGCGTGACGTCGGCGCCCGCGGCGCGCGCGGCCTCGGCGATGGCGTAGCCCATCTTGCCGCTCGAGCGGTTCGACACGAAGCGCACCGGATCGATGGCCTCGACCGTCGGCCCCGCGGTGACGATGACGCGGCGCCCGCCGAGATCGCCGCCCGCGCCGACGGCCTCGGCGATCGCGGCTTCGATGCGCTCGAGCGCCGCAAGGCGGCCGGGCCCGACGTCGCCCGAGGCGAGCGGACCGGACTCCGGATCCACGACGCGAACGCCGCGCGCCCGAAGGCGCGCGATGTTGTCCTGCGTCGCCGCGTTCTGCCACATGTGCGTCTCCATCGCCGGGGCGACCACGACCGGCGCGCCGGTCGCGAGCACGGTCGTCGCGATGAGGTCGTCGGCGAGGCCGTTCGCGAGACGCGCGAGCACGTGCGCGGTAGCGGGCGCGACGACGACGACGTCGGCCTCGCGGCCCATCGCGACGTGCCCGGCCGCACGCTCGTCCTGGATGTGGAACATCTCGACCTCGACCGGCCGGTACGTGAGTGCCTGGAACGTGAGCGGTCGCACGAACTCGGTCGCCGAGCGGCTCATCACGACCTGCACCGTCGCGCCGGCCTGCGTGAGGCGGCGCGCGAGCTCGATGGACTTGTACGCGGCGATCGAGCCGGTCACGCCGAGGACGACGAACTTCCCCTGCAGCGCGGTCATGCGTTGAGCTCGTACAGCATGCGCAGCCCTTCGAGCGTGAGGTCCTCGTCGACCTTCTCGATCCCCTTCGCGAGCGGCGCGATGGTCGTGGCGAGACCGCCGGTCGCGATCACGCGCGGCGTCGCGGGGAGCTCGGCGACGATGCGCGCGAGCAGACCCTCCACCAGACCGACGTAGCCGAAGACCAGCCCCGACCGCAGGCAGTCGGCGGTGTTCTTGCCGATGGCCGCGGCCGGCGCGGTGAGCGGCACGCGGAAGAGCCGCGACGCGCGGCCGAAGAGCGACTCGGCCGAGATCTCGAGGCCCGGGGCGAACGATCCGCCGAGGAAGTCGCCGTCGGCGGAGACGACATCGAAGTTCGTCGTCGTGCCGAAGTCGACGATCACCGCGGGCCCGCCGTACCGCCGATGCGCCGCGAGCGTGTTCGCGATGCGGTCGGCGCCGACCTCGGAGGGGTTGTCGACGCGCAGACGGACGCCCGTCTTGATGCCGGGTCCGACGATGAACACGGGTCGCTCGAGATATCGCTCACCGAGACGCGTGAACGCGGTGGTCAGCGGTGGCACGACGCTGCCCACGGCGAGCGCGTCGAGGTCGGCAAGCGCGAGGTCCTCCTGCGCGAGCAGCGCGTCGATGGAGACCGCGAGCTCGTCCTCGGTCCGGTCGTGCACCGTCGCGAGCCGCCAGGTGCGCCGCAGCTTCTCGTTCTCGTAGATGCCGAGCACGACGTTGGTGTTGCCCACGTCGACCGCGAGGACCATCGCCATGCTCAGTCGTTCGATTCCGTGGCGCCGGTGCGCAGCCCGCCCTGGCCGGTGTGCTTGCGCAGCGCCTTCGCGACGTTCGGCGGGACGAGGCTCTCGACCGGTGCGCCGAACGCGACGAGCTCCTTCACGCGCGACGCGGAGATGAATAGGTACTCGGGCGCGCTCATGAGATAGACCATCTCGATGCTCGGCGCGAGGCGCCGATTCATGTTCCCCATCTCGAACTCGAACTCGAAGTCCGAGAGCGCGCGGATGCCGCGGATGATGAACGACGCGCCGCACTGCTTCGCGAACTCGACCTGCAGCCCGTCGAACGGGCGCACGTCCACGCTCGGCCACCTCGCGCACGCCTCGCGCATGAGCGCGACGCGCTCGTCCGCGCTGAACACGCTCTTCTTCGCGAGGTTGCGGCCGACGCCGATGACGACCGTGTCGAAGAGGCGGACGGAGCGCTCGACGATGTCGAGATGGCCGTTGGTCGGCGGGTCGAACGATCCGGGGTAGATGGCTACGCGCTGAGCCACGTCGGTCGCGCCTCCTTCAAGAGCAGTGCACGCCGTGACGAATGCTACGTCCTCGCAGCGGCGGCCTCGCCACCGCTGGAGCGCTCGCGTAAGGTGCGCGCGTGGCGACGAAGCGCGCGATGAACCTTCCGTGGGTCCGGCAGCTCATCGCGGATCGCGCGCTGCTCACGCGCGTCGCCCACGGTGGCCGCGCGACCGGACTCGGTCCGGCCGCGCTGCGCCTGGCGGACTCGCGCTACGCAGCCCAGCTCGACGAGGTCCTCGCGCGCGGGGATAGCGGCGAGGGCATCGAGCTCGTCCTCGCTCGCGGCCGCCGCGCGCTCGTGCACGAACGCGTCGATGAGGCGTTCGGTTGGCTCGTGCGGGCGCAATCGCTCGCGACGGCACGGACACCATTGCTCGTCGGTCGCATCGCCTTCCTCGTCGGTGCGATCCATCTCGGACGCGATGAGGAGGTGGCCACCGACGCCGTCCTGGCCTGGGCCGAAGGCTTCCTCGGCACAAAGGCCGAAGCGAACGCGGACGTGTTGCACGTCCGCGCGCTCCTCGCCGAACGGCGCGGTGAACGCGATGCCGCGACCGCGCTGTACCGGCGCGTCCTGCAACGCGCGAACGCGGCTCTCACACCGATGACCCGTGTGCTCGCGATGCGCAACCTCGCGTCGACCCTCGCTCATTCGTATCCGCGCGAGAGCGCTGGTCTGTACGCGATCGCGCTCGCCACACTCGACGCGGAGGAGCTCGACGACGCGGCCCGTTCGACGCTCGAGAACGGCATGGGTTACGCACTGCTATGCGGCGGCGACGTCGAAGGCGCGCGGCTCAAGCTCGATCAGGCGCGCGATGACGCTCGGCGTCGTGGTAACGAGCGCGTCGACATGTTCGCGTGGTTCAACATCGCGATAGCCGATGAGCTCGCCGGTCGCGGAACGGCCGCTGAGACGAAGCTGGCCGACGTCGAGCGCGGGGCTCGCGCGGTCGGACTCGAAGAGCTCATTGGGTGGACGTGGATCCGTCGCGCGTGGCTGCGCCTGCGCGCAGGTGATCGCGGCGGCGCGTCGCGCATACTGCGCAGCTCCTTTCCCGGTACGCCGCGCACCGAGCACCGCGACGCCATCGCGACGCTCGACGCGCTCGTCCACCTGAACGACCGGCCGACGACATCCCGCGGTGTGCTCGCACGACTCGCCGACTCGTATGCGAAGCACGGTGACGACCTCACATCGTTCACGCTGCGTCTTTGGGTCGCGTATGCCGATGCGCGGAGCGGACGTGTTGCCGCGGCACGGCGCGCGGTGATGCGGGCATGCGCACTGGGCGCCGAACGCGGGTTCCGACTTGGCACGAGCTGGTGGGCGCCCGAGCTCGCCGCCATCGCGCGCGAGCACGCCACACCCGAGCTCGCGGAGTTCGCCGAGCGGCTCCTCTCGGCCGGTGGTCCAGCATCCGAGACCGACCCGCCCGACGTGAGCATGACGCGGGAGGGCGCGGTCGCCGTCGCCGGGCGGACCTTCGAGGATGCCGACTGGCGCGAGGGCCGGAGCGGCAGTGGCGTCCTTCGCCGCTACTTCCGCGTCCTGCTCTCGGCGTACCCAGCTCGGCTCGAGCGCGACGAGATCGCGGATCTGCTGTGGCCGGAGAGCGAAGGGGACAAGGCGGTGCGCAATCTGTACGACGCGACGAAGGACCTGCGCCGCGTGCTCTCGCGCGTGCCCGGTGCCCGGCTCGAGGTGACGGACGGCCGCTACGGGCTCGCCTTGGACCGGAACGTGACCGTCCACTAGCCCCCCAAACCGACCCCCAGCCTTCCCCCCACCACCGCAGCGACCGTTACGGCATGAAGTTCCGGACGGATCTGGAAGGCCTGCGCGGTGTGGCGGTGGCGCTCGTCGTGGTCTTCCACTTCGACCTGCTGGGCGTGCGCGGCGGGTTCGTCGGGGTCGACGCCTTCTACGTGCTGTCCGGGTTCCTCATCACGTCGCTGCTGCTGCGCGAGCTCGGCGCCACGGGCGCGATCGACCTCATGGCGTTCTACGCGCGCCGGGCGCGGCGCATCCTCCCCGCCGCCGCGGTCGCGCTCGTCACCGTGCTCGCCGCCACGACGCAGATCCTCCCGCCCCTCGATCAGCCCGCCGCCGCGCTCGACGCGACGGCCTGCGGCCTCTTCGTGTGCAACATCGCCTTCGCGCTGCACGCGACCGATTACTTCACGTCGCAAGCGCCATCGCCGTTCCTGCACTTCTGGTCTCTCGGCGTGGAGGAGCAGTTCTATCTGCTCTGGCCGCTGTTCCTCGCGTTGACATTCCGTGTCCATCGGCCGCGGCTCTTCACCTGGGTCCTGTTCTTGGCATCGCTCGTGACCGCGGTCGCGCTCACCGCGGTCGCGCCGCCGTGGGCCTTCTTCAGCCTGCCGAGCCGCGCATGGCAGCTCGCAGCCGGTGCGCTCGTCGCGATGAACGCGCCCGCGCTCGAGCGCCTACCGCGCGCGATCGCGCGCGTGGCGGGCGGCGTCGGTCTGTTCCTGCTCGCGATCGCGGCCGTCACGATGCAGGCGACGACCG
>DASQIF010000061.1:0-2151 GCA_035631715.1 Candidatus Acidiferrales bacterium
TTCGAGACTGGCGAATATTCGCCTGACGGCTTCTTCGCGCAGGTGACCCTCGACGTGCGCGTCGCCGACGGTCACACACACGTGCCGCTGCTGCTCTCTCGCTTCGGCGTCACCTCGTACCGCGGCAGCTGATGACGCACCTCGCCGCGGTCTTCGAGCGCAGCCCCGAGCTGACCGCGCGCCTGGAGGCGCGGCTCGCGCCGGACGACACGCCCGAGGACGTCATCGAGAAGGCCCGCGCGATCCTCGACACCTTCGCGGAGCGCGAGCTCATCGCGGTGCTGAACGCGCATCCGCGCATCGGGGCCGACGTGCGCGAGCTCTCCGAGCTGTCGCGCGTCGAGCAGGGCAGCGACCAGGACCCGCGCGTCCTGACGGAGCTGGTGCGCCTCAACGCGGCGTACGAGCGCAACTTCGGCTTCCGGTTCGTGGTCTTCGTGAACGGCCGGAGCAAGGCGCAGATCCTCGACGTGTTGCGGGAGCGCGCCACCCGGTCGCGCGAGGCCGAGCTGCGCACGGGCATCGACGAGTTCCTGGTGATCTCGCTCGATCGGCTCCGCAAGATGCGGGCGCGGACGTGACCATGGAGATCCGCTACGGCAAGACGCGCGTGGTGTTCTTCCGCCTCGCCAAACGGTCCGCGCCGCCGTTCGCGGCCGAGGCGGACGTCGACGTGTTCGGCGAACGCTTCATCGAGTCGTACACCCAGGGCGACAACCGCGAGGTGGTCGCGACGGACACCATGAAGAACTTCGTCTACGCGACGGCCGCCGAGTTCGACGGGCGCAGCCTCGAGTCATACGTCGCGTTCCTCGGACGGCGGCTCCTCTCCACCTACCCGCAGATGGAGCGCATCCGCGTCACCGCCCGCGAGGTCCCGCTCGACGCCGCGCACGGCCTCCCGGGCTCCAGCGAGGTCGTGTTCCGGATGACTCGCACCGACCGCGCCATCGCGCACGCCGACTTCGCGCGCGACGGCGACAAGGTGACCGTCAGCGCGGCGCGCAGCGGCATCGAGGCGATGCGTTTGCTCAAGACGACCGGCTCGTCGTTCGCGGCGTTCGCGCGCGACCAGTACACGACGCTGCCGGAGCTCGCCGATCGCCCGCTCACCATCGTGATGGACGCGCACTGGCGCTACGCCGACGTGCATGACGCGGTCGGCGAGGGTACCGGTCATGTCGCGTCGGAGATCGTGCGGCGCGAGATCGAGGTCACCTTCCACGACTTCAACAGCAAGTCCATCCAGGAGCTCGTGCACGAGATGGGTCAGCGCCTGCTGAAGGCCTTCCCCTCCCTGTCGACGGTCGAGTTCAGCGCGGAGAACCACACGCCCGATCGTGTGGCCGACGGCAAGGGCGACGTCACGGTGTTCGCGGAACCACGGCAGACTTTCGGGAAGATCGGCCTGGTGCTCCGCCGCTAACTGAGACCGCCGAGGCCGACGAGAGCGCGGGCGTGCTCGATCTCGCCGAGGTGCCGCGCGGCGTGCTGGAACAGGTACGCCTCGCAGATGTCCATGATCCGTATCGGCCCGCTCGGCACGAGCAGCCCGAGGAACGCGTTCTTCCCGAGGTCGGGCCGCTCGCCGCCGAACGCGTCTCGGTCGAACAGGTCGAGCGGCGCGTTCGCGAGCGCGCTCTCGGTCTTCGCGAACACCGCGTGCTGGTACTCGCGCCATGCGTCCATGTCTCCGAAGCGCGTGCGCTCCGCTTCATCGATGGCCGTGCCGCGAAACGGAACGGCGCCCTCGAGACCGACCTTCTTCGCCCAACCGCCGATCTCCCACAGGGACGGCGCGTTGCCGGCGAGGAATCGCGACGCGGAGCGATCCTGGCTGCCGACGACGTGGCTCAGGCTGAATGCGATCGGCAGCACCGCGCCACGCTCGACGTGGTTCACCTGGTCGACCGTCAGATCAACGACGACGAGATCGAGCATGCTGTTGATCGCCGTCATCCGCGCCGCGAACGATCGACGCCAGTCCTCGGTGGCCTTCGTCACGCCTTCACGATATCGGCCAGGCCCGCGGCGACCAGCATGGCGAGCCCCTCGACGATCTCGCCGCGGGTCCGACCGGACGCCTGGACGAGCGTCGCGATGTCGGCTCCGCCGTCGACCCGCGGGATGAGCGCGGCGACGTGTTCCGAG
>DASQIF010000062.1:0-9211 GCA_035631715.1 Candidatus Acidiferrales bacterium
ATCGCCTACAAGCTGGACATCCAGAACGGCAACCTGAACATCAACTACAACGCCGGCAACTCCGCGCAGCCGATCCTGCCGCGACTCTCCGAATAGCCCCAGCGCGCATGTGATGCGAAAGGCCCCGGTGACCCCGGGGCCTTTCGTTTGCCCGGTAGTCTTCAGCCGGTGGCCCTCTCCGCGCGCGACAAGAAGGCGCTCCTCGCGCTGGTCGAGCAGGCGCAGCTCGTGTATCTCCTGACGCGCTACCCGAAGAAGCAGGTCCTCGACGACGCGGGCGACGAGAAGAAGCTCGAGGACGGCCTCGCCGGCCTGCGCGCCGCGGCGAAGGACATCTCGTCCGCCACCAAGGAGCGCGCAAGCGCGGTCGCGTGGGAGGAGCTCGACAAGACCGCCGACACGCCAGACCTCGCGTGGCGGAAGGCCAAACGCCTCGCGCCGACCGTGCTCCGCGAGCTCGTGCCGCTGCTCGAAGGCGAGCCCGAGGCCGCGTTCTTCCTGCGGCCCGAGCCTACCGTCCGGAAAGCTCCTGCAGCATCGGGCCGAGCTTCTCCACGTCGGGGCCGCGCAGGCAGAAGTACGTGACGCCGATCGTGTCGCGGAGCATGCGGATGTGCGCGCTGATCTCCGCGAGGGTGCCGATGCCGCGGTAGGCGGACTGCGCGAGCATCGCCCGGTCCACCTTCGCGACCTCCGCCAGCTCGGTCATCTTCGCCTCGCGGTCATCGGTGAGGACGCAGTCGAGGAACATCGAGAGCTCGACCTCCCGGCCCTTGGCATGCTCGCGAACGAGCGCGGCCTGTTGCTTCATCTTCTCGAGCGTCACGGCCTCGACGGCGAGCTTGCCGGTCCCGGTGATGCCCGGCGGCACGATCGCGACGATGTCGGCTTCGCGGCCGGCGAGCGCGAGGATCTCATCGCCACCGCCCGCGATCATCAGTGGCGGGTGCGGCTTCTGCACCGTCTTCGGCCGGCACTCGGCCTTCGTGACCGTGTAGTACGTGCCCGCGAAATCGACCTGCTCCTCGGCGAAGAGCCGCTTCATGAGCGTCACCGCCTCAGCGAGCCGCGCGACGCGGACGCGGCCGCGATCGAACGCGATGCCGGTGCCCTGGTAGTCGCGGTCGAGCCAGCCGGCGCCGAGGCCGAGCTCGAAGCGCCCGCCTGAAAGCACGTCGAGGAGCGCGACCTCGCGGGCGAACACCACCGGGTTGCGAAAGTCGTTGTCGATGACGAGCGTGCCGAGGCGCAGCTTCGTCGTGACTGGAGCGAGCGCCGCGAGCGCGACCATCGGACCCCATGCGCCGCCGATCATGTGGTCGGGCATCGCGAGCGTGTCGTACCCCATCGCCTCGAGCCGCTTCGCGCGGGCGAGCCACTCCTGCGCCGACGGCGCCCCGCCTGACTGGGTCGCGAAGCGGATCTTCCTCACCGGCGCGGGATCCAGCGCGGCACGCTGCGCAGGTAGTCCTCGTACGCGCCGCCAAAGCGCGCACGGAGATCGGGCTCCTCGTAGACCACGACGACGAGGTGAAAGGAGACCGCCATGATCGCGAGCCACGCAGCGAGCGCCCACGACGTGAACGCGATGGCCTCACCGATCAGGATCACCAGCAGCGCGAGGTAGATCGGATTGCGCACGCGGCGGTAAAGCGCACCGGTGACGAGGCGGCGCGGCGGATCGTAGGGTGCAGGCGTGCCTTGCCCGTCGACAATGAAGCCGGCCCAGCAAATGACAAGGAGCGCAGCACCGGCGACGATGACGATCACGCCGATGGGCCAAGCCGCGCCGTCCGCCGGCAGCGCCGCGGTGCGTTCAACGAGCAGCCACGGCACATACACAATCACGGTCGCGGGTATGACGACCGCGAACAAGATCGTGCGCAACAGAAGGGAGATCACGCGTCGAGACCGACGTCGCGGGCGAGGAGCTTCGGCGGGAGGCTGCCGGCGTTCAAGAGCTTGTCGTGGAAGAGGCGCATCCCCCACCCCTTACCGCGCGCCTTGTCGCGCAGTTCGAGGATGGCCTGCCGCCCGAGCGCATAGGACGATGGCTGCGTCGGCGTGAGGGTGTAGCGGCGCACCTCGGCGAGCGCGTTCGGCGGCTCGAGCTTCGCGCGCTCGACCATGTACGCGACCGCCGCGTCGAAGGTCATCTCGCCGGTCGAAAGGCCGACGTCGACGACGACGCGCGTCGCGCGCCAGAGCAGATCCTTGAGCCGCAGCAGCGCGGTGTCCGGCGCGGCGAGGTAGCCGAGCTCGGTCATGAGCTCCTCCACGTACAGCCCCCAGCCCTCGACCATGAGATTGCTGCGCAGTGCGCGCCGCGCCAGCGAACCGTTGTCGGAGGAGACAGTGAGCTGCAGGTGGTGGCCGGGGTAGCCCTCGTGGCACGCGATGACCGCGATCCCCGCGCGCGGATGGCCCTCGAGGCGCTCGCGGATGGTCGTCTCGTCGTCATCGGCGTCAGGCAGCGTGACCCAGAACCGGCCGCGCCGCGAGGCCTCGAACGGCGGCGCCGCGATGTACGCGGCGTACGGGTAGGTCGTGCGCTGGAACGGCTGCATCTCCTCGACGATGAGGTCCTCTCCGTAGGGGATCGTCGCGATCTGCGAGCGGCGCACCGCTTCACGGGAGCGCTCCATCTCCGCGCGATAGGTGTCGACGAGCTCACGCGCCTCGGGGTGATCGCGACGCAGGCGAAGCACGGTGTCGCGCCAGTCGTCGTCGCCCATGTCCTTCGCGGCCTCCGCGAGGCGCGCCTCCGTCTCCGCAACGAGCTCCTTGCCGAACGCGCGCAGCGTCGCGGTGTCATGCGTGAGGAGCTCCTTCTCCGCCAGGAGCGCCTCGAACGCGTCGCGCCCGATGGCGAACGACGCGTGTGCCTTCGGTTCGAGGTCGCCGCGCAGCCACGCGGTATAGCGGTCGAGCGCGTCGGCCGCGGCCTCGATCGCCGGCGTGAGCCCCCGGCGCACCGCGCGACCGAGCGCGCTCTCGGGGACGAACGACGGCAGCTGCTCGCGCAGGAAGCGCGCGCCCGCGGGCGCGGTGCGCAGGGCGATGGCGATCCACTCCGGCGGCACGCGCGCGGGGTCGAGGTTCGCGCGACCGGCGTCGAGCAGCGCCGGCGCCTTCTCGAGACGCTCGGTCACCAGCGCGAGCCGCTCCTCGACCTGCGCGTAGTCGCGCGTCACGCCGTAATACGCGCCGTGCGTGACGAGGCCCGGATACAGGCCGGGGTCGCGACGCCATCGCTCGAACGCGACGAGCGCGCGCTCGCCGCGGAGCTCGGCCAGGATGAGGTTGCGATCCACCTGTTGCGCGGGCGAGAGGCCTTCGCTCGCCTCCTCGAAGCGCTGCAGCGACGACTCGCTGAATTCGCGGCGCGCCGCGTATCCGGCGGCGGTGTGGTCGCCGTACTCGTGGTCGTGCGCGTGCACGCCGGCGACGGTCGCGGCGACGGGGTCGAGCGCGTAGCGGTCGTAGACGAACGAGCGCACGAGCTCGACGAAGAGGGTCTCTACCATGGGGCAAGCGTGAGTCTGTCATGGGGAGCGCGACGATGAGTCGAGCGCCGTATCCCGATTGCACCAGCTGCGAGGCGCCGTGCTGCCGCCGTCAGTTCATGAGCGACGACAGCGGCTGGTACCGCTACCGCGACGCGCGCCCGATCTACCTCGAGGCCGGCGCGGATGTGCGCATCGTCGGATGGGCGAAGCAGCCCGATGGACGTCAGCCGATGCTCGAGTGCACCGCCTTCGATGAGAAAACGCTCCGGTGCGGCGTCTACGCGACGCGCCCGGAGCATTGCCGCCTGTACGACTGCCGCGGCGCGGAGGAGTACTCCGACGACTGGCGCGGGCGTCCGCACTGCGACATCGAGCGGCACCGCCGTAGCGAGGCGATGCGCGCTCGACGCCGGGACTAGTTCGTCTTCTTCTGCTCTGCCGCCGGGGGGGTCGTGGTCGTCGTCGTGGGCTTGTCGCTCGACGCCTCGTCCCGGAAGGTGCGGACGCCCTTGCCGAGCTGACCGAACACCTCGGGCAGGCGGCCCGCGCCGAACACGATGAGCACGATGATCAGCAGGAAGATGAGCTCCGGCCCGCCAAGGTTGAACGGCATTGGTCACTTCCCTTCGGACAACTTGCCCGGGTGGTCTGTCGGACAGTGTATGTCCGAGTCTCAGGCGAACAGCCCGTTCAGCAAGGTCAGGAAGAGTGGGACGATCACGAGCAGCGCCAGCGCGGGCAGGTAACAGAGGGTCATCACCAGCGTGAGCTTGCCCTCGACGCCCGATGCGGCGCGTAACGCCCGCGCTCGTTCGGCGGCCCTCTGATCGTGACGCAGATCTTCGAGGAGCGGTGCGGCGCCGCGACCCAGCGTCCGTGCGCGTTCGAGCCGCGCACCGAGCTCGATCAGCCCGACGATGCGCGCGCTCGCGCCCTCGCGCGCGATGGCGACATGGAGTGGAACACCAAGCGTGTAGTCGCGGCGCGCGCGCCCGAGCGCCTCGTTCAGCAGCGTGCTCGACGAGCCCCGCGCCGCGACGCGCGCGACGGCGGTCTCGATCGGGCGGCCGGCGGCCACGAGGGCGCAGAGCCACTCGACGGCGGTCACGCAGGCGCGTTCGGCCTCCCGGGCGCGAGCGGCCTCACGGCGTTCGGCGATGACGGCGGGCGCGACCGCGCCGGCGTAGGTCGCGACCGCGATGGGCAAGATGTTGCCGCCGACGAGCCACGCGAACGCCGCGCCGGCGGTCGCGCCGCAGAGCGCTCCCGCGACTCGCTCTGTGACGTGCCGATCGAGAGGTCTCCTCGTCGGCGTGCGCTCACGATGGCCGAGGGCGTCGATCCATCGCTCGACGCGCGAGCTGCGTCGTGCCACGAGGATGCTCGCGACGACACCGACCGCGAACGCCGCCGCGCCGAGGGTGGTCAAAGCTCGAGTCCCGCGATGATCGCCCGGCTGGCGACGATGCCCGCGACCTCGAGCACGAGCGCCGCTGGAACGAGTACGCGCGCGCCGATCGGAGAGGCGAGCGTCGCCGAAAGACCCGGCATGGTGGCCGCGAGGTACAACGCGAACAGCGGCACCACGAGGGCGAGGATCAGGATCTGCGTGCGGGCGCCGCTCGAGCGCGCGTCCACCTCGGACCGCAGCTCGGATTCGAACGCGAGGCGTTCGGCGACGCTGCCGATGAGTGCGGCCGCGCGCGCCGCGGGGAGATCTTCGGCCGCGGCGAGCGCGAGCGCATCGAGCGCGATCGCGACGCGCCGGTCGGCAGCGCGCACGCCCGCGCTCACCAGCGCGTCAGCGAGATGCGTGTTGAGGTCGAATGCGCGCAGCGCCTCGTCGAACGGCGCGCGTGCCGGCGCCGCGTGCGGCTGAAGCGCGGAGCGGAGCGCGGCCACCAGCGGTTGACCTGACCGCAGGCCGGCGTGCGTCGTCTGCAGGATGACCGTGCATGCCGCCGCGGCGCGACCGCGCAGCACATGCTCCCGCCATCGGAGCACGACGGAGGGCGTGACGAGGGCGGCGGGCGCCGCGACGAACCAGGCCTGGCCGAATGCGATCACCGCCGTCGCGGCGAGGGCGACACGCAGGAGCTCCCAGCGCGCGAGCGACCAGCCCGGCAGAGCCAGCGCCAGTGACGACGCGTCGGGATGGCGCGGCAGCGTCGGCATGCGCGGGGGCAGGCACGCCAACACGACGGCGACCGCGGCCGTCGCCGCAGCCAGAGCTCCGGCGAGGATCACGCGCGATACACCGTGCGCACCTCGCCGTCGTCGATCGATGCGATCTCGTCGACGACCCGCGCTTCGCGCCGCCGCCCCACATGCACGACGAGATCGAACGCCGCGAGCACGTGGCGACGGACGGCGTCGGGTGACGACTCGCCGGCGCGCGCGAGCAGCAGTTCGAGCCGATCGATCGCTCCGCGCGCTGAGCCGGCATGAGCCGTCGTCAGGGCGCCGTCATGTCCCGTCGTGAGCGCGTCGAGAAGCGCGGTGGCCTCGCGCGGCGTGCGGACCTCGCCAACGATGATGCGGTCCGGTCGCATGCGCAGGGCATTCGCCACGAGATCGGCGATGCCGGCTCCGGCGTCTCGACCGGCCATCGCCTCGAGGTGGACGACGTGGGGATGCGGCAGCACGAGCTCATTGGTGTCTTCGATCACGATCAGCCGCTCGCCGGACGGGATCACCGCGGCGAGCGAGCGCAGCAGCGTGCTCTTGCCGGCGCCGGTGGGGCCGACGATAAGGAGATTCGCACGGCGGACGACCGCATCCGCCAGCAGCTGCGCCCCGTCGTCGCGAAGGCCGCCCTGCGAGACCCACGACGGATCGCCGCGGAGGGGAAGCGAAAGGCGCGAGAACTTCCGCACCGAGAGCGAGGGACCGCCGATGGGCGCGATGATCGCGTTCGCGCGACTGCCATCCCGCATGCGCGCGTCGACGAATGGCCGCTCGAGCGTGAGCTCCCGGCCGACACCCGCGGCGATGCGGTGCGCGAGCTCGCTCACGTCCGCCGCCGACCCGAACCTCACCTCGGTCCGTTCCAGCCGCCCCGCGCGCTCGACGAAGATCTCGTCCGCTGAGTTCACGAGGACGTCGGTGACGGAGGGGTCGTCGAGCAGCGGTTGCAGGACCCCGAAGCCGAAGAGCGACGCGGCGATGGACGCGATCTCCTCATCGGAGATGTCCTCCCGCGCGGCTGCGCGGACACGCTCGTGCAGCGCCCGTCGCCGCGCGGGGTCGGCGTACGCGCTGAGCATCGCGCCCGGGTCGAGCCCGGCCGCGACCTCCGCGCGCACTCGAGCGATGAGGTCCGGCCGCATCAGAGCGCGCGCACGAGAGCGTCGATGGCACGCATCGTCGGCGCGCGCGCGGCAAATTCGTCACGTGCGAGATAGGCGTCCTCGGGGATCGCCGCGAGGAGTGGCAGACCGACCCGCGACGCGATGATGCTCGCGTCCTCGTGCGTCACGCCGGTCACAACGAGGCCGACCGGTGGTCGGATGTCCCGCAGGAGTGGACGCGCGCAGAACGCGGCCTGCAGCTGCGAGGCGGTCGCGCCGCTGACGAGCACGAAGCGGGTCAGGCTGCGGGTGATCGGATCGTCCATCGCGCCGCCTCCCGCGCCGAGGTCGAGCACGAGCGCTCGAGATCCTGCGTGCTGCGCGAGCACGGTCACGATGCGGTCCGCGTCGAAGTCGGCGTGCAGCTCCGGCGAGCCGGGCATGAACGGCACCGCACCCCAACGCGACACCAGCTCGGTCTCGTGATCGGGCTGCACGAGCACATCACGGATCGTCGCCGCGTCGATCGATGCGCGAAGCGCGAGCGAGGGCACCCAGCGGTCGAGGTCGACGAGCAGCGGCGCGTGACCGGCGGCGGCCGACCGCTGCGCGACGAGGGCCGCCGTCGTGCTCGTCCCCGCCCCCGCGGCCATCGACCAGAACGCGACGCGCGCGGTCGGGGCCAGACGAGCAGCGCGCACCGGAACGATCTGCTCGATCGGCTCGGTGCGACCGGTGGCCTCGCGCATGATCGCCAGCGCGAGCGTCGACAGCGGCGTGGCGTCGAGCCACGCGCGCACCCGCGTCAGGTCCCGATCCACGTGGAGATGCGCCGAGCGCTCACGAGGCTCACGCGCTCGCGCGCGCGGTCGGCACCCTCAGGGTCGAACACGAGCGGCCGCGCACCAGGGATGCGGCGCGCGCGTAACAGCGCCGACGGCGCGTACAGGATGCGACGCCAGAGCAGGAGGCGATCGCGTTCATGGAGAAGCGCCGCGATGCGGTCGCGCCTGTCGCGCGACCGACGACCGAAGAGATCCCGAGTCGCGTCGCGAACGAGGTCGATGGCCTCGCCGAGCGGCACGCAACGGATCCTCACGACGTCGCGCGTTTCCGCGAGCACGATCGGATCGAGGTGCCCGAGGACGGCGGCGCGCATGGCCCGCGCGGTCGGCGGCGTCACCGGTGACCCCTCGATCCCCGCCCGGGCGAGCGCGGCGATCACGGACGCGAGCGGCGCGCGATCGCAGGTGATGAAGGTCCGTGCGGCGCGTCGCTCGAGACGCACCTCGCGCAGATCCGCGATCGCGGCATCGAGGTCACCGGATGCGACGACATGCAGCTCCAGCGTCACTTCACGCTCGCGAGCGCGAGCACGAAGGTGCTGGTCGCGATGCGATCCGCGAAGCGGACCTCCTCGGAGGCGTCGATGGCGATGACGACGCTCGCGATGCGGTCGGGCGCGGCACCCGCGGGGCGCGCCGCCGTGAGGAGGTACGGCGAGCCGCTCTCGCCGCGTACATCCAGCACGAGCGCGGCGGTCGCGAGCAGCTCGGTCGTGCGACCGGCCGGCGCGCGCCCCAGGACGGGCACGGCGATCACGTCGATCCGCGCGCCGGGGACGACAGCACCACCGACCGCGCTCGTCGCGGCGATCGGCACGGCGATCGCGCGCGCGCCTGCTGGCAGCGTGGCGCCGCTACGAAAGTCCGCAGCGTCCTCGGCCAGCGCGCGCGTGAGGACGAGCTGGCCGCGCAGCAGTGGCCCGCGCGGGACGAGGCCGACGACGTCCTCGGTGCGGCGTGCAGCGTCGTCGGGCACGAGGTCCAAAGACAGACTGCGCACCGCTACGTCGTCCGCGGTGAGCGCGCGGGGGATGTCCATATCGCGCACCGCGACCACGACGTCGGCGCGCGCGGTGGCGAGATAGAAGACACCGCCCGAAAGAAGTCCGCATCCGATCGCGACGCCGAGCAGCCAGCGGCGCGGGATCACTGCTCGAGCGCGGGTGAGCGGACGGCGACGTCGAGCGACGCGACGAGCACCCGCCCGGGCAGCGCTGGCGACGTCACCTCGAAACGCACGTGCCAGAGCGATCCCGCCGGTGCGAGCGTCAGCCATGACGCGTCGCAGGACGGCGTCACGCCCGATCCGGCGCACGTGCCGCTGACCGTCCCGGACGCGAGCCGCCACGAGCTGACCGGCACGGTGACGCCGTCGATGAACGCGCGCGGCCAGAGCGTGACGCCGCGGCCGCGCAGCACCTCGATGCGCCCGAGCACCGGCGCCGTCGGCCCGAGGGCGATGCCCGCGGTGGCGGTGCGTGGTGCGGGCGTGGGCGTCGGGATCTCGCGATGGACGGCGATCTGCGTGGCCGTCGGGATCGGCGCGTCGGTCACTGGCGTCCGCGCC
>DASQIF010000063.1:0-17443 GCA_035631715.1 Candidatus Acidiferrales bacterium
AACCTCAATCGAACAGGACGGACCTTTGTGTTTGGTCAGGAAGACGGACCGGTTCGCGAGGCATTTCAGATCCTGTGTGCGTTGGAAGGGCGCGCTTTGGGAAGGCCACAGCTTGGCCCGGAGCCCGGCTTCACCCGACAAACGCTTCGCGCACACCGCATGGTCGATCTCGGCCACCTAAGAAATGAACCAGGGCCCGTCTGCGACGTGTGGTGCCCGACGACCGACCTGGGCACATGGGTAATGCGCTGGAATGGGGCAGTAACGATCACGGGCAACACGGCGACGGTCATGGCCATGGCGCTTCCCGAGTACCGCGACGGGCTCGGGCTCTTCGCCGGCATCGAGGAGATGAAGTTCAAGCGCATGGTGAGGCCCGGCGACACCGCGCGTTTCGAGGCCGTCGTCGACAAGATGCGTCGCGGATTCGCCCGCGTGAACGTGCGGACCTTCGTCGGCGACGAGCTCGCGGCGGAGGGGACGATCATCGCCATCTTCCAGCCGAGCAAGAAGTGAAGACGGTCGAGATCGTCGGCGTGCCGATGGATCTCGGCGGCAACCGCCGGGGCGTCGACATGGGACCGTCCGCGGTGCGCTACGCAGGCCTGCGGGAGAAGCTCACCGAGATCGGCTACCGCGTGCGCGACCGCGGCAACGTGCGGGTGAAGGACCCCGACGAGGGACGGGCCACACACGAGTACGAGCGCTACGAGGCCGAGGGACTGCGTCCGCGCTCGCACAACGTCGAGGAGATCGTCCGCGCGTGCGAGGAGGTCGCCGGCGTCGTCGCGGACATCGCGAAGGCCGGCAGCATCCCGCTCGTACTTGGCGGCGATCACTCGATGTCCATGGGCACGATCGCGGGACTCGACCGCGCGGGAAAGCGCGCCGGCGTGATCTGGATCGACGCGCACGGCGACATCAACACACCCGACACCACGCCGTCCGGCAACGTGCACGGCATGCCGTTCGCGGTCGCGCTCGGACTCGCGAGCGAACCGTTCCCCGCATCTCTCAGGGGCACGACCGACGGCAGGAACGGCGTGCTCCTCGCGATCCGCGACATCGATGCCGGGGAGAAGCTGAACATCAAGAAGGCCGGGGTCACGGCGATCACCATGGCGGACATCGATCGCGCCGGCCTCGCGGATGCCATGAAGCGTGCGATCGCGGTCGCCGGCCAGGCCGCCGCAGGTATCCACCTCTCGCTCGACATGGACGCGCTCGATCCGAACGAGGCGCCCGGCGTCGGCACGCCGGTGCGTGGCGGGCTCACCTATCGCGAAGCGCAGCTCGCGATGGAGATGCTCGCCGCGTCCGGGAAGCTGCGCTCGATCGAGGTCGCCGAGGTGAATCCGATCCTCGACGCGGGCAACCGCACGGCGCGTCTCGCCGTCGAGCTCATCGCGAGCGCGCTCGGCGAGACGATCCTCTAGAGCTTCTTCCCGAGCACGGCGTCGTGAAGTAGCGCGGCGGCCTCGACTTGGTTCCGCTCCCGCGCGACATCGAGCGGCGTGCGGCCCTTCGCGTCCTCGATGAGCGGGCTGGCACCCGCGGTCAGCAGCAGGCGCACCGTCGTCACATCCCCGGTGAACGCCGCGGTGTGCAGCGGCGTGCCGCCTGAGGCGCTCTTCGCGTTCGGGTCGGCGCCGGCGTCAAGCAGCATGCGCACGATCTCCTTCTGGGCCGCGCCGGCGTCGTCGGCGACCGCGGAATGCAGCGGCGTGAAGCCGGCCAGTCGCGACGCGAGGCGCGGATCGGCGCCGAGATCGAGCAGCGCGCGCACGGCCTGCGGCCGCTTGAAGAATGCCGCGAGACCCAGCGCATGGAAGCCGTCGTCCCCGAAGGCGTCCAGCTGCGTGCGGTCTTTCGCCCCGAGCTCTTTGATGCGTGCGGCGTCGCCGACGGTGGCCGCCTCACGCAGGTCGAGGTCGGGCCGGCGCGTGAGGAGAGCGTTCGCGATCTCGGCCTTGCCGTGGTAATAGGAGAGGAGCAGCGCCGACGTCCCGTTCGCGTCGCGCGCGCCGAGCAGCGCCGGGTCGGCGCGCAGCATCCGATCCACCGTGTCGCGGTCGCCCCTCTTGACGGCCTCGAGGAATTGCTCGCTCATCGTCACCTCCGGCGCCGCGCTTGACTATCGTTAGGTAGGCTAACTAACATCAGAAGACGATGTCAAGAGAGCGCGAGGTCGCCGACCGCCTGCACTCCGCGGCCATCCACCTGCTTCGACGGGTCCGCCGCACCGACGTCCAGACCGGTGTGCCGGCGGCGCAGCTCTCCGCGCTGTCGGTCTTGATGGGCGGTCCGAGGACGCTCGGCGAGATGGCCGCGGCGGAACAGGTGCGGCCGCCGACGATGAGCAAGCTCGTCTCCGATATGGAGAGCGTCGGCCTGCTCCGCCGGACGGGCGATCCGACGGATGCCCGTGTCGTGCGACTGGACATGACCCCGAAAGGTCGGCGTGTGCTTGCGAAAGGGCGTGACTTACGGATCGCCGATATCGAGCGCCGCCTCCGCGCGCAGGGACCCCATGGGGTCGCCGCGGTCGCCTCGGCCGTCGACGTCATCGAGCGCATGCTCCGGGAATAACCCGCGGGGCTACGCTGTCGGCAGGAACGGACAGTGGATCTTCGGCTCTTCAATACCCTCACGCGACGGATCGAGCCCTTCGTCCCGCTCGTCCCGGGCGAGGTGCGGATGTACACGTGCGGACCCACGGTGTACCGGCCTGTTCACCTCGGCAATCTCCGCTCATACCTACTGGCCGACTGGCTCCGTCGCACCTTCGAGCTGTGGGGCTGGCGCGTCGTGCAGGTCAAGAACATCACCGACGTCGGCCACATGCGCCAGGACGTCGTCGACCGCGGCGAGGACAAGGTCATCGCGGCCGCGCTGGCCGAGGGTAAGACGCCGATGGAGATCGCCGCGAACTACGAGGCGCGCTTCCACGACGACGAGCGCGCGCTCGGTATCCACGACGCGACCCACTACCCGCGAGCGACCGACCACGTCCCGGAGATGGTCGCGATGATCGAGTCGCTCGTCGCGCGCGACCTCGCGTACGTCGTCGACGGCACCGCGTATTTCGCGGTGAAGCGTTTCCCCGGATACGGGCGTCTCTCGGGCAACGTGCAGGAAGCGCTGAAGAAGGGCGTGCGCGCCGAGGTCGACCCGGCCAAGCGCGACCCGGCGGACTTCGCGCTCTGGAAGCACGCCGAGCCCGGCCGCATGGCCCTGGTGTGGCAGTCGCCGTGGGGCGACGGCTATCCGGGCTGGCACATCGAGTGTTCGGCGATGAGCACGAAGCACCTCGGCGAGCGCTTCGACCTGCACACCGGCGGCGTGGACAACATCTTCCCGCATCACGAGGACGAGATCGCGCAGTCCGAGGGCGCGCTCGGTCACACCGTCGTCGGCACGTGGGTCCACGGGCAGCATCTCTTGGCGGACGGCGTGAAGATGGCGAAGTCCGCACGCAACACGACCGAGGTGAACGAGCTCGCCACCCTTGGCATCGATCCGCTCGCGTTCCGCTATCAGGCGCTCCTCACGCATTACCGCGCGCGGATGCACTTCACCCTCGCGGCGCTGCGACAGGCCGCCGAGGGCCTCGACCACCTGCGTCAGCGCATCCGCGTACTCGCGCAGAGCGACGCCGACGCGACCGCGACCGGGACGAAGGACGCGTGGCTCGCGCGCTTCCGGGAGCGGCTGGCGGACGATCTCGACCTTCCGGGTGCGCTCGCCGTGGCCCAGGCGTGCGTGCGCGACGGCGCGACGAGCACGCCCGATCGCCTCGCGGCGCTGCGCGACATGGACCGCGTCCTCGGGCTGGATCTTGCGACCGTCGCCGGCGAGCACCTCGCCGTGCCGCGTGAGGTGCGGTCGGTCATCGACGAGCGCCACCGCGCGCGTGCGGCGCGCGACCACCGTGTCGCGGACGAGCTGCGCCTGCGGCTCGACGGCTGGCGCGTGGACGATCGAAGCCGCGGCGCGAGCCTCGTCTCGCGCACCGCGCGCCGGCTTCCCGCGCGCGACAGTCGCCGCATCTCGTCCGGCCGCGAGCTCCCCGACTGGCGCGCCGACGCGTCGCGCGCGCTGTGGTCGGTGTGCATCACGACACGCGAATATCCCGCGGACCTCGAGCGATGCATCGCCTCGGTGCTGCGCTGGCTGCCCACCGGCAGCGAGGTCGTGGTCCTGGATCAGGGATCGCCGATCGAGGACGCGCGACGGGCGGCGGCGCTGGACGGCGGCATCGTGCACGTCGCGCTCGCGGACCGCGACCTCGGCGAGGGCGCCGGCAGGAACGCGCTGCTCCGCCTGACGCGCGGCGAGCTACTGCTGCAGCTCGATCCATCGGTCGAGCTCACCGACGACCTCTTCAGCGTTCTCGCCGACACGCTTCGCCCGAGCGGCGTCGGCGCCGCGGGGCCGTGGGGTCTTCGTGCGGTCGATCACCTGAAGGAGTGGGACGAGGTGACGAGTGGGACCTGCGACGCGATCCAGGGCTACTGCTTCGCGACGCGGCGCGAGACGCTCCTCTCCATCGGCGGGTTCGACGAGCGCTACCGCTTCTACCGCAACCTCGACATCGCGACGTCGCTCGCGCTGCGCGAGCGCGGGCTGCGCATGGTCGCGGCGGGCGAGACGCGCGTCGTGCGCCACACCCATCGCGCGTGGGAGCGCCTCGCCGAGGACGAGCGCGACAAGCGCAGCCGCCGCAACTACGACCGGCTGGTGCGGCGCTTCAGCGGGCTCGGCGTCGGCACATGACGCGCGGGCCGCTCATGCTGCTCGGCTCGGGCGAGTTCACCTCGTCGATGGACGCCATCGACGCGGAGATGCTCTCGAGGCTCGGCCGGAAGCCGAGGGTCGCGGTCGTGCCGACCGCGGCCGGGCAGGAGGACACGCCGCCGCACTGGATCGAGATGGGCAGCGATCACTTCCGCGCCCTCGGCGCCGAGCCGGTCGCGGTGACGGTGCTCGATCGCCTCGACGCGATGGATCCGATCTGGTCTGAGCGCATCAGCGACGTCGACTGGATCTACTTCTCGGGCGGCAACCCGGGCTACGTCGTCGAGACGCTCATCGCGACGCCGTTCTGGGCAGCCGTCGTCGCCCGACACCGCGCCGGCGCGATCCTCGCCGGATCCAGCGGCGGCGCGATGATGCTCGGCGGCACGACGCTCGTTCCCCTCGCGCGGGGGCCGGATGGACTACCGACGAAGGCGACGACGCGATCCGCGCTCGGACTATTACCGGACGTCATCATCGCACCGCACTTCGACATCCTCCCGCCGGCGCGAATGGCGCGGTGGGTCGACGCGTGGCCCGCCGACCACTTGCTCCTCGGCATCGACGAGGACACCGCGGTCATCGAGAACGGTGGCGGCTGGACCGCGCGCGGACGCGGCCGCGTCGTGGTGGGCCGTTCGTTCGAAGAGACGACGACCTTCCGCGACGGCGCCGCCGTCACGGGCCTGGCACCTTCGGTCCTGCCTAGACTCGACGCATGACCAGCGCGCGCCGGCGCATCGTCGTCACGGGTGTCGGCATGATCACGCCCCTCGGCGCCACGGTGGACAAGACCTGGGAGGGCATCGTCGCCGGCCACAGCGGCGTCGGTCCGATCACGCGCTTCGACCCGACGGGCCTCGAGACCACCATCGCAGGCGAGGTCCGCGATTTCGAGCCGACCGATTACATGGACAGGAAGGAAGTGCGCCGCGCGGACCGCTTCGCGCAGATGGCGGTGGCGACCGCGGGACAGGCGCTGAAGGACGCGAAGATCGAGATCACGCCCGAGAACGCGCCGCGCATCGGTGTGGCGTTCGGTTCTGGGATCGGCGGCGTGTCGACGCTCGTCGACAACATCTACGCGCACGCGAAAGATCCGAAAAAGGTCTCCCCGTTCCTGATCCCGATGATGATCGTGGACATGGCCGCGGGCGAGGTCGCGATGAAGTACGGCGCGAAGGGCCCGAACATGGCGCACGTGTCCGCGTGCGCGTCGAGCGCGCATGCGATCGGCGAGGCGACGGACATGATCCGCCGTGGTCAGGCCGACGTCATGCTCGCCGGCGGCGCGGAGGCCGGTCTCATCAAGGTCGCCATCGCCGCGTTCAATCAGGCGCGCGCGCTCTCGACGCGCAACGACGCCCCGGAGAAGGCCTCGCGGCCGTTCGACAAGGACCGCGACGGGTTCGTGTTCAGCGAGGCCGCCGGCTGCCTCGTGCTCGAGGACCTCGAGCACGCCCGCGCGCGCGGCGCGCGGATCATGGGCGAGATCATCGGCTACGGGCTCTCGGCGGACGCGTATCACGTGACGGCGCCACCGGAGGGCGCCGAGGGCGCGGTGCGGGCGATGCGCATGGCGCTCGAGGACGCCGGCATCTCCGGCGACGACGTCGGATACCTCAACGCGCACGGCACCTCGACGCAGGCGAACGACGGCTCGGAGTCGACCGCCATCAAGGCCGCGTTCGGCAAGCATGCGTACGAGCTCGCGATCTCCTCCACCAAGTCGATGACCGGCCACACCCTTGGCGCCGCGGGGGCGATCGAGGCCATCTTCTGCGTGCTCGCGATGCGCGACGGTGTGCTGCCGCCGACCATCAACCTCGACGCGCCCGACCCGCAGTGCGACCTCGACTACATCCCGCACGCCGCGCGCAAGAAGCGCGTCGACGTCAGCATGTCGAACTCGATGGGCTTCGGCGGTCACAACGCGTCGCTCGTCATCGCGCGCGGAGACGCGGCATAGCCGACCCGAAGAAGCTCCGCGCCGACGCGAACGCCCTCGCGGTCGAGCTGCTCGCGCGCCTCCGCTCAGACGAGGTGTCGGAGCTCGAGGTGAAGCGCGGCGGAGTGCGCGTGCGCGTCAGCAAGGACGGCGGCGTCCCGGCGGCCGCGCCATCCGGGCCGGTCGTCGTGAGCGCGCCCGACGCGCCGGCGAAGGCCGACTACCCGACCGTGAACGCGCCGCTCACCGGCATCTTCTACCGCTCGCCCTCGCCGCAGGCGCCCGCGTTCATCCAGGTCGGCGCCACGGTCGCGAAGGGCGACGTCATTGGGCTCATCGAGGCGATGAAGCTGTTCAACGAGATCCGCTCGACGGCCGGCGGCAAGGTGCGCCGCATCCTCATCGAGAACGGCCAGCTCGTGCGCGCCCACCAGCCGATCCTCGAGCTGGAGTGAACGAGCCGCGCTGCGTCGTATGCAAGAAGCCGCTCGAGGGCGGCGGCATGCGCATCCGCTACGAAGGCCAGTACTACGACTTCGACAGCGAGCGCTGTAAACGGATCTTCCAGGAGAACCCGGACCGCTGGCTCGACGCGAGCGGGGGAGTCCTCGAGCAGCCGCGCTAGAGGAACAGCGACACGACGAATCCGATCGACATCGCGCTCGCGAGCGCGGTGATGGCCCAGCCGAGCGGATAGAGGATCGGGCCGCTGCGCAGCTCCCCGAGATTCGGCTCGCGCGACAGCTTCATCACGAATACGAGGATGATCGGGAGCAATAGGCCGTTCACCACCTGCGCGAAGAACATGACCTGGATGAGTGGCAGCCCCGGGATGATCACGAAGAGCGCCGCGCCGGCGATGAAGAGCGTGAGCAGTCCGTAGAAGACGCCGGCCTCGCGCCATTTGAAGGAGAGGCCGCGCTCGAAGCCGAACGCCTCGCACGCGAAGTAGGCGCTCGAGAGCGGCACCGTGCCCAGGCCCAACAGGCCGGCGGCGAAGAGGCCGATGGCGAAGATCTTCTCCGCCGACGGGCCGAGGAGCGGCCCGAGCGCGGTCGCTGCGTCCGCGGCGCTGTTGATCGTGCCGCCGGTGGGGAAGATCGTGACCGCGCAGGCGATGACGATGAACGCCGCGATGAGGTTCGTCAGGACACCTGAGCCGAGCGTCACGTCGAGCCGCGTCGGGCCGAGATCGCGCGGCCCGAGGCCCTTGTCCGCGACGACCGACTGGATGAGCGCCTGGCCCCAGGGCGTGATCGTCGTGCCGACGACGCCGACGAGGATGAGGAAGTACGCGCCCGTCGGCGTGATCTCGGGCGACACGAGGCTCCGCGCGGCGTGCGACCAGTCGGGGTGGGCGAGATACGCGGAGACCGCGTAGGCGATCGACACGCCCGCGCCGATCGCGACGAACCCGTACTGGATCTTCGTGAAGTTGCCGCGGGCGAGGATGAGGACGACCAGTGACGCGGACAGCACCGTGCTCAGCTGCGGCGGCACGCCGAAGAGCGAGAGCGCGGCGGCCATGCCGGCGAACTCGGCGATGGTCGTGCCGAGATTCGCGACGAGCATCGTGACCACGGCGAACGCCGTCCAGCGCACGCCGAAGCGCTCCCGGATGAGACCCGCGAGGCCCTGGCCCGTGGCGAGGGCGAGACGCGCCCCCACCTCCTGCGTCACGGTGAGGGCCACGGCCGTGACGAGAAGGACCCACATGAGCCCGTAGCCGTACTGCGCGCCGGCGATCGAGTAGGTGGTGATGCCGCCGGCGTCATTGTCCGCGAAGGCCGTGACGAGGCCGGGGCCGAGCGCGAGGAGATAGAAACGGACGCGGGTCACCGGGCGAGGGTCCGGCTTGACCTCTTCTTCCAGCCGCGCGGGAGCATGATCTCGACGACGTCGTCGATGGTCACCGTGCCGATGAGCTTCCCGCGCGCGTCGACGACCGGCAGCGCGAGCAGGTCGTACTTCGCGATGAGCGCGGCGACGTCTTCCTTCGTCGTCGTCGCGTCCACCTTGAGCACGTGCGGGTCCATGACCTGTGCGAGCTTGATCTCCGGCTTGGAGACGACGAGGTCGCGCAGGCTGATGACGCCGTCGAGCCTGCCCTCCGCGTCGATGACGTACAGGTAGTACGTGAGCTCGGGGTCGGGCTGGAGCTCGCGCAGTTTGTCGATGGCCTGCGCCGCCGTCAGCTCGGCGCCGAGCGCGATGAAGTCGGTGGTCATGATCCCGCCGGCGGATTCTTCGTCGAAGGTGAGCAGCTCCTCGACGTCGGCCTTCTCGTCCTTCTGCATGAGGTCGACGAGCTCTTCGCGTCGCTCCTCGGGCAGGTCCTGGAGCAGATCGGCCGCCTCGTCGGGGGCCATCTCCTCGAGGATGTCCGCGGCGCGCTCCTCGGGAAGGTCGCTCACGATCGACGCCTGCATCTCCGGCTCGATCTCGGACAGCGCTTCGGCTGCGGTCTCGATGTCGAGCTGCTCGAACACCTCGCGGCGCTCGTCCGCCGCCATCTCCTCGACGATGTCGGCGATGTCCGCAGGATGAAGCAGCGCGAGCTTCGTGCGCGGCACGGTGACGCGCATGTGCGCGTCGGGCGCTGACAGCGGCTCCACGAGGTGCCACGGGATGATCCCGCGCGGCAGCTTGCGGCCGGCCATCGCGGCGAGGCGCTCGGCCCACGACTCCGCGCCCATCCGCCGCAGGATGCCCCGCAGTCCGACGTCCGCGCCGACCAGGCGCAGCTGCCCCTCGACCTCCGAGAGCTGCAGATCGTTCACGCGCACGACCTTCGCGCCGTGCGTGTCCACGATCTGCTTGTCCATGAGGTCGCGCGAGAGGCGCATGGCCTCGTTCGGGAGCGTTACCGAAGGGGTGGCGTCGAGGCGCGTGCGGAGCCGCAGATGGCCGATCTCCTGCGCCATGTCGCTCCACTTCACGACGCGCTCACCGGCACCGGTCGCGAGAATGGCCCACTGCACGGCCGGGAACTGGCCCTGGGGGACGACGGCGAGGTCCTTGAGCGTGCCGACCTCACTGCCGTTGGGCTCGATGACACGCCGATGCAGGATCTCGCTGAGGTACGGCATTTCGCGCGCACTGTACCCCGCTGTGCGAGAATTGATGGCGATGTCTCCATCAGCCGACGCCGGTCTGCGCGTGCGCGCCCTCGCGGATCAGGCCGTCGCGGCCGCCCTCGACGCCGATTGGGACCGCGCAAGCGAGCTCAACGCGAAGATCCTCGAGGCCGCGCCGGATGACGTCGACGCCCGCAGCCGACTGGGTCGCGCGTTCATCGAGCAGGGCAAGCTGGAGGAGGCCAAGGTCGCTTTCGCCGAGGTCCTGAAGGCCGAGCCGTACAACTCGATCGCCATCCGCGGCAGCCAGCGCGTGGCCCAGCTCCTGGAGCACAAGACCAAGGCCACGGTCACGAACACGAAGACCCAGCCCCGCCTCTTCATCGAGGACATGGGCAAGACCGGCATCCTCCGCCTTATCAACCCGGCCCCGGCCCACATCCTCGCCCGTTACAGCGCCGGCGCGGAGTGCCAGCTGAAGGAGCAGGAGGGCCTGCTCGCCGTGCACGCCCGCGACGGCGAGCTGCTCGGGTTCCTCGAGCCGAAGGTCGGACGGCGCCTCATCGACCTCATCCGGACCGGAAACCAGTACGTGGCAGCCATCGTGAGTAACGACCAAGCGAACGCCCGCGTTGCCATTCGTGAGGTCTTCCAGAGCGCCGAAAACGCCAGCCGGATCTCGTTCCCAGGGCACCATCGGCCGGCCGAGACCAAGGAGCGGGCGTACATCAAGGGGAACTTCTTCCGCTTCGGGACCGAGGCGGACGAGGATGCCGAGGAAGCCGGCGAGGCCGAGGAAGAGGCCCAGACCGGCGAGGAAGTGCTGGAAGAGGCCGAATCGAACGACGAGCCGCTCGTCGTGGCCGAGGACGAGGACGACGATGCGGAGGACGAAGAGGACGAGTAAGGGGTGAGGTAATGGGTCGCGCCGGGTGGGGAGCGATATTCGCGGTCCTCATCGTGGCGACGGCCTCGTGCTCCGCCCCCGCACCCGTCCGCCCCAGCCCCTCGCACGACATCACCGACGCGCGGCCGATCGCGCGCTCCGTGGGCGACATCCTCCTCGCGTTCGCCGCGTACGACTACGCCGTGGTCGGGAGCATCAACGGCGACCACATTCGCGCCGTCGCGACCGAACGCTACGCGCTCGTCGCCGCGGCGCAGGCCGGACTTATCAGCGATGTCTCGACGAAGATCGTCGCCGAGGTCGTCGACACCGCCGGTCCGATCCACGACCGCCTCGTCGTCCTTGCCGACGCGCTCTCCGATCTGCGGAAGGACGCGCTCGCGTACTCCGACGCCCGTCTCCCTGACTCGCTCGCGCGGATCATCGGCGGCGTCGACAAGTGCTGGGGTCTGTTGCGCGACCTCGAGAGCCTGCTGAAGGACGATGGCTCGCTCGACCAGATCCTCTCGCGCGGCACGTCGATCAAGACCGCAGTGGCGCCGGGTCAGCGCGCGATCGTCACCATCGGGCCGTACGCCGACGCCACCGCCGCGCAGAACGCGGCCGCGGAATTCGGCGCCGCGGGCGTCGCGTCGCCGACGAGCCCGTTCGTCGTGCGGATCACCTTAAAGGACCGCGCGTCGGCCGACGCGAAGGCGAAGGACCTGCTGAAGTCCGGCACGCCCGCGATCGTGACCGATCAGACGGCGTACGCATTCACGCGGTCCGGCACCGCGCCGGACGCGGAGCTGTGGCGCGAACCCGAGCGCTTCATCGACACGCACGCCGGCGCGCGCAAGGTGGCGCTCTCGGGCGACGCGAGCCTCGTCGCGACCGGCGCCGACGACGGCGTGATCGCGATCTACACCAACGACGGCGTCCTGCGCGCGCTCCCGCGCTTCAACGCCGGCGTGAACCAGCTCGTGTTCACCGACGATGGCCGCTTCCTCTTCGGCGGCGGCCAGCTCATGGTCACCTGGATCATGCCGCAGCCCACGTTCTATGTCGGCGAGCCGATGCGCCTGCAGGGCGCGGCCATCTCGTCGGTCTTCGTGCCGAAGGCGTACGCGTTCGCGGCGTCCTCGGTCGGTGTGGTCGGTGCGCGCGCACCGGACGGCGTGCCACTCGCGTCGCCGTTCCCGATCGACACCGGCGGACAGGTCGCGATCCTCGCGACAAGCGACGCGGGGCAGCTGTTCATCGGCGTACAGAAGGGACGCGGCTTCGAGATCGACGTGATGCGCCCCGGCATCGACCGGTTCCAGCAGGGCATCGTCACCATCCCCGGCACCGGTCGCGCGTTCGCGGTCGACCCGAGCGGCGCCTTCGCGGCCGTGGTCACGGATCAGGGGACATACCGCGTCTCGCTCAAGGCCGCCGACCCTTCGAAGACGATCGCCAACCTCGCTGGCCCGGTCCGCGACGTGGAGTTCGGCAGCGACGGCACGCTCTACGCCCTCGACCCGAAGGCCTTCACTGCCTTCTCGGTCGAAGGTGCGCTGCGCTGGACACAGCCCCTCGTCGACGGCCGTCGCATGGCCATCGCGAAGCGTCCTGTGGTGCTCGATGGGACCGACAAGCTCATCGCGTTCGCGCCGCTCGACGGCGCGCAGGATGTCCTCGCCCCGGTCGGCCAGATCCAGGACCTCGTGGCGTCGCGCGACGGCCACTGGATCGCGGTGGTCGCGGACGGAAGGCGGGCGGTACTCTTCAAGCTCCAATGAGGGTGGGAAGACGATGAGTGGTCCGCGAGAGCGGGTCCTGTCGTTCACTCCCTTTGAGATCGTTCCACTTCCCCGACCGCTCCACCGCTTCGGCACCGCGTTCCCCCAGGCCATCGCCGACACGTTCGCGAACGCGTACACGCCCGAGCGCGGCCTCGTTCTCGACCCGCTCGCGCACCCCTGGTCGGCCGCGGACGCCGCCGACCGCGCCGACCGGCGCGGGATCGCGCGCTCGCGCGAGCCGCTCGGCGAGTGGGCACGCACGGCCGTCGCGAACGCGCCGGCGCCCGACGCGATCCTCGCCTCGTTCGAGCGCGTCGCGGAGAGCGTCCTCATCGGCACGCCGCACCGCGTGGCCATGCGCGAGCTGTACGGCTCGCGCTGCGCGACCTGCCGCGCGCCGACGGTCGTCGAGGCGTTCCTCTGGGAGCGCGACGCGCCGGTCCCGAGCAAGAAGGCCTTCCGCTGCGGCGTGTGCGCGCGGGACGGCCGCGCGCTTCTCATCGAGGCCGCCGACTCCGAGGACGAGGAGCGCACGCGGCGCCTCGAGCCGCGTGGCATGTCGTACTGGCAGTTCGTCGAGCGCTTTGGGCCCGATCCGGTCGCGCAGGCGCTGGGCGAGTCCGTCGCGGTCCTGTACACGCCTCGCAACATCACCGCGCTGATGGCGACGCTGCGCGCCATCGAGACCGAGGGCGGCGCGCCCGAGGCGCAGGCCATCCTCAAGCTCTGCCTGCTCGAGACGATCATCGCGGGGAGCCGTCTGAACGCCGTCGCGGGCCATGGCGCGCCGCTGCGCATCGAAAAGGGCCGCGCGCGTCGCGGTCACGCAGCGCAGACGCGCGAGCTCAACGTCTGGCTCGAGTACGAGCGCACCGTGCGCGAGCTCGTCGCGTGGCTCGCGCAGCAGCGACCGCGCCCGCGCAACGTGGTCGCGCTCGACCCCGGCGACGCGGACCTCGTCCTGTGCCAGGCGCCAGTCGACGATCCGCTCGGCGGGTGGTCCACCGTCGGGAGCGTGCTACTCATCGGCGGCAAGCAGCTGCGCCCGATCGAGAATGGCGAGGGCCGGCTCGCGTCGCGCGAGCGCTTGCTGCGTGTGGTGCGCGCCGCGCTCATCGAAGGGCATCGCGCCTCGAAGGCCGGCGCGGCCGCGGTGGTGTACGTGCCGCACGCCGACGTGACCACGCTCGCGGCGACCGTCCTCGCGGGCGCTGGTGCGGGCTATCGGCTGCGCACCATCCTCTATCAACGCGACGCGCTCACCGCGATGAACGGCGACGGCGCCGCCGCGACGTGCGACTTCGATCGCGACGTGCCGCTGCTGCGCGACCAGGCCACTGCGGACGGAGCCGCGATCGAGGATGCGATCCGCAAGGGCGTGCGCGATGCCTACCTCGCACGCGGCGAGCCGATCACCGAGGAGCAGGCCGCGATCGCGGCGCTGCAGTCGCTCTCGGCCGAGGCGCTGCTCGTGCCGCTCGCCCTTGCCCGAGCCGGCGGGGTCTCGGAGCTCGAGCTGTTCCTCGACCACTTCAAGTCCGCGCTCGCCGACGCTCGCCGATCCGGCATCACCCGCGTCGTGCTGTCGGCCGAGCCGGAACGTGCCGGATACATCGTCGCGGATGCGCACGAGATCGCGCCGCTCGACGACCGCGTCGAGTGGTCGGTCTGGGGCGTGCTCGCGGCCGCGCGCGAGGTCGACACGCGGTCGCTCCTGCGCCGCACCTACGCGCTCTTCCGCGGCGTCGAGACCCCCGACCGCGAGCTCATCGAGCGGAGCGTCTCCTCATACGCGACGCAGTCCGACGAGGGGAAGTGGCGGCTGGCGGACGTCGACGCGCTCGTGACGCGGCAGGCGTCGCAGGCGCAAGTCGTGGCCGATCTCGTGGATGCCGGGCACCGGCTGGGATTCAAGGTGCATGTCGGCCGCGAGCTGCAGCGCCACGCCGTTCCCGCGTCGCACGCCGACCGTGGCCGGACGCTGGTCGAGCTCCTGACCGACGCCGAACGCCTTTCCGGACCGGCGCGCAGCATGCGCGGCCCGGCCGACGCGCTCGAATCGGTCGATTGCGTCTGGTATGACCGAGGTCACATGGCGTTTCTGTGGCAGATCGAGTGGACAGCCCGCCTGCACCGCACTGTTGTCGCCCTGGGTGAGGCCATTCCCGACGATGAACGGGTCTTTCGGTTCTTGGCCATCGCCGACGAGCGCTCCACGCTCGTGCAGGACAAGCTCGCGCGGTCTCCAGCCCTCGCGGACCTCGTTCGACGCCGTGGCTGGCGGTTCGTAAAGTGGAGGCCGCTCCGCGCCTACCTGGCTGACGGCGAGGCAGGCCTGGAGGGGCTCGAGGCCGTCCTTGGCCTCGAACCTGCGGTGGAACAAAAAGGGCAGCAGCTAGCGTTCAGATGGTGAAAGCCAGGAGGACGAGAACGTGACGAAGCCAGCAGTGGTCAGCGATCAGACCTTCGAGGCGGACGTCCTAAAGTCGGACACGCCCGTTCTCGTCGACTTTTGGGCGACCTGGTGCGGCCCGTGCCGCATGGTCGCTCCGATCCTCGAGGAGATCGCGAACGAGCAGAGCGACAAGATCAAGGTCGTGAAGCTCGATGTGGACGCGAACCCGGTGACCGCCGGTCGCTTCGGCGTCCGCTCGATCCCGACGATGATCCTGTTCAAGAACGGTCGGGAGACGCAGCGTCTCGTGGGCTACATGCCCAAGGAGCGTCTGCTCCAGCAGCTCAACCCGCACCTCGGCACGGCCGCGGCCTGAGAGACACCTCCGCGGGCGCGGGCCCCAAGATGCTCGACCCGGTGTGCGACATGATCGTGGACATCGACGATGCCCGAGAGAATGGGCTCACGCTCGAGATGCCGGATCGCGAGTACGCGTTCTGTTCCCCCGGCTGCCTCAAGACCTTCTCCAAGTCGCCGGCCCGCTTCAAGGCCAAGGTCGACGCCTGGGTCGTGAGCAACCCGCCCGCGAGCGCCTAGCTCACCGCCAGTACCTGGCGTTCCCCTTCGATGCCCTTGAGCTGATGCGTGCCACGGTCGGCGAACGCAAGCCCGGAGCCGGCGACGAGGTCGCGCACCGTGCTCGACACAAGCACCTCATTTGCGTTTGCGAGCCCGGCGATGCGCGCCGCGGTGTGCACGGCGATGCCGCGTAACGCCGCCTTGTCGCGCTCGACCTCTCCGGTGTGCACGCCGGCGCGGGCCTCGAGCCCCAGCTCGCGCGCCGCGCGCTCGATCGCGCCGGCGCATTTCACTGCGCGTCCCGGGCCGTCGAAGTGCGCGAGCAGCCCGTCGCCAGCGGTATCGACCTCGACGCCGCCGTAGATCGCGAGCTCGCGCCTCGCCGCGACGTAATACCGCGCGAGCAGATCGCGCCATGCGGCGTCGCCGATCTCGCGGACGCGCTCGGTCGAGCGCACCAGGTCGACGAAGAGGATCGTCGCGAGGAATCGGTCCGTCGGCACGGAGACGGTGACCTCGGTGACCCACTCCTTCAGGATCGCCATGAGTTCCGGCGCGTTGCGACCGATGAGGTGGCCCTCGCCCTCGATCGATATGTTCCGCGCCCCAACGATACGCGACGTGAGGTCCTTCGCCGCATCGACCGGCATGACCGGGTCGTCCGTCTTGCCGATGACCAGCGTCGGTGCGCGGATCGCGCCGAGGATCGGACGCACGTCGATGAGGTTATTCATTCGGGCGAGCGCCGCGCGCGCGGCCGGGGTGGCGGCCATGCGCTGCAGGCGAACGAACTGCTCGATGAACTCGGGGTCGTCCTTGAGGCCCGCCCCGAGCCAATGCCGGCCCGACTCGCTCGTCCAGTCGGACTTGAAGCCTTCCGCGATGCGCGCCTGGAGATTCGCCTCGGCCTCCTCCGGTGTCGGCCCCCACGGGTAATCCGGCGCACGCGTCCAGCGCGGCCGCGTGCCGTACAGGACGAGCGAACGCGTCCGTCCCGGATACGTGGCCGCGAAGAGGCACGCCATCGACCCGCCCTCGGACACGCCGAAGATGTGCGCGCTCGCGCTCTGCGCGGCGTCCATGACCGCGCGGATGTCGTCAATGCGTGCCTCGAGCGTGGCGATGCCCTCCGGCCGATCGGACATCCCGGTCCCGCGCTTGTCGAAACAAATGACCCGCGAGAAGCGGGCCGCGCCGTCGAAGAGACCGGCGAACTCGGGCATGTGCGGATAGAGATCCTGGTGGGACAGCGACCCGGGACACCACACCAGGTCCGGGCCGCTACCGCGGACCGTGTAGGCGATGTGGATGTCGCCGCTCTTCGCGTAGAGGACCGGGACGTCGACCATGTCGGCGAACAGACTACGGCTCGAGGTCGAGCTGCACGAACTTCCCGTCGGATCGGCGCGAGCCCGCGCGGTAGTGGAGTGGCGTTCTGAACAGCGGGCCGGCGAAGACGAACGAGTGGTACTCGCCGTTCTCGCCCGCGGGATCGATAGGCAGACTCACAATGTCGCGAACGAACGACTCGTCGATGACGCGGCCGAGCCACGTCTCCGCGAGCTTCGGCGTCTCGACGCAGGTGACGATGGCGCGCGATCCGGTGGCGACGAACTCCGCGAGCAATGCCCGGGAAGGCTCGCCCCAGATCGGCTCGACATGCGCGAGGCCCGCAGCGCGTACGCGTTCCTCGAACCACGCGCGCACGTCCGCGAGGTGGATGTCGCCGAACGCGATGCCGGCGAAACCCTCCTCGCGCAGGTCCGCGAGCATCGCGCGGAACGCCGCCTCGTACCCGTCCCACGGCACGCCGATCTGCCGCAGCTCGACCCCGATCGCATCGGCCTGCGCCTGGATGAGCTCGCGCCGCGTCGCGTGAAACCGCACGCGATCGGTCGCGGGGTCGTAGAAGTTGATCAGCCGCGCCACATTCATGCCGCGCGAACGCGCGCGCATCAGCGCGAGCGCGCTGTC
>DASQIF010000064.1:0-2724 GCA_035631715.1 Candidatus Acidiferrales bacterium
GCCCCAGACCAGCGCGAGCGCCTTCTTCATGCAGTGGCCGAGGGCGTTCATCTTCGTCTTGCCCTCGGCGCGCTTGCGCGCGTAGTGGTCGCGGATCACCGGGTTGTGCTGCAGGCCGACGAGGGCCATGCGATACAGCGCCGCACGCAGGTAGGCGTTGCCGGTCTTGGACATCTCCCAGCTGGTCTCGGGCCCGCCCTTTTGACCTGAGCTCTTTTCGGCCGGGTGCACGCCGGCGTACGCGACAAGCTGGTCGAGCGAGTGGAAGCGGCGGATGTCGCCGATCTCGGCGATGAGCGTCGCAGCGGTGGCCGGGCCGACACCGGGGATGGTCTGCAGCCGGCGGCTGAGCTCGCCGTCCAGGAGCATCCGCACGCGCGACTCCGCGGCGTCGATCTGACGCTCGAGCAGGTCGTGTTGCTCGATGAGGGTCTGCATCTCGAAGCGCACCTGGTTCTCCAGCTCGATCGGCGCGATCGTTTGCCTCGCGAGAGCGATGAGCTCGATGGCCTTGGCCAGACCGATCGGCCGCCCGCCGCCCGGTCGCTCTGCCTTGGCCAGCGTCGCCGGGTGCTTGCGCGCCGCGACGAGCGCGGTCGGCGCGAGACGCAGCACCGCAAGGGCGCTCACGCAGGTCGGGTCGTCGTACACCTGGCCGAGCTCGGGGAAGCCCAGATCGATGAGCCGCCCGATGCGGTTGAGCACGCGCGACTGGTCCTCCACCAGGCGCATGGCAAAGCGCGCGGCCTGGCGGACGTCGACGGAAGCGAGCGGATCGAAGGTGCGCGGCTCGTCGGCCATGCCCAGTGCGGCGAGGGTACGCGCGTCGGCGGGATCGCTCTTGGTGCGCTGCAGGCGCCGGCGGCCGAAGTACTTCGCGCTCACCGGGTTCACCACGGCCACGGGCAGCCCGGCGCGGGTCAGGGCGCCGGCGAGCGGCATCCAGTAGTGCCCGCTGGACTCCATCACCACCCGCGAGACCTCGCCCTCGCGGCCGATCCAATCGAGCAGCTCGTCGAACCCCGCACGGTCAGCCCGGAATCGCAGGACGCGCCGCTCGGCGACGTGCGCTCCGGATCTGCACACCGCGGCGACGTGCTGACGCTTGCCGATGTCGATGCCGATCGTATGCATGCGAGACCTCCCCGACGCCATGTGCCCCGGGGTGCTCGCTCTCTCCGGCCACGTCAGCTGATGTGCATCACCGGCCGACGCCCTCGGCGCCGCCGCAGGGTCCCGATCACCGTCCACGTCCGGAGCGCGAGGGCCGAAAACTAGATCCAGCGGCTTTCCCGCATAGCGCCGTATCGGCCTCCCCGCGAGGGCCACACCGAGTGTGACCCTCGAGGTCGACCTATATCAGCCCCGGGTCGGGATCAGGTACGCCTTTCCCTCGCCGTCGACCGTGAACTCCACGGCGTCGCCCACCTTGTAGGAGCCGAGCGTCTCGCCGCGCACCAGGACCGCCGCGCCGCAGTCGACGACCGCGACCTCACCGGTCTCCGAGACCGTGCCCGACACGACCGCGTTCGGCCCGACGAGGCCGCCGCTCACCTTGGGGACACCGTCGCCGGTGCGGACGTCCTTCGCCACGTACTCGACCGCCATGAACACGCGGTCGCCGATCGCGAGACGCTGCTTGCGCACGGCGCCGGTCGCGTCGCGCCCGCGGAGGTCGAGGCGCTCGCCGAGGTCGCCGATGCGCAGCGTCACGATGACGTCGCCCCGCGTGCCGTCGAGCGCGACGACGACGCCGCGCGATGCCTTCTGCCGCCACTTCTCGATGAACGCGAGTTGTTCGAAATCCAGCATGCGTCCGTACGATACGAGCGTGCCCCTCAAAGCCGTGTTCTTCGACGTCGGCGACACGCTGGTCGAGGGGTGGATCGGTCGCGAGCGGACGAACGAGCTCGTGCGCGAGGTGCTGCGCCGCGAGTTCGGCGACCGCGACTGGTACGACCGCTTCCTCGACGCGGACCTCGGAGTGCACCACGGCGATCGCACCGACGACGCCGCGCTGCGGCAGGAGACGCACCGCTGGTACGAGGAGTGGTTCCGCAACGCCCAGATCGGGATCGATGACATCGACGTGGACCGACTGCGCGTGGCGGCCACGGCGCCGCTCGACCTCGTCGCGAAGCCGGTCCCGGGAGCCTTCACCGCGGTCCGGTGGTGCAAGTCGAAGGGATTCAAGGTCGCCCTCGTGACGAATACGCTCTCGCGCGGCGACGCCGAGGTCTGGGAGGACTGGCGGCGCTTCGGTCTCGCCGACGCGATCGACGCGGTCGCGAGCTCGCACTCGGTCGGCTGGCAGAAGCCGCACCGCGCGATCTTCGAGCGCGCGCTCGAGCTGACGGGCGTTCGTGCCGCGGACACGGTCATGGTCGGCGACCGCACCGACGCCGACATCCTGGGGGCGAAGCGGCTGGGCATGCGTGCGGTGCTCAGGCGAACGACGAATCCCGGAGCGATGGACGACGCGGGTGTATCGCCCGATGCGATCATCGACGACCTCACCGCGTTGCCCGATGTGCTGACCGCATGGATTGGGGTGCCGGACGCACAACGGCCATTGCCGGAAGACCGCGCGCGCCGAACATAGAGCGACAGCGGAGGTGTCTCTATGCCCGACTACGCACATCCCGAAGCGCTCACCGACACGCAGTGGCTCGCCGATCACGGCAAGGACAAGAACGTGCGCGTGTTCGAGGTGGACGTCGACAC
>DASQIF010000065.1:0-1645 GCA_035631715.1 Candidatus Acidiferrales bacterium
CGCTGTCGATGAGGTGCGCGCCGAACCAGATGATCGCGATCGTCGACAGGTTCATGATCCCAAGGATGCTCGGGAACGCGACCACGAAGATGCGGTTCACGCGCAGCTGCGTCGCGGTGAGGTCCGCGTTCGTGGCCTCGAAACGGCGCTGCTCCGACGCGACGCGGATGAACGCGCGCACGACGCGGACACCCGTGATCTGCTCGCGCATCACCTGGGTGATCTTGTCGATCTTGCCCTGCACGGCGACGAAGAGCGGCACGGCGAGCCGGAGGAGGATCGCCAGGACCACGGCCATCAGCGGGATGACCACGACGAGCAGCCACGAGAGCGTCGCGTTCTCGCGCACGGCCATGATGACGCCGCCGACCGCGAGGATCGGGGCGCTCACCATGAACACGAGCGCGATCTGCAGAAGGAGCTGCACCTGCTGCACGTCGTTGGTGTTGCGGGTGATGAGCGAGGGTGTCCCGAACAGGTTCATCTCGCGCGCTGAGAACGACTGCACGCGGTCGAACACCGCGGATCGGACGTCGCGGCCGACGCCCATCGAGACGCGCGACGCGAAGTACACGCCGACGATCGAGATCGCGCCGATGACGACCGTGATCCCGAGCATGAGCGCGCCGGTCCGCCAGATGTAGTCGGTGTCGCCCTTCGCGATGCCGTCGTTGATGATGTCGGCGTTGAGGTTCGGCAGGTACAGGTTGCCGATGGCCTGGATCAGCAACAGGAACATCACGAGAATGACCGCGCCGCCGTACGCCGGAACGAAGCGTCGCAGCAGGGTGATCAGCATCCCGAGACCCTCCGGACCGTCACGAGACCTGACGTTGCCTTCTCGACGCGGAACTCGGCGCTGAGTCGCACGAAGGCGCGGAGCGTCGTCGCCAGGGCCTCGCGCTCGGGCGGGGTCATACGCGCGATCAGCTTCCCGAAATGCTCGGTCGAGCCGCGCTCGAGCCGCTCGAGCAGATGGCGGCCGCGCGTCGAGACCTCAAGGCGCACGATGCGCCGGTCATCGGGATCGGTCTTGCGCGCGACGAGCCCGCGGCGCGTCATGCGATCCGCAAGCGCTGAGGCCGCGGCCAGGCCGATGCCGAGCTCCTCGGCGAGCTCGGTGATCCGCAGGCCGTCCCGTTTCGCGATGCCGGAGAGGGCGCGCAGCTGCGTGAAGGTGAGATCGACGGCGCCCCAGCGCGGGCGTGAGGCGGCCATGACGGCCCGCCACGAGCGCATGAGGTCGTGCAGCTCGGCCTGGGTGTCGGCGCGGGTGGCTGCGGCGGTTGACACGGTGGGAAACTCTATGTCGCACGAACTATCTGTGCAATGCGAAGTACTTAACACTTCCACCTCTTTGCGACACGCTGGCGTATGGATGTGAACTGGTCGTGAAGAATCCGGGCATGGACGACATCGTCGCGTTGGCGCGCGACCGCGCGACGAAAGCTCGAGACGCACGATGCGGCGGTCGCTCGTGTCGGTCCGGCGGACGATGAGCTGGCGTCGCGTCATGCGGTCCGCGAGCGCCGACGCCGCGGCGAGCTTGATGTTGAGCTCGTCGGCGAGCTCGCTCACGCGGAGCGAGTCGCGATGGGCGATGGCCGAGAGCGCGCGCAGCTGGGTGAAGGTGAGGTCGGGTGCG
>DASQIF010000066.1:0-3979 GCA_035631715.1 Candidatus Acidiferrales bacterium
CGAGGTCATCGGCGGCACGTCGCCCGCGCTCGACCTCCACACCGCGGCGTTCGACAACGGCAAGCACGTGGTCACCGCGAACAAGGAGCTCGTCGCCAAGGAATGGGACCGCCTGCACGAGGCCGCCCGTCTGGCGAAGCGGCAGCTGCGTTTCGAGGCCGCCGTCGCCGCCGCGGTCCCGGTCATCGCCGCGACCCGACAACTCGGCGCCTCGCGCCCGCGCGTCGTGCGCGGACTACTGAACGGCACGACGACCTACATCTGCTCGCAGCTCGATGCCGGCCGGTCGTTCGACGAGGCGCTCGCGGAGGCGCAGCGCCTGGGCTACGCCGAAGCCGATCCAAGCGCGGACATCGACGGCTTCGATCCGGCGTACAAGCTCAGCATCCTCATCTCGCTGCTCGAGCGGCGTCACTTCCATCCGGACAACGTGCGCCGGACGACGCTGCGCGGCCTCGCGGTCGCCGACGTGGGCGCGGCGCGCGCCCGCGGCTCGACCATCCGCTATCTCGCGACGGCCGACTTCGGCGAGAAGGCCACGAAGGCGCGCGTCGGACCGGAGGAGGTCGCCCTCGACTCGCTCGAGGGCCGCGCCACGGGACCGACGAACGTGATCCGGATCGAGACCGACATCGCCGGCACGCTCGTCTTCAGCGGGCCGGGCGCGGGCGGTGAGGCGACGGCCTCGGCCATACTCGGCGACGTGATCGCCATCGCGCGGAGCGAGCGTTGACCCGGACCGTCCTGAAGTTCGGCGGCACATCGGTCGCCTCGCCGACGGCGCTCGAAAGCCTCGCGCGCATCGTCGGCGGGATGCAGGGCGACCGCGTCGTCGTGGTCTCCGCGACGGCCGGCACGACCGACGCGCTGCACATCGCGGCGCGCGAGGCCGAGGCGGGACGCGGCGCGGAGGCGGAGCGCATCCTCCGCGACCTGCAGAAGGCGCACGGCAATCTCGTCGCCGACCTGCTTGGCGTGTCGGGCGCCGAGACGCTCTCGGAGATCGCGACGCTCACCGACCGCGCCGTGAGCCTCCTGCACAGCGTCGCGATCCTGCGCGAGTGCACGCCGCGGACGCTGGACGCGATCGTCACATACGGCGAGCGCGTCTCCGCGCCGATCGTCGCCGCGCTCCTGAACACGCGCGGCACGAAGGCCGAGGCGTTATCGGCCGAAGGGATCATCGTCACGGACGATCAATTCGGGCATGCCAGCCCGCTGCTCGAGGAAACGCGGACGCGCGCGCAGCGTGAGCTCGTGCCGCGCCTGGCGAACGGGACGACGCCCGTCGTGACCGGCTACCTCGCGGGCACCGCCGAGGGCGTCACGACGACGCTCGGTCGTGGCGGCTCGGACTACTCGGCGGCCGTGCTCGCGGCGGCGGTGCACGCCGACGAGCTGCTCATCTACACCGACGTGAGCGGCGTCATGAGTGCCGATCCGCGCATCGTGAAGGACGCGAAGCCGCTCGCGCGGATGTCCTACGCGGAGGCCGCGGAGCTCTCGTACTTCGGCGCGAAGGTCATCCACCCGCGCACGGTGCTGCCCGCGATCGAGGCGCGCATCCCGGTGCGCATCCTCAACACGTTCGCGCCGGCCGACCCGGGCACGACGATCACCGCCGACCCGGTGTACGACGGCAGCGTGGTGAAGGCGACGACCTCGCTCGGGAACCTCGCGCTCATCACCGTGCAGGGCGCGGGCATGAGCGGTGTCCCCGGTTTCGCGGCGCGCGTGTTCGACACGACCGCCGCCGAGAAGGTCTCGGTCCTCATGATCAGCCAGTCCTCATCGGAGAACTCGATCTGCCTCGTCGTCCCCGCGGAGTCCGGCGAGCGCCTGCGGCCGGCGCTCGAGCGTATGTTCAGCGCGGAGCTGCGGCGTCACGACGTCGAGCGCGTCGTCGTCGACGCACCCGTCGCGATCGTCGCCGCGGTGGGGGAGGGCATGCGCGGCACGCCGGGGGTCGCGGCGCGGCTCTTCGGGGCGCTCGGCCGCGGGAAGGTGAACGTCGTCGCGATCGCGCAAGGATCGAGCGAAGAGAACATCTCGTTCGTCGTCGCTGAGGCCGATCGCGAGCGCGCGGTGCAGGCCGTCCACGCGGAGTTCCACGCGTCCTAGACGGCGGCCGTCACGCCTTCTTTGTGCAGGATCGGCGCGACCTTCGCGCCCAGGAGCTCGGTCGCGTGCAGGAGCTTCTCGTGGGGCACCGACGCGGCGTTCATCTGGAACGTCACGCGGACCAGGCCGCCGAGCGCCTCGGCGTGGCGGAGGATCTTCTCAGCGACCTCTTCGGGCTCGCCGAGGAGCCACGCGCCCGTTGACGTGAGGTTCGCGTCGAATTGCGCGCGGGTCATCGGTGCCCAGCCGCGCTCCCTCCCGATGTCGGTCATGACGCGCGCGAACCCCGGGTAGAAGTCCTCGACCGCTTCCTTCTTCGTGTCGGCGACGTAGCCGAGGCTGTGCATGCCCACGGTGAGCTTCTCCGGCGCGTGCCCCGCGCGTCGGCCGGCCTCGCGATACAGATCGACGAGCGGTCGGAAGCGATGCGTCTCGCCGCCGATGATCGCGACCATGAGCGGCAGGCCGAGCAGGCCGGCGCGCACAAACGACGCGGGCGTGCCGCCGACGCCGACCCAGATCGGCAGCGGGTCCTGCACCGGCCGCGGGTACACGCCCTGTCCGGTGAGCGGCGGGCGGAACTGACCCGACCACTGCGGGTGCTCCTCGTCGCGCAGCTTCAGCAGCAGCTCGAGCTTCTCCGCGAAGAGGTCGTCGTAGTCCTCGAGCTTCAGGCCGGACAGTGGAAAGGCGTCGATGAAAGACCCGCGGCCGACGACCATCTCCGCCCGACCCTGCGAGATCAGATCGAGCGTGGCGAACTGCTGGAACACGCGAACCGGATCGGCCGCGCTGAGGACGGCGACCGCGCTCGTGAGCCGTATGCGTTTCGTTCGCGCCGCGGCCGCGCCGAGGATGACCGCCGGTGCCTCGTCGAGGAACTCCTTGCGGTGGTGCTCGCCGACGCCGAAGACGTCGAGCCCGACCTCGTCCGCGTACGCGATCTGGTCGATGAGGTGGCGCATGTGATCGACGGGCGCGACGCCGAGCTGCGCGTCGTCGTACGCCAGGGCGAAGCTGTCGATGCCGATCTGCATTGTTCATAGCAAACACGTCGCGCGCCGAGATATTCCGATGCCGCACACTAGCCGCGTGCGCAGGCGAAAGGTCGCGGTCCTCGGCGCGTCCGGCACGGTCGGGCAGCGCTTCATCAGCCTGCTGGCGGGCCATCCGTGGTTCGAGATCTCCGCTCTCACGACCTCGGATGCGAAGGCCGGCAAGCGGTACGGCGACGTGACCGCCTGGCATTTCAGCGCCGACATGCCCGACGGCATCGCGGACATGAGGCTCGAGGCGACGCGCGACGACCTCGACGCCGAGATCTGCTTCTCGGCCCTGCCGACCGAGGCGGCCGAGCAGTGGGAGGCGACGCTTGCCAAGAGCGGCCACCACGTGTTCTCCAACGTCAAGACGCACCGCCAGGACGCCGACGTGCCGCTCATCATCGCCGAGGTGAACCCGGACCACGCGGCCGCGCTCGACGTGCAGCGCAGGAAACGCGGCTGGTCCGGCTCGCTCGTGACGAACGGCAACTGTTCCGCGATCACGTTCGCGCTCGCCGCAGCTCCGGTGCATCGCGCATTCGGCATCGAGCGCGTCGTCGTCACCACGATGCAGGCGCTCTCCGGCGCAGGTTACCCCGGTGTCGCGTCTCTCGACGCGCTCGATAACGTCGTTCCCTTCATCGGCGAAGAGGAAGAGAAGATGGAGCAGGAGGCGAAGAAGTTCCTCGGCTCATGGGATGGCACGGCCTTCCGCAACGCGGGCTTCGCTTTTTCTGCGCACTGCAACCGCGTATCGGTGCGCGACGGACACACGGTGACCGTATCGGTCGAGCTGCGCGACAAGCCGAGCATCG
>DASQIF010000067.1:0-6825 GCA_035631715.1 Candidatus Acidiferrales bacterium
CGGCGGTAAGAAGGACGCGGTGCCCGGGCGCCACACCGATCTCTGGATCCAGGCCGACCAGCCCGGCACCTACAAGGGGCAGTGCTTCGAGTTCTGCGGCACCGGGCACGCCGACATGCTCATCACGCTCGTCGTGCACACGCCGGACGACTACGCGAAGTGGGCGCAGGGTGCGTTGGCGGAGGCGAACCGCCTGAACGATCCCGCGACGAAGAAGGGTCGCGAGACGTTCCTCTCGCTCCCCTGCACCGGATGCCACACCGTGCAGGGCACGTCCGCCGGCGGCAAGGTCGGACCGGAGCTGACGCACGTCGCGAGCAAGAAGAGCATCGCCGGCGGCGCGGTGTCGCCGGTGAACGAGGACACCCTGTCCAAGTGGATCAAGAACCCGCCCGCGGTGAAGCCCGGCACGCAGATGCCGAACTACGGCCTCTCCGACGAGCAGGTGCACGACATCGTGCAGTGGCTCCTCACGCTGAAATAGCTAGCGCAGCTTGCTGACCGGCACCTGCCGGACCTTCGTCGTCCCCACGATCCACAGCGACCCGCCCCCCACGGCGATCGCGAGCTGCTCCTCGGCTGATGCCGTCGTCTCGCGACCGGTCGTCTTCCCGCTCGCCGGATCCACGCGCGCCACGTTGCCGAGCCAGAGCATGTTGTCGGCGTACGCGACGCCGACACCGGCGCCCCAGTTGTCCGCCGGGTAGGTCGCGGTGATCGCGTTCGTCACCGGATCGACCCGTACGAGACTGCGCGGTGTGTCCTTCGTCACCCAGACCGCGCCCGCGCCGCTCGTGACCCACGCCGGGTTGCGATCGATCGGGATACGCGCCGTGACGAGTCCAGTCTTTGTGTCGAATCGCAAGAGCTCGTGGCCGCTGCGGCTCGTCGCCCACACGCTGCCAAATGCGAACGTCAGGCCCTCGAGCGATCCGAGACCGTTCGCGGCTCCGGTGATCTTGTTCGCGGCGGGGTCGAAGCGCACAAGCTCTCCGTCGTCGTATGCGGCGATCCAGACCGCATCGTCGCTCACGGCGATCGCCGTACCGATCACGCCGATGGGTGCAGCGCTGGTGTTGCCCGTCGTTGGATCGACGCGATATAGCATCTCGTCCGCGCCGGCCGTCCAGATGGAACCGAAGCCCGCCGCGATCGCGATGGGCACGCCGTGGTAATTGCGTGCGCGCGCCGACAGTTTGCTGCGATCGCCCACGGGGACGCGCCGCAGGACGTGGCCATCGGTCTTGTCGAGACGGATGAGGTCGCCCTTGTCGCTGGCGCCGACCCAGATCGAGTCGAAGGCGAACACGACCGACGGCGTGGGGGTGCCGGCGAGGTCGATCTCGCGTGCGCCCGACGCGGCGACCGCCGCCGCGCTCGGTGCGGGGTTGGCGGAGGAGCACGCGGCGGCAGTGAAAAGGATCGCGACGGTCAGGCGAGAGCTCATGGGCGCGAATCCTAGGGTCGGACGCTTCGCGGCCGGATGGCCAGCTTGACATATTCCAATATAGGCATATGTTGGCGCCGTGCCGCGGTCCGCGACTACGTCCGACGTCTTCAACGCGGTTGCGGACGCGCATCGCCGCGAGATCCTCGACGCGCTCATCACCGGCGAGAGGGCGGTCGGCGCGCTCGTGGATGACCTATCGATGTCCCAACCGCAGGTGTCGAAGCATCTCCGGGTCCTCAGTGAGGTCGGGCTCGTCAGGTGCCGGGCGGTCGGGCGCCGCCGGCTGTACCGCCTGGAGCCGGCGCGCCTTCGGCCGTTTCGCAAGTGGCTGGCCAAGTATGAGAAGGCGATGAACGCGCGACTCGAACGCGTGGACGACTACCTCAAAGAGCTACAGCGACAGGCAGGGCGCCATGACAGCTGATCGGCGTGGGCGGGCAGTCATCGAGTTCCCGAACGAGCTCGAGATCGTGATAACGCGAACCTTCGATGCTCCGATCCAGCTCGTCTTCGACGCGTTCACGAAGCCGGAGCATGTCCGGAAGACCTTCGCTCCGTACGGGGAGACGGTGACGGAGTGCTCGATCGACCTGCGCGTCGGAGGGAACTACCACTTCGTCATGGTGACCGACGACGGAACGGAGATGTCGTTCCGTGGGACATACCTGAAGGTCGAGCCGCCGACGCGGACCGTCGAAACGTGGATCTTTGACGGGTGGCCCGGCGTGGAGGCCGTCGAGACGCTGGAGCTGCACGAGACCGGCGGCGCGACGACATTGACGTGGCGGATGGCGTTCCGCGACAAGGCCGGTCGCGACCACATGAAGAAGTACGACGGCATCGAAGCGAACCTGGACAAGGTCGAAGAGCTGCTGAGGTCGCTGCTCGCGGGAGGGGCCGCCCGAGGCAGGGCTGGACGGTGACGTAGCCTACCGTCCGCACCGCGCCGTAGCATCACGGGCTTGCGCAGGGGCGACATCCTCGAGCTCTACGGATTCAACTACTGGGCCGATCGGCATCTCCTCAAGGTGGCATCAGAGCTCACGCCTGAGCAATGGACGGCTCCGAGCGACATCACAGACCGTGATCTGCGTGCCACGCTCGTCCACACCCTCGACGTCGAATGGAGCTGGCGGCTCCGACTGCAGAAGCGCCCCAAGGAGGAATGGGGGCCGAGCGTCGAGCTCAAGCCAGGCGATTACCCGGACGTCGCCTCCCTCGCGGCGCACTGGGCTCGCGACGAACGCGAGATGCGCGCGTGGCTGGCGAAGCTCGATGATGCGGCGCTTGCGGCGGCGTGGAGCGACGAACGCGAGAAGGCCGGCTTCCCGCTCTGGTACTTCCTCGTGCACATCGTCACGCATAGCCAGCAGCAGCGATCCGATGCGGCGATCCTGCTCACACGCGCCGGCCATTCGCCGGGGAATATCGAGTTCCTCGATTACGCGCACACGAAGGGTGCCTGACTACGGCTGGACGGTGAGGTCCGCGTGCATCCCCAGCTGATAGTGGCCGGCCACGTTGCAGATGATCACGTAATGACCGGCCGCGAGGTCGGCCGTGACGACCGCGACCTTGCCGACGCCGATGTTCAGCACCTGCTTCACGAGGCCGTCCGTCTTCGCCGTGCCCGAGCCGCCGTCGATCGGCAGCTTGTCGGCGGCGAGGTCGGTCTTGATGAGGTCGAACTGGTGCGCCATCGCGCCCGAGTTCTGCACGCCGATCTTCACCGTGCCGGCCTTCACCGTCGGTGAGCTGAGCGTGACGGTGTAGTCCTTCAGCGTCACGGTGAGCTGCACGTCGGCGGGCACGGTGTCGGCCGCCTGCGAGCAGGACGACGCGACGAGCACAAGGGCGTACAGGGCGATGGCCAGCCGGGGGATCACGCCCGCAGCGTACCGCGCTCGCGGCGTCGCTGCTCGCGCTCCTCCGTCTCGAGCCAGATGAAGAACGCGCCGGACGCGGCGATGAGGAAGATCGTGTCGCCGGGGACCCACATGATCGCGCCGCCCACGCGCTGGTCGGTGAGCGCGTCGACGCCGAGCCGCGCCGCGCTCGCGCCGTAGTGCGAGTACAGGACGCGGGTCGAGAACGAGAGGATCCCGCCGAGCAGCGTGTTCTGCGCCGCGCCCGCGAGCAGCAGGTACACGATGCGCGCCGCGTACGGCAGGGTGCCGCGAAAGGGCAGCGGGTCGATGACCACGCTCCAGAACAAGAGGGCACCGATGAAGAAGTGCGCGTGCTCGAGCGCGTGGAGGGCGTCGTTCTCGACCGCGGCGTCGTAGAGCGAAGGCCAGTGCCAGAGGTAGATGCCCCCGACGTAGACCACGACCGCGACGAGCGGGTGTCGGAGGAAGTGCAGCAGCCCGCGCACCGCGGGCGCGCCGGCAAGCGGCCGCACCACCGCGGTGCGAACGATGCGCGGCAGGCCGGACAGGAGCGGACGCACCGGCGCGCCGAGCATGAGCAGCGGCGCCGCGACGATGGTGAGGAGCATGTGCTGGAGCATGTGGATGGAGAACAGATCGCCGGCGATGAGCTCGATCCCGGACGCGAGCGCGAGCACGAGCGTCGCGAGGCCGAGGAAGAAGCATGTGGTGCGCCACCAGACCCACGGGCGGCGGGTCAGGCGCACGCCGCGCGCGTAGACCGCCCCGGTGAGGACGGCCAGGACGATGGTCAGAGTCTCAATGACGAGTCCACCATGATCGCGACGAAGAGCAGCGCGAGGTAGAGCAGCGAGTACAGGTACACGCCGCGCGCGACCGCGCGGCGACGCTCGACCGCGGCGCGCATGAGACGCACGGCGTAGCCCACGAACACCAGGCCGAGCGCGATCGCGGCCACCAGGTAGACCAGGCCGAGGCCGCCGGTCACGAAGAGCAGGAGCGAAAGCGGGATGAGGCTGAGCGCGTACGTGAAGATCCCGAACGTCGCGGCCTCGTCGCCGCGCACCACCGGCAGCATCGGGATGCCCGCTCGCGCGTAGTCGTCGCGGATGAGCAGCGCGAGCGCCCAGAAGTGGGCGGGTGTCCAGAAGAAGACGATGGCGAACAGCAGCCACGCCTCGAGGTCGAGCGAGCCGGTGACCGCGGCCCAACCGACGAGCGGCGGTATCGCGCCGGCCGCGCCGCCGATGACGATGTTCTGCACCGTCGTCCGTTTGAGCCAGAGCGTGTAGACGAAGATGTAGAAGAGCGTGCCGAGGAGCGCGAGCGACGCCGCGAGCACGTTCGTCCAAATGGCGAGCACCGCGAACGCCATCACGTTGAGCGAGATGCCGATGCCGATGGCCCACTCGTCGGGCACGCGCTGCGACGGGAGCGGCCGGCGCTTCGTGCGCCGCATCTGTTCATCGATATCGCGGTCGAAGTAGTGGTTCAGCGCCGACGCGCCACCGGAAGCCGCGGCACCGCCGATGAGCGTCGCCGCGAGGATGTCGAACGACGGGACGCCGCGCGACGCGAGGAACATCCCGCCGAGGGCGGTGAGGAGCAGCAGCGACATGATCGACGGCTTCGTGAGCGCGACGAGGTCGCCCACCATCTCGCGCGACGGGAGCGAGGGATGCCATGCGACGACGGTCATCGCAACGACGCTGCACCACAGCAGCGACGCGACCGCGGGGTGCGCGCCGAGCGCCCATGGTGAGAACGAGGAGAGCGGGTTCAGCGCGCCGAGGATCACCTGCGCCACGAGGAGCACGGCCGTCGTCACCGCGAGCGCGCCGAGACCCTCGGACTCGCGGCGGTGCCGCCATGACTCCCAGCACGCGGCAAGCACGAGCACGCCGACGATCGCGGCGACCCAGCGGTGCGCCATGTGGATGGCCTGCGGGCCGAAGATCGGGAACGCCTCCGAATCGCACAGCGGCCACGTCGTGCACGCGGTCGTCGCGCCGTCGCCGCGCACGTACGCGCCGGTGAGCATGAGGACGTACGTGCCGATGGCCGCCGCGAGCAGCAGGGCCGTCCACGGCGCGCCGCGCTGGCGCGCGACCGCGATCTGCGGCCAGCGCACGCGCACTGCGACGATCGTGAGCACCGCGAGGACCAGCTCGGCGTTCGCGAGGTGCGCCGTGACCCAGGTGTCGGGGAGCTCGAGAAGGACGGTGATGCCGCCGAGCACGGCTTGGAAGACGTAGAGCGCGCCGGCCGCGACGACGAGCCACAGGAGGGCGCGGTCGGCGCGGTGGTACGCGATCGTGACGATGCCGAGCGCCGCGAGGGTGAGGCCGCCGCTCACCGCGAGGAAGCGGTGGAACCACTCGATCCGCGTCGCGACGTCGAGGCTGGGGAGGAACTGTCCGTGGCATGTCGGCCAGTCGGGGCAGCCGAGGCCCGAGCCGGAGACGCGCACGACGCCGCCCCACACGACGACGAGGAACGCCACGACGAGCGTGAGATAGACGAGCGCGCGATATCGAGGGCCGGGGGTCACTCGTCGAGACTAATGCGATAAGCGAGGTAGACCACTCCGCTCCCGAATCGGCGCTGATCGACGAGCTCCAGCCGCAGGCGGACGTCCTGCGGCAGCGCGGCGTTGCCACGACCGATGACGTGCGGCATGAGGTACAGGTGCAGCTCGTCGACGAGGCCCGCCCGCAGCGCCTCTGCCGCGAGGTGCGGACCACCCACCGAAACATCGGCGGGCGCTTGCGCCTTCAGGCGGCGCACCGCATCGGCGTCGAACCGTCTTTCGAGACGCGTGCGCGCGGTCGTCGCGCGGTCGAGGCTCGCCGAGTACACGATCTTGTCAGCGCCCCGCCAGATGCGCGCGTAGTCGTGGAACACTGGCGGCTCGTCCGGCTGCGCGTCGGCGGTCTCCCAGAACTTCATCACGTCGTACATGCGCCGCCCGAGGAGGTACGTGCCGACCTCGCGCTCGCGATCGTTCACGAACTGGTGCACCTCCTCGTCCGGCGCGGCCCAGTCGAAGTTCCCGCCCTCGTCCGCGACGAAGCCGTCGACAGAGGTGATCGCGGAGTACAGGAGTCGCGCCACGGCGGGCCGAGCTAGTGCGCGACGGTCGCGCCGATATCTTCCTTGAGCGGACGCGCGCTGTGGACCACGGGGATGCGCGCGAAGTTGTACGCCGGCGGCGGCGACGGGGTCGCCCACTCCAGCGTGTCGCCCTCCCACGGGTCGTCGTCCGCGACCTTGCCGTTCTTCATGAGGACGCTCGAGACGAAGTTGAAGATGAACATCGCGACCGAGATCGCGATGATGTAGACGCCGATCGTGGAGATGAGATTGAGCATGCCCCACTCCGGCGACTGCACGTAGTGGTACGTGCGGCGCGGCATCCCCTCGAGGCCGAGCTGGTGCATCGGGAAGAACGCCATGTTGAAGCCGATGAAGAACGTGAGGAAGTGC